>NZ_DASVNZ010000292.1:0-51843 GCF_036486225.1 Roseateles sp. | reverse complement strand
GTCGCCCTCCTCCAAGGACTCGTCATGAAGCGCTCCCTCCTCCTGCTGCTCGGTGCGGCCGCCCTGTGCGCGCCGCTCGCCCCGGCGCTCGCCGACGCCTACCCCAGCCGTCCGATCACCATCGTGGTGCCGTTCCCGGCGGGCGGCGGCACGGACGCCCTGATCCGGAGCCTGGCGCCGGCGCTGTCGCAGGAACTGCACCAGACGGTGCTGATCGACAACAAGGCCGGTGCCGCCGGCACGATCGGCTCCGCCGCGGTCGCCCATGCGGCGCCGGACGGCTACACGCTGGGCGTGGCCACGACCAGCACGCATGCGGTGGCCCTCGCCGTGGTCAAGGGCGCGCGCTACGACCCGCTGCGCAGCTTCGCGCCGATCGGGCTGATCGGGTTCTCGCCGTACGTGCTGGTGGCACGGCCGACCTTGCCGGCGAAGACGCTCGCGGAACTGATCCGCGACGCCAAGGCCGCGCCGGGCAAGCTGACCTTCGCCTCGGTCGGGCAGGGCTCGCTGTCGCACCTGATCGGCGAGCAGTTCAAACAGGCGACGCGGACCGACCTCGTCCACATCCCCTACAAGGGCGCCTCGCCCGCGCAGACCGAGCTCATGGGCGGTCAGGTCGACCTGCTCTTCGACAACCCGGCGACGCTGGTGCAGCAGATCCGCGGCGGCCGGATCAAGGCGCTCGCGCAGACGCAGCGCAGCGCGCTGCTGCCCGAGGTGCCGACCTTCAAGGAGGCCGGCCTCGCGGGCTTCGAGTCGCAGCTCTGGTACGGGCTCGTCGCGCCGGCGGGCACGCCGCCGGCGGTGGTGAAGCAGCTCTCCGACGCGCTGCGCAAGGTGCTCGCCAACCGGACGACCGTCGCCACGCTGCAGAGCAGCGGCGTCGCGCCGGCCGAGGGCACGCCGGCGCAGTTCGCCGCGACCTTGAACCAGCAGGTGCCGTACTGGGCGAACGTGGTGAAGACGTCCGGCGTGGTGATGGAATGAGCGCGCGCATGACTTCCCCGTCGATGACGCGTCGGGTGCGTGTCTTCGCCGCCGCGGACGGCAGCGGCGGCAATCCGGCGCCCATCGTGCTCGATGCTGCGGGCATGAGCGACGAGCAGATGCGCGCCGTCGCCGCCGAGGCCGGGCACGAGAGCGGCTTCGTGCTGCCGGCGGAGACCGGCTCGTCAGCCGACTTCCGGTTCCGCTTCTTTGTTCCTCGCCATGAGATGGAGATGTGCGGCCACGCGACCGTCGGGGCGCTGTGGTGCCTGCGGGAAGCGGGACTCTGGCGCGAGCCGCACGCGCTGATCGAGACGCTCAGCGGCCCGGTGGAAGGCGTCGTCCGCGAGGTGGGATTGCCCACTGAGCGCATCGAGATCACGCAGCCGGTGGGCCGTGTCGAGCCGATGGTCGATGCCGACGTGCTGCGGCGCATCGCCGAGGTGCTGCGCGTTTCCGCCGACGATCTGCTGCCGCATCCGGTGCTGAACGCCGCCACCAGTCGCGTGAAGACGCTCGTGGCGCTGCGTTCGGTGGCGGCGCTGGACGGCCTGCGGCCGGACTTCTCCCGCATGGAGGCGTTGTGCGAGGAGATCGGTTCGACGGGGCTCTACCCCTTCGCCGTCGAGTCGCTGGCGCAGCGCCGCTTCCATGCGCGACAGTTCCCCAAGTCGTCGGGATACCCGGAGGACGCGGCCACCGGCATTGCCGCGGCGGCCCTGCTGTTCGGGCTCAAGGAACTTGGCCTCGTGCCGGTGGACGACGAGGAAGTCCTCATGCATCAGGGGCGTGCGATGGGACACGGCTCCGAGATCCGTGTGCGATTCCATCGCGCGCCGGACGGCGGCGTGCTGGGCTGCTTCCTCGGCGGCCGAGTGGTGGCCGACGCGCCCGCGTGACCTCAGCCGAAGACCGTCTGCACCAGCGCCACGACCTGCGCCGGATCGGCGACGCCGCTGGCGGGCAACCCCTTCGACGACTGCACCCGGGCCAGTGATTTCGCGGACTGGTCGCCGAACACGCCATCGGCCTTCACCGGCTCGCCAGCGTCGGAGAGTGCCAGTTGCAGCAGGCGCACGTCCAGACCGCGCGTGAGCGGCGAGGTGACCGCCACCGGCCGTGTGCCGGGCGCCGGTCCGGCGTAGCAGCCGGGCGGCGGCTCGGACAGCGTCGCGGGGGAGATCTCCAGCCCGCGCACCACCAGGGGCAAGGCCAGGCCCCAGCGATCCTGGTCGATCAGGCGCTGGAAGGCGTCCATGCGGTAGACGGTGGCGCGCAGGTCCTCGCGCGCGCTGGTGGCCAGCCAGTTCATGCGGCGCCTGACGTAGGCCTGGATCCAGCCGCGCTCGCCTTGCTTCTGGAGGCTGCCGTCCTTCTCGGTCGTCTCGTCGCGCAGCCGGTCCCACGAGCCGTGCACGCGGCTGTCGTAGACGACGGCGAACGACAGCGGCAGGGTCAGGCCGAGCTTGCGGGCCGCGTCGACGGCCGGGGTCCAGTAGCGTGTGTCGAAGAACACGTCCTGCGTTTCGCGCATCACCAGGTCGTCGCCGCAGGCGCGCAGCACGTTGGCGAATGTCGCGTCCGTGTCGAGCGACAGGTCCAGCGCCGCGGTGCGCGCCAGGAAGGGCGCCAGGCGTCTGGAGAATCGAGCGCCGGGGTTGGCCGCGTACTGGGCGAGCAGGTCGTGCAGCAGACCCGAGCCGAGCGTGGTCTGCGAGCGGCCGTAGGTCAGGTGACCGGTGTCGCCGGGGATCAGCGTGACCTGGTCGTAGCGGCCCAGCACGGCGCTGGTCTCGAAGATGTTGACGAGGGCCTTGGCGGTCTGGGCCTGGGTGGCCGTCAGCACGAAGGCGCTCCTGGGCTCGCCGGCTCCAGGCGAGGGACCGTCGGTGATGCGTTCGGTGTGTGCCATCGCGGACTCCGTGGAGATTGCCCGATGGATGGCTTGTAGGGCGATCGTCGGCGGGTCGCATCCTCAATCCGGAGGAGGCCGGTGGGCCGGCTGAGCCCTGTTCACGGGTCCTCGGAGCGGCTTTCCGGATCGCGATCGCGCTCGTAGTGCCGGGCGATCGGGAACGGCGGCAGCCAGGCCTCACGGCGCACGGTCCAGAGTTCGTAGGTGGGCATCAGCTGGTCGGGCGCGTCCAGCGCGCCCAGGTGGACCTCGATCTCGTCACCGCTGCGGGAGAAGACGGACGATCCGCAGCGGGGGCAGAAGTGCCGGCCGCGGAACTCGTGGGTGTCGCCCCAGAGGGTGACCGCGTCCAGCGAGTAGATCGCAGACGCGTGGAAGAGCGCGCCGTGGTGCTTGCGGCAGTCGAGGCAATGGCAGAGCCCGACCCGGTAGGGACGGCCCGTCGCGACGAGGCGGACATCGCCGCAGAGGCAGCCGCCGGTGAATCGGTCCATGGGATCGTCTCCTTGCGCCTTACGGCGCTTCACGGCGCTTCACGGCGCTTCACGGCGCCTTCGCTGGCTCGCAGGCGACGCGCTTCATCGGGAAGTCGATGCCCCGCGTCGTGCCGTTGCTCTGACCTTCGATGCGGGCCGCGAGTCCCGTCTCGCCGACGGCCTTGTAGAGGATGCGTTGCGGGAAGTCGTGCGCCGGGTTCTCGAACGTGACCGCGCGCTCGCCGATCGAGGTCGCGACGAAGGTTGCCTCCTTCTGCCGGGACGGCAGCGCGATGTACACGACCTGGCCTTCGGCGTTGAGGCGGATCTGCAGGAACTCATGCTCGACGGTGCGCCCGTTCTTCACCGTGCGGCCGATGCCGAGCATCGTGCCGCCGGCCAGCGGCAGCCAGTGCTCGACCGAGCCGGGCTCACCCTTCTCCGCGGCCCAGCAGCCGGCGAGCCAGCTCAAGCGCTCCAACTGGGCCTCCTCGGCATGCGCCGGCGGCGATGCGAGCGACGAAAGCAAGGTCAGCAGCAAGGCGGTGGCGGCGATGGGTGAACGCATGGCGAAGTCTCCGGGCACTCGATGCACGGAATCTACTGCTGCCGGATGGCGACCGCCATCCGCGCTCAAGGGGGTCAACGGCGCTGCGTCTGATGTGCGGTGCATACGGTGTGAAAGGCGGTCAGCCCGGGTGGCCGCCACCCCTCTCCACCAACGCCTTGAGCGTCCCCAGATCGCGCGCCACATGCGCCGCGTCGTTCTCGAAGGCTTCATCGGTCACGCCGGGCATGCGCAGCAGCACGAAGGCCGCGACGCAGCCGTTGCCGGACGGCGTGATGCGCATCGCGTTGTGGAAGCGCTGGCCGTCCGGCAGCGTCACGTCGTGGTCGAGCACGCGGAACGCGTTGCGCGGCGCCATCTCCACACGGATGCGGCCCATCGGCGATTCGGCGAACCAGCCGTCGGCCTCCTGCCGGATGCCGGTCGCAAGCCCGGAGGCCCAGAGCGGCAAGCGGTCCGGGGCGCAGGCAAAGTCGTAGACCGTGTCGGCGTCGACATCGATCGTCTCGGAGATCACACGGGCGGGATGGACGGTCATGGGGTATCTCCTTTCGAGGGCAGGCCGGCGCACTGGACGACGGCCCATGGTTGCCCTTGGCAGGGAGCAAGGCAAGTGCCACCCCTCCTGCCGGCAGGTCGCACAATGACTGATTGGTTTCTCCAGACAATCCGGCGACATGGATCGATTCGACGCGCTGCAGGCCTTCGCCCGCGTGGTGGAGGCGGGCAGCTTCACCAAGGCGGCCCAGACGCTGCACATGAGCAAGACCACGGTGACGCAGCTGGTGCAGCAGCTGGAGACGAGGCTGCGCGTCAAGCTGCTGCATCGCACCACGCGGCAGGTGCGCGTGACGCCGGACGGCGCCGCGTACTACGAGCGCGTCGTGCGCGTGCTCGCGGAGCTCGACGACGCCGATACGGCGCTGTCGGATGCGACGAGCACGCCGCGCGGGCGGCTGCGCGTCGACGTGCCGAGCCCCTTCGCGCGCATGGTGCTGATGCCGGCGCTGCCCGACTTCCATGCGCGGCATCCGGAGATCCAGCTCGACATGGGCGTGAGCGACCGCATCGTCGACGTGATCGGCGACAACGTCGATGCGGTGCTGCGCGGCGGCGAGGTCACCGTGCCGTCGTTGATCGCGCGGCGCGTCGGGGATCTGCAGCTCGGCGTCTTTGCGTCGCCCGGTTATCTGAAGGTTGCCGGCACGCCGGCTCATCCGGGCGAGATCGAGGATCCCCATCACCGCATCGTCGGTTTCCTGCGCGCCAGCAAGGGCACCGTGATGTCCATCGAGATGCGGCGCGGCGACGAGACCGTGGAGGCGCGAGGCCGCTATGTCGTGGCGGCCGACGACGGCAACGCCTATCTGGCGGCAGGACTCGCCGGCATGGGTGTGCTCTGGCTGCCTCGCTACATGGCCGACCCGCATGCGGCGCGCGGCGAGCTCGTGCCGCTTTTTACGGACTGGGACATGGATCCGATGCCGATGTACCTCGCGTACCCGCCCAATCGGCACGTCAGCGCGAAGCTGCGCGTGTTCATGGACTGGATCGAGGAACTGATGGCGCGCCATGCGCCGATGGCGACAGGGCGCTTGTGACACGCGACCGCTGAGACGCGCCCGCTGAGGCGGATGCGTCCTGGGCGTGTTCAGGGCGCGGCGTTGGCCGACCCCGAGCCGGCGCTGCGGCGGCTGTCGACCCAGGCGTCCACCACCTGCTCGAGCACCGTCAACGGCACATCGCCGGTCAGCAGCACGGTGTTGTGGAACTGCTTGATCTCGAAGCGGTCGCCCAGCTGCTGGCGCGCCTTCTCGCGCAGCGCCTCGATGCGCAGCCGCCCAAGCATGTACGCGCAGGCCTGGCCCGGCCAGGTGACGTAGCGGTCGACCTCCTGCGGCGTGATGCCGTAGTCGATGGCCTGCTGGCGCGTCCACTTCATCGCATGCAGGCCCGTGTCGACCACCAGGCGGCGCGCGCGGAACAGCGCGCCGTACAGCTGGCCGAGGTGCCCCACCGGATCGCCGTCATACCAGCCGTTCTCCACGGCCAGTTGCTCCGAGTAGAGCGCCCAGCCCTCCACATAAGCCGAGCCCGCCATGAACGCGGCGCGACGGCGGAAGTAGGGCAGCTCCTTCGCCTCCATCTGGATCGCCAGCTGGAAGTGGTGACCCGGGATCGCCTCGTGGTGGACCAGCGTGCGCATGTCCGCGATCTCATAGGTCGGCCCCGCGAGCGGCGCCCAGAACACGCCCGGCTGCGAGCCGTCGGGCGCCGGGGTGGTGTAGTGCGCGGAGGCGGTGGGCTCGGTCAGAGCGGGCTCGCGGCGGACTTCGACGGGCGCCTTCGGCATCACGTCGAAGATCAGGCGGGCGCGCGTCTCGGCGTCGCGCAGGTAGGCGGTGTAGCGGTCCAGCAGCTCGCCCTGAGGCGCGGCGCCCGTGGGCTGGCGGTCGGCGTCCATCTTGCGGAAGCGCTGCTCGATCGTGCCGTCGGCATACCCGAGCTGCCGCAGCAGGCCGTCCATCTCGCCCTCGATGCGGGCGACCTGCTTCAGTCCGATGGCGTGGATCTCGGCCGGCGTGAGTTCGGTCGTCGTGTTGGCGCGCAGGCGCGCGGCGTAGAACCGGTCGCCATCGGGCAGGCGCCAGACGCCGGCATCATCGGTGGTCAGCGGCAGTTGCTCGCGCATCAGCGCCAGACCGCGTTTCCATGCCGGCGCGATCGACTTCGCGACGATCGTCTCGGCCCGCGCGCGGACGCGACGGCGGGCGGCGTCGTCCAGGTCGGGCAGCGCGGCCATGCGTTCGGTCAGCGAGATCACCAGCGGATTCGCGGCCGGCGGCACGGCCACGAACTGCTCGATCTGGCCGATCGTCGTGGCGGTGATGAACCGCGGCATCAGCACGCCCCTGACCTGCGCCGCGCGGGCGCGGGCGATGCCCTGGTCCATCAGCGCGGCCAGGCCTTCCATCCGCCTCAGGAAGCTGCGCACGTCGCGCGCGCCGCGCATCGGGTGCTCCTGCACGAGGAAGGTGATCGGCCCGACGTGCACGCCTTCCATGTGCTCGAAGACGTAGTGGTGATCGAAGAACGCCGCCTCGGCCACGTCCTGCTGCAGGGCCCAGGCCATGAGCGCGGCGGAGGTGCGCTGCGTCGGGGTCAGCGACTCGCGCGGGAACCGGTCGAGCTCCGCCAGCGCCCGGCGGTCGCGGGCCAGGTCGGCGAGCGCCGATGCCCGCGAGAGGTCGTCCCATCGGCCGTCCAGCCGGTCCTGCGTGGGGCCTTCGAAGTACTGCATGCGGGTCGCATGCTCGGGGAGGCTCTTCATGCGCGCGGCGGCGGTGCGCTCGGCCCACGCGTCGAAGTCGGCGGCGCCGTACGTGGTCTTCGCCGTCGCCGCGACAGCGTCGAAGACCGGCGAGGCGGTCATCCAACCGGCCACGCCGGCAGCGAGCAAGGTCCGGCGCTGGATGGGCAGCGCGCGGGCGGCTCGGGTCGTCTTCGTCATGTGCTCTCCCTGGTCGACGAGGCGTCGATTGGAACGGGAGGCAGCGTACCCGGCTATTCGTCACTCCCGGACGAGCGGGCGCGGGTCACTCGGCGCTGAACTCGTAGTCGGCGAACTCGGCGTGGTTCCACTTGATCAGCACCTTCAGCTTGGCGCCGGCGGCGGGGAGCGCGGACCGGTCGAACTGACAGAACACGCTGACATTGCCGTCCTCGCCGAACAGGCTGAGCTTGCTGCCCTCGCCGCAGGCGAACGGCTGGCCGTCGAGTTCCGGTGCGATGCTGGCCGAGGTGTCGTCATGCCCGCCGGTGAACATCGCGCGGAAGCTGAAGCGCTTGGGCGTCGTCCCGGCGGGGAGGGCGCAGGTGATCTCGCGCCAGTCCATCATGCGGTCGGTCTCGACGCAGGCGGTCGCCTTGAGCGAGGTGCCGGGTGTTGCGGCGGCGGGCGTTTGAGCGTTCGCGGAGGTGGCGCAGGACGCGCAGATGGCGAGCAGCAGAGCGATCGTTCGCATGGCGAGCCTCGATGCGTGAAAGCGGGAGATCTTCGCGAGGCTGTGTGACAAGGCGACACGCGGAACCTTGACGGTTGTCACGCGGGAATCTTGCGGGGGCGCATCGAGCTCGTTAGACTGCGAAGCTCAAGATCTGCCTGGGCGAGGTGTGATGGGCAGCGCCACCCGAGTCATCGGGTTCCAGTTGAACTGGTTATTCGCAGCAATGCGACAGAGAACCCCGCATCGCGGCGGCCCCTTCGGGGGCCGTCTGTCTTTGTGCCGGTCGATTAGCCTGAAATCTTTCGCCGAAGGGTGGTGGCCCTCAGGAGATTGAGAAACGAAATTCGGCGTCGCACACGGAACCGTTCATACGCAGAGAAGTCAACCGCATACGCGGATTGCACTTGCAGGAGCAGGCGGCCCTTCCGCTTGTTGTCACGCGTCACTTCAAAGAAGACGATGTACTGCTGGCCTCGCTCATCGGACCCTTCGACGGGTTTCGTGGTCACGAAGTTCTGAGGGTAGTCGCGAGCGATCTGAATTGTTCGCTTGCGTAGCTCTCGAATGATTTCCGGCAGATGTCGCTTCGAGAGCTCATACCGACGTTCGCAAAGCACGCGTATTTCGCGGCCGTCGTCGAACAGTTCCGTGGTGGGAATCTCGCGGCGGCGTCGTCCATCGCGCGAGATCGATCGTGTGAAACAGTGACTCGAGAATGCGACGACGACGGTCACTTCAAAGCCAAGCCCTGGATCGATGCGGAACGCGAGAGGGTCCAGATGCGAGAGATCCCATGTGTCTCCTCCGCGTATGACGTTCTTGAACCGATGGTGAGCTCGAACAACGTCAAGGTGATTAGCGATCGGCACATCGATGAAGGGAGAGTCTTCTTGAACAGGGCGCGGCTCGCCCTCCAGCGTTGAACTGCACATGACTTGGCGGCCCTGGGGATGATGGGCCGGTCATGTTTCCGATGAAGGACTCCTGCGATCTTGCGCGTGATCAAAGGATGCGCAGGTCAAGCAGAACGTGCTGCGTTCGTCGTGAGTTCGCGACCTTCAATGTGTGAATCGATCGCCGCAGGTGACTGAAGAATGTGGGCGCGAGACCGAGAGGAGTCGTGCTTATGGAGGTCAATCAGCCGTTCAAACGAACTGCGCCGCCGCGTTCGCCGACGCCCACGCCCACTGGAAGTTGAAACCGCCCAGATGGCCGGTGACGTCGAGCACCTCGCCGATGAAGTACAACCCCGGCGCCTTCAACGACTCCATCGTCTTGGACGACACCTCCTTGGTGTCGACGCCGCCCAGCGTGACCTCCGCCGTGCGGTAGCCCTCGGTGCCCGCAGGCACGACCTGCCACGTGGACAGGCGTTCGGCGATCTGCTCGAGTTCCGCGTGCGTGTACTGCTTGATCGGCTTGGACTCGAACCATTGCTCGCCGATCAGCGTCGCCATCTTCTTCGTGAACAGCTCCGCCAATAGCGTCTTGAGCTCCGCATTGGGTCGGTCGTTGCGCTGCTGCGCGAGCCAGCCCGGCACGTCGAGGTCGGGCAGCAGGTTGATCTCCACCGCCTGGCCTGGCAGCCAGTACGACGAGATCTGCAGGATCGCCGGGCCGCTCAGGCCGCGGTGCGTGAACAGGATGTTCTCGCGGAAGCTCTTCCCGTTGCAGCTGACCAGGCAGTCGACCGAGGTCCCGCTGAGCTCGTTGCACAAGTCCTTGAGCTGGTCCGTGATCGTGAACGGCACCAGCCCCGCGCGCGTGGGCAGCAGCGTGTGGCCGAACTGCTTCGCGACCTGATAGCCGAAGCCCGTCGCGCCCATCGTCGGGATCGACAGCCCGCCGGTGGCGATCACCAGCGACTGGCAGCGCATCGGTCCCGCGGTGGTCGCGAGCGCGTAGCCCGTCTCCGTCTTCTCGATCGTCTCGACGGTGGTGTCCAGCATCGGCGTCACGCCGACCTCGGCGCACTCGGCGAGCAGCATGCGCAGGATGTCGATGGACTTGTTGTCGCAGAACAGTTGGCCGAGCTTCTTCTCGTGGTGCGGGATCTGATGCTTGTTGACCAGCGCGATGAAGTCCCACTGCGTGTAGCGCGCCAGCGCCGACTTGCAGAAGTGCTTGTTCTCCGAGAGGAAGTTGGCCGGCTCGGTGTACAGGTTGGTGAAGTTGCAGTTGCCGCCGCCGGACATGAGGATCTTCTTGCCGGCCTTGTTGGCGTGGTCGACGAGCAGCACGCGGCGGCCGCGCTGGCCCGCGAGCGCGGCGCACATCAGCCCCGCGGCGCCCGCGCCAATGATCACGACATCGGTGTCCTGCACATTCACAACTGCTTCCCTTCGACCCTTGGAGGCCCGCTTCCTGAAACCCGCTTGCACCCACTTGCACCCGCTCCGCGTCGAGCGGAACGCTGCGGGCGATGGGCGCGGGACTTTAACGCATGCGCTCGGGGCAGGTCTTGCCGGCGTCGTCGCGTCGCATCGAGGAAGCGCCTGAGGCCTACAAGCCGATCGGGCCCGTCATCGATGCGCAGACGAGCGCGGCGCTCGTCGAGGGCGTCGCGAAGCTCAGGCCTTGGATGACGTTCAAGGCCTGAGCGTCCGCGGCGCCATGTCGACGGTGGCATCCCGGCAACGGATGCGCCACTCGATGCCCGACACGAAGAGCATGCGGAACTCGATGCCCGCCTCCAGCGCCTCCATCTCGAAGTAGCCGAGGTCTTCGAGTGCTTCGATCGAGATGCCTTCAGGCAGGGTACCGCCCGCGGTCACGCCGATGAACGTCATTGCATAGCGCATTGGATGCCGCAACGGTTGGTCCCAACCGTTCAGCGTGAGCGAGAGCTGTTGTCCTTGGACGTCCGTGTCGACTGCCACAATGCGGGCGTCGTGCAGCGTGTAGTCGTCCCACAGGCGCAGCAGGTCGTCAGGAAGCCGATGTCGGACGGACGCGAGATAGCTGTCGTACTGACGGAACACGGCGAAGTCGGGATCGCCGGCGGCGTCCCGCCACGCTGGGGTGAAGAACTTCATCTGTTGATGGGCTGCCGGGAGTAGGACGGGACATCCTACGTCGGCGTTGCTGCTGCGGACCTCAGAACGCGTGCCGGATCCCCATGCCCAGCCCCGTCTGCGAGCCGCCGGCCACCGGCGTGCTGCCCGCCGCCGCGGCCGCGTTGCTGACGCCCAGCGCGAGCGTGCCGTCGTTGTCGATGCGGCCCGCCGTCGCATAGACCGACGTGCGCTTGGACAGGAAGTAGGTGCCGCGCACCGCCCACAAGGTCGCCTCGTTGGCGCTGTTCTTGTAGTCGAGCTTGAACACCTGCGCGTCGAGCCCCCAGCTCGGGGTCAGCGACCACGTGGCACCGGCGTACCAGAGATTGCTCTTGGGCGTGGCGAGGCTGGCGTCGTTGCGGCGCGCGATCAACCCCGCCGCCAGCTTCCAGTCGCCGGTCTTGAACCAGCCCGCCACCGTGCTGCGGCGATCCTTCATCGCGCTGCTGGTCAGACCCGCGAAAGCGCCGGCGCCGCCGCGGATCTCGTCGACCGCCGCCGCCAGACCCCACACCGGCGTGTCGTACTTGACCATCGCCGACCATTCCCGGCAGGCGTTCTTGTCGGCCGCGTTCTCGCCCGCGCAGTTGGTGCCGGACGGACTCGGTCCCGCGTTGACCGCGTCGCGGCCGGGGCTCCAGGTCGCGCCGACGGTGAAGCCGTTGAACTGGCCACGATAGGCGATCGCGTTGTCCACGCGCGCATTCGGCAGGTAGCTGTCCAGCGAGCCAGAGCCGAACATCGCCGGGCCGAGGATGTCCGCGTCGGTCTGCGACCAGAACAGCATCGAGTACTGTCGCCCGAGGCTGATCGTGCCCCAGCCGCCCTGCAGCCCGACGTAGGCCTGGCGGCCCCACGCGCGGCCGCCTTGGTTGAGCGTGCCGCTGTCGGCGCCTATGCCCATCTCCAGCGTGAACACCGCCTTGAGTCCGTCGCCCAGGTCCTCGGTGCCCCGGAACCCCAGCCGTGAGGGCGCATAACCGCCGCTCAGGCCCGGCATCCGCGTCAGGCTCGCGCCGGCCGCGCCGACGTTGTTCAGGTACTCGACCGGCACATCGAGCAGGCCGTAGATCTGCACGTTGGTCGAGCTCGCCGACTGCGCCTGGACCGGCGCGTGCATAAGGCCGCAGAGCGCGCCGGCAGCGACCAGCGCGGCCGCAGGAATCCCATTTCTTGTCATCGCAATGTCTCCTCGTTTGTCGGTGTTGTCCAGAAAACGGCGCGACTCTAGGCAGCGGCCCGCGCCACCGATAGATGGCGCAACGAGGGGGGCGATAACCGCTCGTTATCATCCGCCCGCATGAAGCTCACGAACTTGCGGGCGCTGGTCGCCGCGGTGGAGGAAGGCAGCCTGCGGTCGGCGGCGCGTCGCGTGGGCGTGTCGCAGCCCGCGCTGACGAAGATGGTCCGGGAGCTGGAACGCGAGCTCGCCACGACGCTGCTGCTGCGCTCGACCACCGGCGTGCTGGCCACCGCGCAGGGCATGGTCCTGTACGAGCGCGCCCTGGCCGCGGATCGCGAGCTGTCGCACGCCCGCGAGCAGATCCAGCAGCTGAGTGGCCGCATGACGGGCTCGCTGACGATAGGCGCGGTGCCGCTGGCGGTGATGCTGCTGGTGCCCGAGGCGCTGCGCACCTTCGGCGCGGAGTTCCCCGACATCCAGCTGCGCATCGTCGAGGAGCTCTACATCGCGCAGCTCACCCGCGTGCGCAAGGGCGAGGTCGACATCGCGCTCGGCCCCTTGCCCGAGCACCTGCCGCGCGGCGAATGCACGGTCGAATCACTGATGCCGATCGACATGGTGGTCGTGGTGCGCAAGGGCAATGCCTTGGCGCGGTCGAAGCATCTGGCGGACCTGGCGGAGGCGCGCTGGGTCTACACCGGCGCGACCGAGGCGACCGGCCTGGCGCGCACGCTCTTCGAGACGAACGGGTTGCCGGCGCCGCCCGCTGGCGCGGTCGTGAACTCGACGCTGGGCCTGCTGTCCGTGATCGCCAGCGGCAACTGCGTGGGCCTGCTGCCGCGGCAGATCGCGGCGCATCCGTTCGCGAGCCAGTACCTGCAGGTGGTGCCCGTGAAGGAGGCACCGCTGCGCCTGACGCTGGGCGCGATGGCGCGCAACGACGCGGCGGTGAAGCCGGCGGTCAGGCACTTCATGGCGCATCTGCATCGCGCGGCCTACGTCATCACGCACGGTCGCGCTTGACGCTTCAGCACTGCCGCCGCCGCTGGCCCTCACCTCACCCTCTCCCGCAAGCGGGAGAGGGGGCAAGAAGGTTGCAGCACTTCCGCCATGCCGGAACTGAATAGCAGCTAGTCCAAGCCATAACTTGGACGACGAGCCTCGGCTCTCCACAATCCGCCGGAGTCGGCACGGCAGGGCAGCGCCATGCCACGGTCGTTCGCATCGAACCAGAGAGCCCCATGATCATCGACGTCCACGGTCACTACACCACCGCTCCTGCCGCGCTCGGCGCCTGGCGCGACCTGCAGATCGCAGGTCTGAAGGATCCGACGCAGGCCCCGAAGGCCAGCGATCTGAAGATCTCCGACGACGAGCTGCGCGAGTCGATCGAGACCAACCAGCTCAAGAAGATGAAGGAGCGCGGCTCCGACCTCACCATCTTCAGCCCGCGCGCCAGCTTCATGGCGCATCACATCGGCGACTTCCAGACCTCGGCCACCTGGGCCGCCATCTGCAACGAGCTCTGCGCGCGCGTCGCCGAGCTCTTCCCCGAACACTTCGTCGGCGCGGCGATGCTCCCGCAGAGCCCCGGCGTCGACCCGGCGAGTTGCATCCCGGAACTCGAGAAGTGCGTCAAGGACTACGGCTTCGTCGGCATCAACCTCAACCCGGATCCGTCCGGCGGCCATTGGACGAGCCCGCCGCTGACCGACCGCCACTGGTACCCGCTCTACGAGAAGATGGTCGAGCTCGACATCCCCGCGATGGTCCACGTCAGCACCAGCTGCAACGCGTGTTTCCACACCACCGGCGCGCACTACCTGAACGCGGACACGACCGCTTTCATGCAGTGCCTGACCGGCGACCTGTTCAAGGACTTCCCGACGCTGAAGTTCCTGATCCCGCACGGCGGCGGCGCGGTGCCCTACCACTGGGGCCGTTTCCGCGGACTCGCGCAGGAGCTCAAGAAGCCGCTGCTCGACGAGCATCTGCTGAACAACATCTTCTTCGACACCTGCGTCTACCACCAGCCGGGCATCGACCTGCTGACGAAGGTGATCCCGGTGAAGAACGTGCTGTTCGCTTCCGAGATGATCGGCGCGGTGCGCGGCATCGATCCCGAGACCGGGCACTACTTCGACGACACCAAGCGCTACATCGCCGCCACGCCGCACCTCAACGACGAGGAACGCCACCTGGTCTATGAAGGCAACGCGCGACGCGTGTTCTCACGCCTGGACGCGCGGCTGAAGGCGCAGGGTCGCTGAGCGGTCGCGGCGTGCCGCGGCGCGAAGTCGCCGCCGCTCATCGGCTTGCGCATAAGGATTCGCGCTGACGCCGCGCCGCTGTGCTGCGACACTCCTGGGCACGCTTTCTGCTTCGTGCCCGGGATGAGCGCCACACCTGACGACACCACACCGCCCGCTTCCATGATCGTCGCGGAGCCGCTCGCCGACCTGGCGATCCGCTCCCACACGGCTTTCGAGGACGCGCAGGCGATCTTCACCGGGACGCTGTTCGTCTCGCTGGCGCTGATCCTGTTCGCGCAGGTGGGGCTGCTGACCGGCGGCACCGCCGGCGCTGCGTTCGTGCTGCACTACGCGACCGGCATCAGCCTGGGCAAGCTGTTCTTCGTCATCAACCTGCCGTTCTACTGGTTCGCCTGGACCCGCATGGGCCGCGAGTTCACGATCAAGACCTTCGTCTCGATCGCGCTGCTGTCGGTGCTGACCGAGTTCTCGCCCAAGCTCTTCGCCATCGACCGCATCCACCCGGCCTACGCCGCGGTGCTCGGCGGCGCGCTGCTGGGCTCGGGCTGCCTGTTCCTGGCGCGGCATCGCGCCAGCCTCGGCGGCGCGACCATCGTGTCGCTCTACCTGCAGAAGGCCAAGGGCTGGCGCGCCGGCAAGGTGCAGATGGCCATGGACTGCGCCATCGTGCTGCTCGCGCTCACCGTCGTGGATCCGGAGCGGGTGGCGTACTCGGTGCTCGCCGCGGTGGTGATGAATCTCTTCATCGCCGTCAACCACAAGCCCGGCCGCTACGCGGTGCTGTGACCCCCGGCCGCTGGTCGAACGAGGGACGCCAACCTAGGGGGCCGTGAGGTCCTAGGGATGGGCTGTTGCGACGGGCCTGCCTAGTCTGCGGGTGAGGATCAATGGCGGTTGAACCGGTCTCCAGGGCCTCCCTAGCCCGGCGTCCCGGCCTGCCGGCGGCGGAATTCCGTCGTCGGCAGGCCGCCGACGCCCCAGTTCTCCAGCTCGACCTCGTCGATGACGACGAAGGTCATGTGATGCGGCTTGCCCATCACCTCGAACAGCAGGTCGCTGACGCCCTGGATCAGGGCCGCCTTCTGCTCGGGCGTGGTGGCGCTGGCGCCGGGGGCGGTGCCCTCGCGGGTCACCTTGATGTTGACGTAAGGCATGGTGGCTCCTTCGTTGGCTGAGACGCGAAGAGACCTTGCTCAGCGGCCGGCGTGCTGGCCGCCGTCGACGTTGAGCAGCTCGCCGGTGACGAAGCCGGCGCGCTCCAGGTACAGCACGGCCTCGACGATCTCGCTGATCTCGCCCATGCGGCCCATCGGGTGCAGCGCGGCGAGGAACTCGTGCGTCTCCGGCGCGTGCATCGGCGTCTTGATCACGCCGGGACGCACCGCGTTCACGCGCACGCCGGTCTTGGCGTACTCGATCGCCAGCGAGCGCGTCACCGCGTCCAGCCCGCCCTTGGTCAGGTTGGCCAGCGCGGCCGGCACGCCGGTGATCGGTTGATCGACCAGCGTGGTCGTGATCTGGACGACGTGGCCGCTCTTCTGCTGCAGCATCTGCGGCAGCGCCAGCTGCGTGACGTGGAAGAAGCCCGCGACGTTGACGGAGAACGCGTCCTGGAAGTCCTGCGGCGTGTATTCGGTGAAGGGCTTGGCGATGAAGATGCCGGCGTTGTTGATCAGCGTGTCGATGCAGCCGAAGCGGTCGAGCGCCGTCTGCACGACGCGCTGCGCGACGAGGCGGTCGCCGATGTGGCCCGGGACGGCGATCACGTCGGCGTCGTCGCCCTGCTGGATGTGGCGCGAATTGGCGACGACGGCGTAGCCCTGTGCGCGATATGCGGCGACGAGCGCGGCGCCGATGCCTTGCGAGGCGCCGGTGACGATGGCGACCTTGCGGGCGGCGGTGTTGGAAGTCGTGGACATGGAAAGGCTCCTGTTCATGCGGGATTCGGAGGATCCGGGTGGGTCGGGACGCCGCGTCGGGTGGTGGAGATCGTTCGGCGTTGGACGCAAGGTTAGGAGCCGGCCCTTCCGGGCGGTAGCCGCTATCCTGTCTCAATGGCTGATCAAAAACGCACAGGGTTCCGCGGGGGCGTCGACTGGGAGGACCTGCGCGTGTTCCTCGCGCTCGGGCGGCACGGCAGCCTGTCGGCCGCGGCGCGGGCGCTGACGGTCAATCACGCGACTATCTCGCGGCGCATCCAGGCGCTGGAGGACAGCCTCGGCGAGAAGCTCGTCGATCGCCGGCCTGACGGCTATGTGCTGACGGCGGCGGGACGGCGCGCGCTCTCGGCGGCGAGCGACATGGAGTCCGCCGCGCAGGCGCTCGCGCGCGAGGGCGGCGACGAGGGCGCGGTGCGCGGGCTGGTGCGGGTGAACGCGCCGCCCGCGCTGTCGCAGGGGTTCCTGATCGACCGGATGGCGCGGCTGGCGGTGTTGCATCCGGGCCTGGATCTCGACCTCGCGACGGACCTGCGGGCGGTGAGCCTCGACCGGCACAAGGCGGACATCGCGGTGCGCCTCACGCGACCGAAGGATGGCGACTTCATCGTGAAGCCGCTGGGCACGATGGGCTTCGGCTTCTACGGCACGCCGGCGGTCTGCGAGGCCACGGAGGCCGGCGCGGACCCGGTGTTCGTCGGCTTCGACGAGGAGAGCGCCGACATGCCCGATGCGCTGTGGCTGGCGCAGCGCTTCCCGCGCGCCCGGGTGGCGTTCCGCGCCAACAACCACATGTCGCAGGCGATCGCGGCGAGGACCGGCGCGGGGCTCGCGGTGCTGCCGCATTACATCGGACGGCAGGTCCCGGGACTGCGCGCGTGTGCGCTGGAACCGGTGCGCGATCCGCGCGAGATGTGGCTGCTGATCCGCGGCCAGGACCGCAAGGACCGGGCGATCCGCACGGTGGCGGACCACCTCCAGCAGGTGTTCGAGGAAGAGAAGGCGCTGTTCCTGCCGTGATGCCGTGATGTCGTGAGCGTCTGCGCGCCGCGGAACCTCAGCTCGAGGCGAGCTCCTGGAGATTCAACAGCCGGCGCACGCGCTCCTCGTCGTCGCGCGTCGCCGGCTGATAGACCACCATGCCAAGATCCGGCCGCTGATCGACGGAGAAAGCCGAGTACTCGAACGCGATCAAGCCGGCGACGGGATGGCGCAGCCGCTTCACGCCTTCGCCAAAGGCCGACACGTCGTGCTCGCGCCAGTACTTCGCGAACTCGGGGCTGAGCGCGCTGACCTCGCGCACCAACGCCTCGACCCTGGCCGTATCGGCGACGCGCGCGGAGTCCGCGCGGAACGCGGCCACGACGAAACGCGCGACGCTGTCCCAATCGTCCTGCGCCGCTTTCACGCGCGGGTTGCAGAAGATCAGCTTCACGATGTTGCGCTGCTCCGGTGGCAGCGCGCTGTAGTCGGTGAGCACGGCGGTCGCCGCGCGGTTCCAGCCGACGACGTCCCACATCGTCGTCTTCACGATCGCCGGGCTCAGCGTGAGCGCATCCAGTACGCGCTGCAGCCGCGGCGTGATGCCGACGGCTTCCGGCGCACGGATCTCGGGCGCGCGACCGAAGGCGAGCTGGAAGAGATGTTCGCGCTCGACGTCGGTCAGCAGCAGGGCGGTGGCGATGCGCTCGAGCACGACCTCCGACGGCGCACCGCCGCGGCCCTGCTCCAGCCACGTGTACCAGGTCGGGCTCACATGGGCGCGTTGCGCGACCTCCTCGCGACGCAGGCCGGGCGTGCGCCGGCGCGTCATCGGCAGGCCGAAGGTAGCGGGATCGAGCCGCTCGCGGCGATCACGCAGGTAGGCGCCGAGCACGTTGTCCCTGGTCGCCTGCACGGGCGCTGTCGGAAGCTCGGAGGCAGGACGCTCGGACGGAGGCAGCGCGGAGGGAAGGGGAAAGACGTTGTTCATCCTGTTAGCCGCCATACCTGGATATGGTCACTACTACACCGGGATGGATTCTGCGTCGACCATGCGAGGCATCAACTGTCGAGGGTTTCTCTCATGCGCGTTTTCGTCACTGGAGCCACGGGCTTCGTCGGGTCGGCGGTGGTCGATGAATTGATCGACGCGGGCCATCAGGTGCTCGGTCTGGCGCGGTCGGATGCTTCCGCGGAGGCGCTCGTCCGTGCGGGCGCCGAGGTGCATCGCGGCACGATCGACGATCTGGACAGCCTGCGTTCGGGCGCGGCAGCGACCGATGCGGTCATCCACACGGCGTTCGATCACGACTTCTCCCGCTTCGCCGAGAACTGCCGCCGCGACAGCGTCGCCATCGAGGCGCTGGGCGAGGCGCTCACCGGATCGGCGCGACCGCTGCTGGTGACGTCGGGGCTGGCGATGGCAGTGTCGGGTCGGCTGGGGCACGAAGGGGATCCGTGCCTGCCGGTGTCCGACGGTTATCCGCGCGCGTCCGAGCCGACCGCGCTGGCGCTCGCGGCGCGCGGCATCAACGCAGCCACCGTGCGGCTCTCGCCGACGGTGCACGGCGCGGGGGATCACGGCTTCGTGCCCATCCTCATCGACCTTGTGCGACGCACCGGCCGGTCGGCCTACATCGGCGACGGACAGAACGCGTGGAGCGCGGTGCATCGGCGCGATGCGGCGGTGGTGTTCCGCCGGGCGATCGAAGCACCGAAGGCCGGCGCGCGCTGGCATGCGATCGCGGAGGAGCGGATCCCATTCAAGGACATCGCGACGGCGATCGGCGAGCGCCTGGGCGTGCCGGTCGTGAGCCTGTCGCAGGAGGAGGCGCCGGCGCATTTCGGCTGGTTCACGAAGTTCGCCGGCTTGAACCTCGCGGCGACCAGCACCGTCACGCATGAAGCGCTCGGCTGGACGCCGCGGCATCCGACGCTGGCGGAGGATCTGGAGGACGCGGGCTACTTCCATGTGAAGACTTGACGGCGGTCTGGCGCGTGCCTGGGTGGCGCGCGCCATCGACATCGGGCTTCTTGACGTTGCGCAGCCATGTCTGCGCGAGCAGGTCGGCCTGCTTGCGCTCGTCGTCGGTGAGTGGCGGGGACGGTATGTCGAATTCGACCGGAGGGAGTGAGCGCCTCGAGCGCGTACGACTGTTCAGCGTTTCGAACGCGATCTCGTAGGCGCGCGTCTCGATGCGCGAGAGCCCGAACACATCGGGATGTCGCGCGAGCATCAGCGGTGCGATGTCGTCGCCGTCGAGGAAGTCGGCACGCAGCGCTTCGCTCAACGGGCCTCTCATCGATGCGGGCGGATCGAAGCCCACGAGTTCGCCGTAGATCGTGGCCACCTGTCGGGAGCCCGCGAGGAGCGCCCGCTCGGCGAGCTCCTTCTCGCGAGCCACGAGATCCGGGGGAATCGATTGGCACTTCCGGCCGCGTTTGCTGAACGCGTCGATCGCGACGGTGCCTGCCTCTCCGGCCATGCGGCCGTCGTCCCTCATCCTCTCGATGATCTGCAGGACGTCCGGATTGAAGCGGCAGACCGACATGAGATTGACCGCCTCGCTGAGCTGCTTGGGCGTGCCGCCGTTGAACGCCGCGATGACGATCTGGCCGTAGTCCCGCATCGCGGCGGAAGCGCCGATGCCGGGCGAAGGAGCGGGGGGGTCATCGGCCGAGCCGGGTGCGCCTCGACGCGCCGGTACGCCTTGACGAGCGGCCTCTGCGCCTTCGGGCAGCGCGGCATGTCGCGGCGCGGATGGCGACGACTGAACGGCAGCGGGCGCGGCGACCGACGCGACCTGCCCGTCCGTCGGCGACTCCTGCCAGAACGCAACGGCGATCGCCGCGACGGTCAGCAGCAGCCCGCTTGCCACGATCCAGCGGCGTGGATGATCCATCTTCGACTCCCTGCGATGCGGTCGTTCGCCGCATTGACGCCGCGGATGTTATCGACGCAGGAAACGAAAAAGGCCAGAGCCCCCCATCGGAGGGGCACCGGCCTCGTGGCCCGCTAGGGCGCAGGCCTCACTTCGGCTGCTTGACGATGCGCAGATACGGCTTCGGCGCCTTCCAGCCTTCCGGATAGATCGTCTTGGCTTCGTCGTCGGACACCGAGCCCGCGATGATCACGTCGTCGCCGTGCTTCCAGTTCACCGGCGTCGCGACGCGGTGCTTGGCGGTCAGCTGGATGGAGTCCAGCACGCGCAGGATCTCGTCGAAGTTGCGACCCGTGGTCATCGGGTAGGTCAGCGTCAGCTTGATCTTCTTGTCCGGACCGACGATGAACACCGAACGCACCGTCGCGTTCGTCGCCGCGGTGCGGCCGTCCGACGTGCCCGGCTCTTCCGCCGGCAGCATGTTGTACAGCTTGGCCACGTTCAGGTCGGTGTCGCCGATCATCGGGTAGTTCACCGCGGCGCCTTGCGTCTCCTCGATGTCCGCCGCCCACTTCGAATGGTTCTCGACCGGGTCGATCGACAGGCCGATCAGCTTGGCGTTGCGCTTGGTGAACTCGGGCTCGATCTTGGCCATGTAGCCCAGCTCGGTCGTGCACACCGGGGTGAAGTCCTTCGGATGCGAGAACAGGATGGCGTAGCTGTCGCCGATCCAGTTGTGGAAGTCGATCTCCCCCTTCGTCGTCTTGGCGGTGAAGTTCGGGGCGATGTCGTTGATGCGCAGAGACATGGTGGGCTCCAAGGTTGAAAGTGCCGTCGCCGGCAGAGGCGGACTGGCAAGCCGGGCGATTCTCGTCGTCAATCCTGCCGTCGGGGGCGCCCGAGGAGGCGGAGCGACATTCTTGTCCTCCAGATTGACGACGGACGGAGTCTGCCCAATGGCCTTACTCGACCCGCGACTTTACTCATGCGCAGACTGGATGCTCACTGGCCGAAGGTCCAGTTCGCACCGACGGTCCACCATCCTTCCTTCTGCGTCCGCGCGGTCGCGGACGTTCTCGCGTAGCTGAGGTCGAGCGTCAGCTGCTCGCTCAGCGTGCGTCGCAGGCCGAGCCGCGACAGCGGCCGTTCGCCGTCATGGAAATGCTCGGCCAGCGCCTGCCAGGCGGGCGTCATCTGCCACTCGACGGCGACACCGCGCTGGGTGCGGTCGTCGGCGCCCTTCAGCCGGGCACGTCCGAGGTTCAGGTGGAACGCCAGGTCCTCGCGCGGCGTCCAGGTCAGCGGCACCAGCAGCGACTGCTGCGACCGTGGGGTCTGGTCTTGCCACCCCAGCGCGGCGACCAGGCCGACCGCCAGTTGCGGCTGCAAGGCGGTCGCCCATTTGAGCTGCACGCCGTGCAGGTGGAGCGACGGGTTCGCCCGGGCGGTCTCGCGGTCGGCGTTGAAGCCGGCTTCGACGCCCAGCAGGTTGCAGCCCAGGCCCGCGTGCTGGAGCTGGCGGCGATCGAGGTTGGACCGCTCGGCCCAGAGTTCGAGGTTGCATTGGCCGGGGTCGTCGATCGCGGCGTCGTCGACGGCGTGATGCCCGCCGGCGGCGAAGCAGTGGACGGGCGGCAGCAGGCCGGTCGCCAGGACCAGCAGGAAAAAGCGCATGGGAAGACTCCTGCGCGCACTGTCAGGCATGCCCGTTGGGGCGTGATGACGGCGCGGTTCACGATGGATCGGATCGGGTGAGTCGTCGCGTGATGGCGACGGTTGCCTCGGAAAGGCGATCGATGCGACAGGAGGAGGAAGGCGACGCGACGCTGCGCGCCACCGGAGCCGGGTCAGCGCGTCAGTCGTGCGGCGGCCGTTCCGGCTCGCGTCGCGATGGGACTGGGGGCACTGTCCACGAAGGGCTCCTGGGGATGAAAGGCGCGGATTGTGGCATCGGGATGACGGGTGGGGCAACCTCGACCAGCCCATGGCGTCGAGAAAACTATCGCTCCGATAAACCCGGACTGTTGCCGCTCCCACTGAGCGGGTTCTAGACTCGTCCGCGCTCGCACGCTGTGGCGGACAAGCGGACTGTTCCCCAAGGCTCAACTCAGGAGGAAGACATGTCAGGCGAATCGGAATCGAAGTGCCCGTTCTCGGGCGGAACCCACCACCACGCGGTGGCCGGCACCAAGGGCAACCGGGACTGGTGGCCCGAGCAGCTCAATCTTTCCATCCTCTCCCTGCATTCGTCCCGCACGAATCCGATGAGCGAGGACTTCAAGTACGCGCATGAGTTCCAGACCCTGGACCTCGACGCGGTGGTCAAGGACCTCACCGCGCTGATGACCGACTCCCAGGACTGGTGGCCCGCCGACTACGGCCACTACGGGCCGTTCTTCATCCGCATGGCCTGGCACTCGGCCGGCACCTACCGCGTGCAGGACGGCCGCGGCGGCGCCGGCACCGGCGCCCAGCGCTTCGCGCCGCTCAACAGCTGGCCCGACAACGGCAACCTCGACAAGGCGCGCCGGCTGCTCTGGCCGGTCAAGCAGAAGTACGGTCGCAAGCTGTCCTGGGCCGACCTGATGATCCTGGCGGGCAACGTCGCGCTGGAATCGATGGGCTTCAAGACCTTCGGCTTCGCGGGCGGCCGCGCCGACGTCTGGGAACCCGAGACCGACGTCTTCTGGGGACCGGAGACCACCTGGCTCGGCGACGAGCGCTACGCCGGTGATCGCGACCTCGCGAACCCGCTGGCCGCCGTGCAGATGGGCCTGATCTACGTCAACCCGGAAGGCCCGAACGGCAACCCCGATCCGGCCAAGTCGGCGCGCGACATCCGCGAGACCTTCAAGCGCATGGCGATGAACGACGAGGAGACCGTCGCGCTGGTCGCCGGCGGCCACACCTTCGGCAAGGCGCACGGCGCGGGCGAGGCCCACCACGTCGGCGCGATGCCCGAAGGCGGGGACATCGAGGACCAGGGCCTCGGATGGAAGAACGCGTTCGGCGAAGGCATGGGTGTCTACACGATCACCAGCGGCATCGAGGGCGCCTGGACGCCGACGCCGACGAAGTGGGACAACAGCTTCTTCGAGACCTTGTTCGGCTACGAGTGGGAGCTGACCAAGAGCCCCGCCGGCGCGCACCAGTGGACGCCCAAGGGCGGCGCAGGCGCGGGCACGGTGCCCGACGCGCACGACAAGAGCCGCAGCCACGCGCCGATGATGACGACGGCCGACCTCGCGCTGCGCGTCGACCCGGCCTACGAGAAGATCTCCCGCCGCTACAAGGACAACCCGGCCGAGCTGGCCGATGCGTTCGCGCGCGCCTGGTACAAGCTGACGCACCGTGACATGGGGCCGCAGTCGCGCTACCTCGGCAAGCTGGTGCCCAAGGAAGAGCTGATCTGGCAAGACCCGGTACCGAAGGTCGATCATCCGCTGGTCGACGACAAGGACGTCACCGCGCTGAAGGCCAAGCTGCTGGCGAGCGGTCTGAGCGTGTCGCAGCTGGTGACCACGGCCTGGGCCTCGGCCTCGACCTTCCGCAGCGGCGACAAGCGGGGCGGCGCCAACGGCGCGCGGATCCGTCTCGCGCCGCAGAAGGAATGGCCGGTGAACCAGCCCAGCGATCTGGAGAAGGTCCTGAGCAAGCTGGAAGCGGTGCGCAAGGAGTTCAACGGCGCGGCGGCCGGCGGCAAGAAGATCTCGCTGGCCGACCTGATCGTGCTGGGCGGCTCCGCCGGCATCGAGGCGGCGGCCAAGCAGGGCGGCCATGACGTCGTCGTGCCGTTCACGGCGGGGCGCACCGACGCGTCGCAGGACCAGACGGACGTCGAATCGATGGGTTATCTGGAGCCCGCGGCCGACGGCTTCCGGAACTACATCCGCAAGGACCTGGTCAAGCACACGGCCGAGCTGCTCATCGACAAGGCCCAGCTGCTGTCGCTCAGCGCCCCGGAATTGACGGCGCTGGTCGGCGGTCTGCGGGTGCTCGACACCAATGTCGGCCATACCAGGCATGGCGTGCTCACGACGCGGCCCGGGACGCTGAGCAACGACTTCTTCGTCAACCTGCTGGACATGCGGACCAAGTGGCAGAAGTCGACGAGCGACGACGGCGTGCTCGAGGGCCGGGATCGCACGTCCGGCGCCGCGAAGTGGACCGCCACGACGGCGGACCTGGTGTTCGGATCGAACTCGCAGCTGCGGGCGCTGGCCGAGGTGTATGCGTCCAAGGACGGCGAGAAGGTGCTGGTCAATGACTTCGTCAAGGCCTGGACCCGGGTGATGAACCTGGACCGCTACGACCTGATCTGACCTACTGATCGGACGGGGCCGCCGCCCGGGAGGGTCGGCGGCCCCTTTTCATTCCGTTGGGCGCTGTAGGCAATCTGGCTATGGTGTAGGCAAATTGGCTACGGCGTAGGCGAATTGCCTACAATGTAGGCAAATTGTCTACACTGGCAGCACCGATGAACGACACCCAACTGACAGAGATCTTCGGCAGCGTCGGGCGATTCAGGGTGCTTCGCACCTTGTTCGCGGAGCCTGGCCGTGGTTTTGGCCAGCGTGAGTTGGCGGCCGAAGCAGGCACCGACGCAGGCAGCGTGTCCCGATGGTTGAGGCGCTGGGCGAGCGCGGGGCTGGTGACGCGCCGTGAGCGGGATGGGTTGCCACGCTATCAAGCGAGCGGAGATCCGACGTTGGCGCCGTTGGTGCTTCTCATGCAGCAGGACAGCCTGCTGGTCCGCACTTTGCGCGAGTCGCTGGAGCCTCTCAAGGGCATCGAGGTGGCCTTCGTCTTCGGGTCCGTGGCACGAGGAGACGCAAGCGCCGAGAGCGACATCGACGTCATGGTTCTCGGAACTTTGTCCGAACTCAAATTGAACGTTGCTTTGAAGCCCGCGAGCCGGCTTTTGGGGCGGAGCGTGCATGCCACCGTTTCTACGATGGACTCTTTTCAGGAACAACTCCGCGGCAGGGAGAGCTTCGCGCAGGACATCGCGCGAGGGCCACGGATTCCCTTGATCGGAGAGTTCGATGTTGAAGTCCTTTCGGGAGTTGGCGGCCCAGCCTGACGCGCCGCTCCGTCCCCTCGCCGTGAACGCGCGGGATGCCGTTCAGTGGCTTGCCCAGTCGCAGATCAAGTTGCAGGATGCGCGGCAGCCGCTGATCTCCAACGGCACGCGGATGGATGTCTCTTGGGATGCGGTCCTGCTTGCGTGCATGTCCGTTGCCTGTGCGGAAGGCTGGCGAGTGACCAGCGACCGCGGGCATCACGTCGTCGTGCTGGAAGGTGCCTGCCACGCCTTGGCGCTTGGCGACGTGCGGTTCGACGAACTGGACATCCTGCGCGACTGGCGCAATCGGAAGTACCGGGCGGGCTTTACTGTCGAGGACAGCGAGCTGGAAGAAGCGCTGGAATGGGTCATCGCCTTTCTCTCTGACGTCGCGCGCTGGTATGAGTCGGAGCATCGGGAGCTGTTGCGGCGGGGCCTCGCCCCCTGACCCTCTGCTACGTTTCGTTCCAGAAATCTTTCCAATCGTTTCCTAAGATGGGAGGATGGACGTCCCCTCCAACAAGCCGGCCCACCGGCAGTTCCCCACCTCGATGATCGCTGCCGCCCTGCTGGCGTTGGGTCTGGGTGCGTGCGGCGGCGGTGGCGGCGACGCCCCGACGGCTGGCGCCGACCCGGTCACGACGCCCACCAATCCGACGAACCCGACCAATCCCGGACCGACGGATCCGCCCCTCGTCGCCGGGACTTGCGACCTGCCCAACTTCAAGCAGGACCTGCTCACCCGCATCAACGCGCTGCGCGCCTCGGGCGCGAGTTGCGGCACGTCGGGGAACTTCCCCGCCGTCGCGCCGGTGGTCTGGAACGACAAGCTGACAGCCGCGGCCGACGGGCACGCGCTGGACATGGCGACGAAGAACTACTTCAGCCATGACAGCCAGGACGGCCGCAGCTTCTCCACCCGCATCACCAACGCGGGTTACACCTGGTCCGCGGTCGGCGAGAACATCGCCGCCGGGCAGGGGACCGTCGAGTCGGTCATGACCTCCTGGCGCAACAGCGCGGGCCACTGCGCCAACCTGATGTCGGCCAACTTCGTCGACGTCGGCGTCGCCTGCCGACCAGCGGCATCCTCTTCCAACACGTACAGCAAGTACTGGGTGATGGATCTGGGCAAGGCGCGCTGAGGCTCAGGCGCGCCCGGGCCGCCGAACGGCCCGCACCTTGCCGCTGCCGCCCCCGCCGCAATAGAACAGCCCGGCACCGTCCGACTCCAGGCCGCTGACGCCGACGTTCGCCGGCATCGCGAGGCGCTCGAGCACGGCGCCGTCCGCCGGATCCACGCGGCGCAATTCGCTCTCATCGCCTTCCCAGGTGCCATGCCAGAGCTCGCCGTCCACCCACGTGACGCCGGTGACGAAGCGGTTGGACTCGATCGTGCGGCGTACCGCGCCGGTCTCCGGATCGATCTGCACGATCTTGCGGTCGCGGTACTGGCCGACCCACAGGCTGCCCTCCGCCCAGGTGAGTCCGGAATCGCTGCCCTGGCCCGATGGCGCCGGAATGGTCCCGACGACGCGACCGCTCTGCGGATCGATCTTCTGGATCTGCGAATCGCCGATCTGGTAGAGGTGACGGCCGTCGAAGGCCGTGCCAGCGTCTGCTGCGCACGGCAGCGTGCGCTGGACCTCGCCGCTGGACGGATCGATCGCCAGCAGGCCCGCCGCCGTGGCGGCCCAGACGCGGTCGCCGTCGTGGCTCACGCCGTGGACGGCGGGCGCGCCCGGGTAGGGACCGTATTCGCGCACGACCTCGGCCATGCGGGCCGCGGGCAGGTGCGCGTTGGAGGCCATGCGCGCCTCGGCGTGAGGATCGCAGGCGTCGGAACTGGGAGCAGTCATCGTGTTCTCCTTTGCGGCGAACCGTCGCCGCATGGACCTCAATCTATCCAGCCGTCGGCGGAGCGGGGAGTAACAAGATCGTCGCGATTCCCGTCATCGGCGGCGCGAGCCAGCGCTTCGCACGCGCCTGACCGATGGCGCGCACCCGTCCTGCCGCTTCGAATTCCGCGAGCGCGCGCTGCACCGTCCGCTGGCTGGCGCCGAGCGCCATCGCGAGCGCCGACGTCGACCACGCCGCGCCGTCGGCCAGCAGGGCCTGCAGTGACGCGGTCTCGCCTTCCAGAGGCGGCACCAGCAGGCAGACCGCGCGCTCGCCCGCCACGCGCAGTGCGAAGCCCTCGCGCGTCGCTTCGATGCGGGCGACGGGATCGATCAGCGCGCGCAGGCGGCCCAGCTCGACGCGCAGCCGCGCGCGATGCGTCTCGTCGGGATGACGGGTCCGGAACGCGCGGAGGATGAGCGTCGCGCGATCCGCATCGGCGGGCCAGGATTCGGCGAGCACGCGTGCCAGTGCGAACAGCACGGGTCGACGCGAGAGATCGACGTGGAGCCCGGCGCCCCGAATGGTGCGTCGGCAGGCGTCCACGACGAGCATCGGCGAGGCCAGCAAGGCCTCGACCTCCTCCAGCCGCAAACTCCTCGCCTGACCGCCGTCGATGCGGCGCGCGGCCGGATGATCGAGCGAGGCGCGCAGATCGTTCGCCTCCGCGATCAGGGCTGCCACGCCGGCACGTTGCGCGGCGACGAGCGCCTGTTCGACGGCGACCCGGGCATCCCGGATGCGCAAGGCCCTCATCGCGAGTTCCGCCGAGGCCAGCGCCGCCATCGCGACGAGCAAGGGCGGCGCGCTGCCGACGTCCTCGGCGGGGAGCGCATCGCCCGCCTGTTCCAGACGACCCAGCAGGATCAGACGCCGCGCGGCGACCAGCCGAGCCTGCAGCGCGTTGGCGCGATCGTCGTGGGCGTCCAGCGTGGTGGCGGCCTGCAGCAGCGGACGCGTCGGTTCTCCAAGGTCGCGCATCGCCAGCGCGACCTCTGCTTCGGCCACGACGCAGCGTGCGCGGGCGACGGCCTCCTTCGGTCCGAACGCCTTGGCGGCCTGACGCAGCAGCTCGCGGGCGCGCGAGTGCTCGCCGAGCTGCGCCATCGCGATGCCGCGCAGCGCGAGCGCGGGAGGATCGTCGCGCAGGGCGACCCGCTGCAACGCGCTCAGCGCATCCCCGGCGGCGAGGAAACGGGCGGCGGCGGTGATCAGGGCGTCCATGGGGAGGAGCTTAAGCGCCGGCGACGGCTGCCCCCCGATCCCCCAGGGTCAGGGAGACCCCTCGTCGGCAGGTGCGGGGGGCCCCGAATACACTCCCGCCCATGGAACTGAAGATCGTCGTCTATTCGAAGTCCGCCTGCCCGCAATGCGACACGGCGAAGAGTCTGCTCAAGTCCCGCGGGATGGACTATCAGGAGATCCTGATCGACGACGAGGCCGAGCGTCTGGCCTTCTACGAGAAGTGCGGCCCGGCCGTGCGCCAGATGCCGCAGGTGTTCATCAACGACCAGCGCGTCGGTGGTGTGACGGGCCTGCAGGCCGCGTTGAAGCAGCTGGGCCGCTGATGTCCCAGGCCCTGCTCGACGTTCCCAGCCCGATCGACCTTCGCGAGATGTCCGACGCCCGCCAATGGGCGGACGAGGCGATGGTCAAACGGCCCTGGCGGACCGAGTTCTTCGCGGCCTTCGCCGACGCGCTCGACGCCGGCAACGCGCATCACGTGCTGGAGCTGGGTTCCGGTCCAGGCTTCCTGGCGGAGTACCTCCTGAGGGCGCTTCCCGGCATCGACTACGTGGCGCTCGATTTCTCGTCCGCCATGCATCAGCTGGCCGCCGAACGCATCGGCGATGCGGCGCATCGCGTGCGTTTCGTCGAGCGCAGCTTCCGCGAGCCGGACTGGGTCGACGGCCTCGGCCCGTTCGATCACGTCGTGACGAATCAGGCGGTCCACGAGTTGCGCCACAAGCGCCACACGCGCGCGCTGCATGAGCAGGTGCGCGGGCTGCTCAAGCCGGGCGGCCGTTATCTCGTCTGCGACCATTTCGCCGGCGACGGCGGCATGAAGAATGAACAGCTCTACATGAGCATCGAGGAGCAGCGCGTCGCCTTGGCCGAGGCCGGCTTCGCGCGCGTGGAGCCGCTGCTGCTCAAGCGCGGCCTGATGCTGTACGCCGCGTCGATCGAACGCTGAGCGGTCCGATCGGCCGGCCGGCACGCGCGCCTTCCCGGCGCGCGGCGATCACTTCGCCGGCGCGATCCCCAGCAGGCCGTCGCGGGTGCTGCCGCGGACCTTGGGGCCGATCCAGACCTTCATCATCATCGGGAAGAAGCTCTCGCCCTGGATGGTGTCGCCGACCTTCTGGCCGTTGACGTTGAACTCCGTCGTCTGCTTCGCGGGGTCGTAGTCGATCGTGACCAGGTCGCCCTTGAGCAGCTTCGCGCGATTGCCGAAGACGACGCCCAGCTGCGAGGTCTGGATGATGTTCTTCGAGAACTCCTCGGCCGCGTTCTGGCGGATGCGGTCCAGCATCGCGTTGGCCAGGTCGCGCGAGGACACGTCGCGCATCATGTAGAAGGTGATGCGCTTCGCGCCCTTCTCTGCGACCGCGGCTTCCATCGTCGTCTGCTTCCTCGGCAGGTAGAAGGCCACCGCGGTGGAGCGCGTCGACAGGATGCTCGAGGTCGCCGCGCCGTTCAGCTGCAGCGTCTGGTTGTGCAGCAGCGCCGTGTCCTGGAACTTGAAGCCCTCGACTTCCACCTCCGCCGCGAAGGCGAACGAGGACATCGCGGCGAGGCCGATGAACAGGGCATTCCGGACGGAGCGGGTGAAGGTGGAACGTTGCATGGGGAAGTCTCCTCGCAGTGACGCGTCGTGTTGTGGGGTTGAGCCGCGAGCCGACCGGACGCGGTGGCGAAGAAGTGGCGTGGCTCGTGGCGTCGCGAGTTCGAGCCGATGGTGACGGCGATCGCGGGGCGCGGTGCGGACCGGATTAAAGCGCGGCGGTATGTGGCGCGTCAGCCCCGGAATCTGGGGCCGTGCCTCTAATCCGAGGTCCGATGTGACGAATGGCACAAGCCCCGGCCTGTTCCGCTGGCACGATGCGCCCCGATTCGAAAATCCAGAACTCCCCGGAGGGATCCCCGTGTCCATCGACCTTCTCCGCGTGCGCCCGTCCGCGCTCGCCGCCGCCATCGCTTCGCTCGTCACCCTCGCCGGCACCGCGCACGCCACCGAGAACAGCCAGGTCCGCGCGCTGCTCGGCGCGCCGTCCTATGAGATTTCGACCCCGCAGTTCCCCGGCGTCTACCTGCAGACCTGGTACCAGCACTACGAGGCCGACAAGCTGCGCGACGTCGACGGCAACACGCCGACGCGCTCGTTGACCATCCCCGGCGTCGGCACGCTGCCGCTGACGGTGAACGGCTCGATCAAGGCCGACGTCTTCGTGCCTCGTCTGACCTGGGTGACCGAGAAGATCGTGATGGACGGCCGCCTGGGCTTCTCCGCCGCGTTCCCGCTGGTCAAGCAGACCAACGACTTCACGCTGACCACGGTGCTGCCGGCGGGCCTGCCGGCCAACGCCGTGGCGCAGATCAACCAGCAGCTGTCCGCCGCCGGCGGCGCGCTGTCGGGCACGCGCAGCGGCCTGGCCGATCCGGAGATCGCCGCCTACATCGACTGGCAGCAGGACGAATCGCGCGTCGCGCTCGGCGTCGCGTTCAACCCGCCGATGGGCTCGTACGACTCGAACCGCGCGGTCAATCCCGGCGCCGGCAAGTACTGGACCTTCAAGCCGCTGCTGGTCGCGTCGCGTGTGTGGGAAAACGGCTTCGCCGTCGGCCTGCGCGCCACGTACTCGATCAACACGCGCAACGACGACACCGGCGTGCGCTCCGGCCAGTACCTGCATGCGGACTGGTCTGGTACCTACAACGTCAACGACCAGTGGAAGGTCGGCGTGCAGGGCTACGTGCTCAAGCAGTTCACCGCCGATCGCGGCGGCGATGCCGGCGCCAACAAGGTCCAGGCGCTGTCGGCCGGTCCGCTGGTCGCCTACCTGGCGGAGAGCGGCGAGTGGGGCGTCGACTTCAAGGTGATGAAGGAGTTCTCGGTGCGCAACCGCCCCGAGGGCACCATCACCTGGTTGCGTCTGAACTACCGTCTGAACTGATCGTCGGCAGACGGACGAAGGAAGACGGAAGTCGGGCGTCAGAAGTCGTAGATGTGCTCGATGTGGTCGCCGGCCCGGTCGGCGCGCCGGAGTTCGTCGCCCAGACGCGCGATCGGCAGCGCGATGACCGCGCGTTTGGTGCCCGGCCGCGTGAGGATTGGCTGCTCGAAGAGCAGCCGCGCCCCGGTCGGCCGCCAGGCCTGCGGGACCAGTTCGCTGACGACGATCTCGCCGGTGTTGCCGGCGACGCTGAGGAAGTCCACATCCTGTCGCGCGAGCCAGCGGCTGTAGCTCGTGAACCCCTCGTAGCGGGGAATCGTCGCGAAGACCGGTCCTTGCGCCGATGAGGACGACGGCGACGCCATCGGCGGGACGATGAAGTCCGGATGCGCGGCGCGCTCGGCCGCGTCGTCCGGCGCCCGGCTCAGCCACACGGCGGTGACCGGTTTCGGCGCGTCGTAGATCGTCTGCGTGCCCAGCTTGATCAGGCGCGCGTAGCCTTCCTTGACGAGCAGTTCCGTCGTCAGCAGGTAGCGGCGTTCCCACTTGCGCGCCATGCCCGGGCCGGTCATCGGCACGTCGCGCCACAGCGATTTCAGCTGCGACGCGAAGTCGAACTTGTACCAGGGGTCGACGCGGATGAAGTCGACGTAGTCCTGCGCGTAACGGGCTGCGAAGCGCTCTTCCTCGACGGGGCCGTCCGTGCCGCGCAAGCCTTCGGCGATGCGGCCGATCGTGCGTTCGTAGGCGCCCTTGAGCGCGTACTCCACCGTCGTGCTGACGCCGATGACCATCACCATCAGGTGGTAGCCGCCGTTGAACGGGTAGCGCTCGATCTCGCGGTTGATCGCGCCGTACGACTGCCAGAACTGCCCGATGTGCGCGAACAGCGGGAAACGGCTCGGTGCGTCGCTGTGGCCCAGCCAGGCGGCGTACTCCGCCGGGCTGTGGACCAGGTACCACTCGGGGAAGGTGAGGAAGGTCTGGTCGGGCGTGCGGCGATCCTCGACCGGTGTTTCAGGCTCAGCGGCGCCGACGACGCCGGCGCCACCGAAGGCCACCGTGACCCCGATGGCCAGCATCGATGCGAGGGTCCGAGCCCTGGCGATCCAACCCTGCGACCGTGATGGCGAGCGTCCGTTCATGCGACCTCCGCCGGCTTGATGAAGCAGAACAGCGTGTTCATCGTCGGATCGTTGGCCTGCAGCACGCGATGGCCGCTGTCCTCGAAGCCGGCGTCGCGCAGGCGATCCACCCAGTCCTGTCCCGAGGCGAAGTGGCGCCGCTCCGCGACGTTGCTCTCCCAGGTCTCGCCCAGTCCGGCGTTGAAGACCGTGTGCGCCAGCGATACCAGCGCACCGAGGTCGGGGTCGCGCACGTCGTGGTCGCGCACGATGAACGCGCCGCCCGGGCGCATCACGCGATGGACCGAACGCAGGAAGGGCCTCAGCGTCTCCGGCGTCATGTGGTGCAGGCCGATGTAGCAGGTCACCAGGCCGATGCTCTCGGAGGCGATGGCCTCGGGCAGCGGGGCGTAGTCGTCGAGCGTGAAGTGCCGGCCGGGCCGCGCGATCCGGCCGCGCTCGACGATGTCGACGGGCGAGTTGCCCTGGGGCTTCTCCTCGACGAACACCAGTTCGCCGCGCAGTCGCAGGGCCTTCGCCAGTCCGCCGTGATACCGGGCCTTGGAGCCGATCTCGAGGTAGCCGTCGAACTCGCGCTCCGCCAGCACGGTCAGCGTCTGCCGCGTCATCTCCGCCTTCTGCTTGAAGAGCGCCGGCAGCGCATAACGCAGCTCCGCGGCGGCTGGCTTGATCGACGGCAGCCGGCGCTGGATGTCGCGGTAGATGCTCTCCTCGTCGCGGTGGCGGGCCACCGCGTCCGCGATCAGGTGATGGAAGCGATCCTCCGGCGCGGTGTGGAAGACGTTCTGGAGGAAGAGGTAGAAGGCGTCGGAGAGGCGCGTGTCGCCGAACACGCGGTGGAACTCGGTGGCGCCGCTCGCCGGCGCGGCAACGGCTGCTTCCACCGCATCCGCTGACGCCGCTGATTCTGCTGAATCCGGCGCGCAGGTCGGCCCGGGGCAGTACTTGTCCCAGAGGGCATTGGTGAAGCGGCCCTGCGGGTCCAACCGCCGCTTGAGCGCGAAAAGTTCGCGCGCGCCCGGATAGGCGCGGTGGAACTGCTCGTGCGTCGCGTGCGGCTGATAGGGCAGGTAGTAGGCGCCGCCGACCGACAGCACCGCGTCGATCAGCTCGCGCGTCCACACGGCGACGCGGCGACGCGCGTTCTCGCGGGTGCGCTGCTTGTGGTACAGCACGAAGGCGAAGGTCTCCGTCGGCGCCCAGGCCAGCAGCGTGTCCGGGTCCGGCATCGCATGGCGGATCGAGATGTTGAGCGCGTTCACCCGATGTCGCCGCAGGATCTCGGCCATCTTCGGCACGAACGCCGTCAGCCGCTCCACCGGCACGAAGTACTCCTGCAACACGTAGGTGCGGTGCATGCGCGTCGGCGGTTCCAGTTCGGCGACGTCGTAGCCGGCCTCGTAGTTGCGCCAGTGCACCTTGCCGCGCAGGTAGAGCAGCGGATCGATCAGCTTCTCCCGGCGTTCCTTGCCGAAGGGCGTCTCCGACATCGACCACAGGAAGTAGCGGTGCAGCGGATACGACGTGCGCAACGGTTGCAGCCGGTCGGGGACGGTGGCGGGCTTGTCGGTCTCCCTCCAGGTGACCGCGCGCAGCGTGCGGTAGTGGGGGCCGTACAGATCCGCGTTGTGGAAGACCGCGGCCGGGTTGCCGCGCACCTGGTCCTTGAAGTAGCTCCAGTAGTCCTCCAGCGCCATGACCGCGTCGTGGCGCTCCACCTTCTGGTTGGTGTCGAGGTCGAGCTCGACCTCGACGATCACGCCCAGCGCCCCGTAGCCGCCGATGGCGCCGCGGAAGATCTCGGCGTGGGATTCGCGCGTGGCCTCGACGACGCTGCCGTCGTGCAGGACGACGCGGATCGCGCGCACCGACAGCACCAGCGGGCCGAGGCCGACGTAGCGGCCGTGGCAGTTGACGCTCAGCGCGCCGCCGACGGTGAAGTTGGCGTAGGTCTGCATGATCTTCACCGACAGCCCGTGCGGGTCGATGAAGCGTTGGATGTCGCACCAGCGCGTGCCGGCCTGGACCCGGATCGTGCGCGCCGTCGGCGAGAACGCGACCACGCGGTTCATCGTCCGCATGTCGATGTGCAGGCTGCCCGGGCTGGCCGTCTGGCCGCCCATGCTGAAACGGCCGCCGCCGACGGACACGGGTCCGGTGGTGCGCCGCAGCGCTTCCTGGACGTCCTCGACCGATTCCGGCGCGACGATGGCCATGACGCGCACCGGATTCAGGCCGGTCACGTCGTTGACGATGTGATGGGAGGACATGCTCATGGGGCGACGGTGAGGTAGTCGGCGGGCCGCTGCGCATCGAAGCGGCGGCCCTCGGGGACGGAGCGGCGCAGGCCGCATTCGATGCACAGCGCCAGCGGGCCCAGCACCGGCAGCGCCGCGAGCAGCAGCCACCAGGCGGAGCGTCCGCGGTCGTGCAGGCGTCGCCCCCAGATCGAGATCAGCAGGACGGTCGCGACCAGCGCGGCGGCCCATCCCAGCGGCGTGTCGGCGACCGCGATCGCGATCCACAGCGCGAGCGGCACCAGCGTGCCGTGGCGCAGCCAGAATCCGCGTCGCGTGAGCGTGCCGGCCGTCGAGAACTCCCTCGCGGCCGCGTTTGTCGATGGCATGGCCATTCCTCCCAGGCGCGCATCATGCCGCAGGGCGGGTGTCGCTCCGGCCCGGGGAACCCCGCCCGGGTGAGGGGGCCTCAGCGCTCGTAGAGCTCCAGCGGCAGCCCGTCCGGATCGGCGAAGAAGGTGAAACGCTTGCCGGTGAGTTCGTCGACGCGCACCGACTCCACGGCGATGCCTTTGGCTTCGAGGTCCCGCTTTCCCGACTCGACGTCGTCGACCTCGAAGGCCAGGTGGCGCAGCCCCTGCGCTTCGGGATACGACGGCCGCGGCGGCGCGTCGGGGAAGCTGAAGAGCTCGATCTGCGAGCCGTCGGGCAGCGCCAGGTCCAGCTTGTACGAGCGCCGCGCCTCGCGGTAGGTCTCCGCGATCACGCGCAGGCCCAGGACCTCGGTGTAGAAGCGGCGCGAGCGCGCGTAGTCGGCGCAGATGATCGCGGTGTGATGGATGCGCAGCAGCAGGGTCATGCCATTCGGTCCATTCGGTCTGTTCGGTTCATCAGCTTCATCAGGTTCGTTCAATCCGCCGTCGGCCGCCGCACGGCCATCAGGGCGGTCCTCAGCACGTCGACGTCCACCGGCTTGACCATGTGCTCGTCGAAGCCGGCCTCGCGCGTCTTTTCGCGGTCCTGCTCCTGGCCCCAGCCGGTCAGCGCGATCAGGCGCGGCCGGCCGATGTCGTCGCCCATGTCGCGCAGCCGGCGTGCGACCTCGTGGCCGTCCATGTCGGGCATGCCGATGTCCAGCAGGATCGCGTCCGGTCGCAGCGCGTGGACGGCCTTCAGCGCCGACGGCCCGTCGTACGCCACCGCCACCTCCGCGCCCATCAGTCGCAGCAGTTCCGCCGTCGTGTCGGCGGCGTCGCGGTTGTCGTCGACCAGCAGCAGCCGCGCGCTCAGCGGTTCGTCGTCGCGCCTCGAGGCGGAGGTGCCCGTGGCCGCAGCCGGGATCTCCGGCAGGCGCAGCTGGAAGCTGCTGCCCAGGCCGAGTCCGTCGCTGGTCGCGGTCAACTGGCCGCCGTGCAGCCGCGCCAGCGTCTGCGACAGGCTGAGCCCGATGCCCAGTCCGCCCTGCGAGCGGCTGTGCGAGCGGTCCAGCTGCGAGAACAGCTCGAACAGCTGCGGCAGCTGCTCCGGCGCGATGCCGATGCCGTTGTCCGTCACGGTCAGGACGGCCTCGGCGTCTTCACGCGCGATGTGCACGTCGATGCGGCCGCCCGCGTCGGTGTAGCGCGCCGCGTTGTTCAGCAGGTTGACCAGCAGCTGCGTCAGCCGCACCGGGTCGCCCTGCACCCACGGCGCCGGACCGTCGAAGCGCAGCGTCAGCCGATGGCCCTCGCGGTCGATCAGCGGGCGGCTGCTCTCCACTGCCGCGTCGACGACGCTGCTGAGGCTCACCGGCTCATGTCGCAGCGTGATCAGGCCGCGGCTGATGCGCGAGACCTCCAGCAGATCGTCGACCAGCCGCACCATGTGGTTGACCTGGCGTTCCAGCAGCTCGCGGATGCCGGTGAAGCGGCCCTCGCGATCGGCGGCGGTCAGCAGGTGCACGGCATTGCGGATGGGCGCGAGCGGATTGCGCAGCTCATGCGCGAGCGTCGCGAGGAACTCGTCCTTGCGCCGGTCCGAGCGCAGCAGCCGCTCCTCCCGGTCCTGCGCGATCGCCTGGTTGCGCGCGCGTTCGACCGCGACGCGGGTGCGGTGCGCCGCCTCGCGGATCAGCGACACGTCGTCGGCGCTCCAGGCGCGCGGCGACTCGTCATGCACGAACAGCAGCGCGACCAGCCGGCCCTGCTCCAGCACCGGCACGTTCACGATCGAACGCACGCGCATGGCGTCGAACGACCGCCGGTGGTCGCGCGTGCGCGGATCCTCGTGGACATCGACGATCTCGACGACCTCGTCGCGCTTGAGCTGGTCCACGAAGCTGCCGTAGTCGCGGAAGCGGCGCAGCCCGGCCAGGCTGTCGAAACCGCCGCGCCGCCAGTCGCGCTCGATGCGGACGGTCTCCGTCTCGTGATCGACGGTGCAGTAGCCGGCGCGTGTCGCGGTCAGCATCATCCCCAGCATCTGCGCCGAGGCGAAGCCGATGTCGGCGGTCGAGCCGACCTCGCGCAGCCGTTCGCTCAACCCGGCGAGCGCCGCGCCGCGCTGTTCGCCGCGCACGCGCGCGGTCACGTCGGCGCCCTCGACGAAGATGTGGGTGACCGCGCCGCGGTCGTCGCGGATCGGCTGGTAGACGAAGTCGAGGAAGTGCTCGCGCGCCTGTCCGCCAGGCCCGTCGATTCCGTCGGCCCCATCCGGCCCGTCAGGCGCTTGCGCGACGAACAGCGCCGCCTGCGCCGTGTAGGCGCGCCCGGTCGCGTAGACCGTGTCCAGCAGGCTCACATAGCCCTGCGCGGCCGCGTCGGGCAGCGCCTGCGCGACGGTGCGGCCGATCACGTCCCGGTCGCCGATCAGCCGCTGGTAGGCGGGGTTGACGCTCTCGAAGCGGTGCTCGGGTCCGGCCAGCACGGCCATGAAGCTCGGCGCCTGCTCGAAGAGCTGGGTCAGCCGTTCGCGCTCGCTGCGGACGCGGCGCTCGGCCATCACTTTCCCGGTGGTCTCCACCACGATCGCCATCACGCCGGCCGGTCGTCCGTCGTCGTCCAGCAGCGGCGAGTAGGCCAGGTTCATCCAGACGTTCTCGGCCCCGCCGTGGCGATGCAGGACGAGCTCCTGGTCCTCGTAATGCAGCGTGCCGCCGGCCAGGCCGACGCGCATGACGTGGTCGTTGAAGTCGGCGACCTCGGGCCAGCCTTCGCGCACGTTGCTGCCGAGTAGCCGCGGGTGTCGCGCGCCGGCGAACACGCCGTAGGCGTCGTTGTAGATCATCACGCCGGGCTCGCCCCAGAGCATCACGATCGGCGTGCGCGAACGCAGCATCAGCGCCGTCGCGTGGCGGACGTGGTCGGGCCAGGTGCTCAACGGTCCCAGGGCGGTCGCTCCCCAGTCGAAGGCGGCGATCAGCGGCGCGACCTCGCCGCCGCCGGACAGGAAGGGCGGCAACGGGAGAGAGACGGAGGACACCGGAGGGTCGGAGGGGGCTGCCAAGCGCGCTCCCGCGGGGCTGGGGATGCGGAAGTATCCGCCGAACCGGGGCGCGGGCCAGCGCGGGGGCTCACCGATCCCCCAGCGGTCCCTCCGCGTGCGGTCAGTGAGCGCCGGCGCTCACGAGCACGTCGCGGGGACCGGCGACGAAGCGGTACTCGGACGCCGGCATCGACGAGGCCTCGTCGTCCAGCGCATAGACATGCAGGTGCACGGCCTCGCCGCCGGCCTCGAACTGGCAATGGCCGCCGAAGCTCGTGCCCTTGGCCAGGCGGCGGTCCAGGTCGTCATCGTCGTCGTGGACTTCGGCGTTCACCCAGACGTAGTCCAGTCCCTGCGTGCCGTGCTCGACCGCCGTCGAGCGCACCGGCTGGCCGTGCAGCATCGGGCGCAGCAGCGCGACGCAGCGGTCGTGCTGGGCGGTTTCGTGGGCGGTCATCGCCGGCTTGCGGCTGGTCGAGCCCGACCCGCAGGCACTCAGCAAGGCGCACAGGACCGCCACCGCGACCACGGCGCGGACCGCGGTCGCAGGGCGCTGGATCGATCGAAGGTCAGTCACGGCTACTCCTGGATCGTCCCGCTGGACCGCAGGACGAGACGCGCAGCCTAGCGAGGCTTCGTCAAGCGCGTGTGAATGGGGTTTCTGGGCGAGATGCGCCCGGCCCCAGATCCCGGGGACACCCGCAGTGTGGCGGCCGGCCATCGGGACGGTTCCACCGGTGGGAGCTCCCCGGTGCGTCGCGTCCTCCTGCAGTTCATCCTCTCCGGAGATCGGTTGGTCGGAGGAGCGACCATCGCGGGCGCGCTTGCCTAGACTGCGCCTCGACATCCATTTTCGAGGGAACCGTTTCATGACCATCCGCTCCATCCGCTCCATCCAGATCGCCCGTCCGGTGGCGCTGCTGCTCGCCGGCGCCGCCGCAGTCCTGTCCACCGGCTGCGTGATCGCGCCCAACACGTCCGAGGCCAACACCCAGCGCATGGACGACGTCCGCAAGATGAGCGAACAGGCGACCGCCACCTGCGGCGCGGGCAACGTCAAGGAAGTGAATTCGAAGAGCTTCACCTGCAAGTGAGGTGGCGCCGTGATGGCGACGCGGTCGCCATCGCGAGCCCCCGCCGTCGCTGCTGACAGGACCTGGCGCGCGGCCCCTCGAGGGCCGCGTATCGTTGCTGCTCACCTTCAACGGGAGACAGCGACATGGGCAACGAAAGACACGACCGGCCGCTGGCCGGCCGCGTGACCGTGGTCACCGGCGCGAGCCGGGGCGCGGGACGTGGCATCGCGCTGGAACTGGGCGCCGCCGGCGCGACGGTCTACGTCACCGGCCGCAGTACCCGTGAGCAGCCGGCGACGCAGTACGACCGCCTCCAGGCCTTGAGCGGGATCTCCCGAATTCCCGGCACGATCGACGACACCGCCGACGAGGTCACCCGGCTCGGCGGCCGGGGCATCGCCGCGCGCTGCGACCACACCGACGAGGCGCAGGTGCGCGCGCTGTTCGAGCGCGTGCAGGCGGAGCAGGGCGGCCTGGACCTGCTGGTCAACAACGCCTGGGGTGGCCACGAAGTCTTCAGCGGCGTCTTCGATGCGCCGTTCTGGGAGCGGCCGATGGACGAGTGGGACGCGATGCTGGACCGCGGCGTGCGCAACCACCTGCTGGCGAGCCGCGCCGCGGCGCCCCTGCTCATCGCGCGCGGCGGCGGACTGATCGTCACGACGACCTTCTGGGACCGCGACAGGTTCCTCAAGGGCAACCTCGTCTACGACCTGGCGAAGGCGGCGATGACGCGCCTGGCCGGCGCGATGGCGCAGGACCTGCGGGCGCATCGCGTCGCGTCGGTGGCGGTGTCGCCGGGCTGGATGCGGACGGAGTTCGTGCTCGCCGGCCACCACACCGACGAGGACCATTGGCAGCAGCGTCCCGAACTGGCGGGCACCGAATCGCCGCGGTATGTCGGTCGCGCCGTGGCGGCGCTGGCCGCGGATCCGCGCATCATGGATCGCACGGGCCGGGTGCTGCGCGTCGGAGACCTCGCCGCCGATTACGGCTTCACCGACATCGACGGCCGCCGCATTCCGCCCTTCGAGATGCAGAACGACTGACAGGGTCTTCGAGCATGCGCGATCATCAGGACTCGTCTTGTCGAGTCCAGGATCCGCCGCCATGCCTACCTCCAGCGCGCCTTTCGCTCCGTTCTTCCTCGGCACCCGGTTGCCGCTGATCCAGGCGCCCATGGCCGGCGTGCAGGACGCGCGGCTGGCCCTCGCGGTGAGCAACGCGGGCGGGCTCGGGTCGCTGCCCGCGGCGATGCTGACGCCGGAGGTCCTGCAGAAGGAACTGAAGGCGCTGCGCGACGGCACCGACAAGCCGTTCAACGTCAACTTCTTCGCCCACACCTCGCCGACGCCGGACGACACGCGTGAGGCCCATTGGCGCGATCGCCTCGGTCCTTACTACGCCGAGTTCGGCATCGATCCGGCGCAGATCAAGGCCGGCCCCGGACGCGCGCCGTTCACGGCGGAGATCGCCGATCTGGTCGAGCCGTTCAAGCCGCCGGTGGTGAGCTTCCATTTCGGCCTGCCGTCCGCCGACCTGATCGCACGGGTGAAGGGCTGGGGCAGTCTGGTGCTGGGCAGCGCGACCACGGTCGAAGAAGCCCGCTGGCTGGAGGCGCACGGCGCCGACGGCGTGATCGCGCAGGGATGGGAGGCGGGCGGTCATCGTGGCCACTTCCTCAGCGACGACCTGACGCGACAGCCGGGGACGATGGCGCTGCTGCCGCAGATCGTGCGTGCGGTGAAGGTGCCGGTGGTTGCGGCCGGCGGCATCGCCGATGTGCGCGGCATCCGTGCGGCCTTGGCGCTGGGGGCGTCGGCGGTGCAGCTCGGCACGGCCTTCCTGCTGTGCGATGAAGCGACGACCAGTGCGCCGCATCGGGCGGCCTTGCGTGATCCGGCGAATCACCACACGGCGGTGACGAATCTCTTCACGGGTCGTCCGGCGCGCGGCATCGTGAACCGCTACATGCGGGAGCTCGGTCCGTTGAACGACGCGGCGCCGGAGTTTCCGCTGGCGACGTCGAGCATTGCGCCGTTGCGCGCGAAGGCCGAGGCACAGGGCAGCGGCGATTTCTCGCCGCTGTGGTCGGGTCAGAACTTCGGTGCCGTGCGCGAGATTGGCGCGGCGGCGCTCGTGACAGAGCTCAGCGCGGCGTTCTGACGGGCTTCATGACTGCCACCGCCGCTGGTCCCCACCCCCACCCTCTCCCGCAAGCGGGAGAGGGCGTGAGAATGCACCGAGCCATTCGGAGCAGGAGCACTGGGGTGGCCCCCTCTCCCGCTTGCGGGAGAGGGGGGTGAGGGCCAGCGGCCTCACGCAGTCAAGGCAGCGGCGCACCCCGCGCCGCCACGTACAGCGCGTACCACTCGTTGCGGCTGAGCTGAATCTTGAGCGCATCGCCGCAGGCGCGGATGCGATCCGGATTCGCCGACCCGATGACCGGCTGGATGCGCGCCGGATGCTTCATCAGCCACGCCAGCAGGATGCCTTCGGTGCTGACGCCGTGCTCATGCGCCAGCTTCTGGACCAGCGCGCGGGCGGCCTCGTCGGCCGGGTCTTGCGCGGTCTCGCCGCTGAAGCGTCCGCGGGCCAGCGCGGCCCAGGCCTGCAGCTGGATGCCGTGCTGCTGGCAATGTTCCAGCGTGCCGGTCCAGGCCAGCGCGCCGGGTCGTGCCGCGGCCTGGCGGTCGTTGAAGCAGGTGCCCGCGTCCAGCGGTTCCAGGTGGCCGAGGCCGAGTTCCAGCTGGTTCACGACCAGCGGTTGATCCAGCGCACGGCCCAGCCAGGCCATCTGGCCGACGTTCATGTTGGACACGCCGAAGTGGCTCACCTTGCCTGCCGCGCGCAGGCGCTGGAAGGCTTCCGCGATCTCCTCGGGCTGCATCAGCGGATCCGGGCGATGCAGCAGCAGGATGTCCAGGCGCTCGGTGCCCAGGCGCTTGAGGCTGGCCTCGACCGCCTGGACGATGTAGCCGCCCGACAGGTCGTAGCGGCCCGGGCCTTCTTCGTCGGCGAAGCGGATGCCGCACTTGCTCTGCAGCACGATGCGCTCGCGCAGCGAGGGCTGGCGGCGGAACAGTTCGCCGAAGACCGATTCGGCCTTGCCGCGGGTGTAGATGTCGGCGTGGTCGAACAGCGTGACGCCGATCTCCAGCGCGGCCTCGACGGCGGCCTGCGCGTGGTCGACGTGGGCGTGGGTGAACGGGGAGTCGTCCCAGTGGCCGCCCAGTCCCATGCAGCCATAGGCGAGCGGGCTGACGGTCGGGAGGTGCTGCTGCAGCGGAAGGGCGTGGCTCATGGTGGGCGTGCGCGTTCTGGAATGGGGAACGCGCCCGGGTGGGCGCGCGGTGCGGGATTGTGACGCGGCGCGCGGGCGCCGCGTTTCATCGTGGTTACGTCGCCGGGAGGATGTCCACGCGCCAGGCGTTGCCGGCGCGCGAGACCTCCAGGCGCGAGTCGAAACGCACGTCCAGGAATCGCTCGATGACGGCGAAGTTGGTCCGGCTGTGCTCGGTCAGCTCGGTGCAGGTGAACGCGGCCGGGCGACCCGATCCCGCCACCGCCAGCGCGAGCGGCAGTGCGAGTTGATCCGCCAGGTGCGGGCCCGCCGCGCCGGCCGAGGTCTCGTACGCGCGCATCTCCGTGAAGACCTTCTGCGCCACCTCCTCCGCCGACAGACCGCGCTCGCCGAAGGCGATGAACACCTCGGTCAGATGCTCGTGGACCAGCGTCGTCATCAGCGCGTTCCCGGGGCCTTCGTTCTGACGCGCCGTGCCGACGCGCAGCTGATGCTTGTCCCAGCCGGTCAGTCGTTCCAGCACTTCCAGTTCGCGGTCCGCGACGCCGCGCGGCAGCGCGGGCGCCAGCACCTCGGCGAAGGCTTCCAGCGGCTCGCCGCGCTCGAGCAGGTCGAACGGGCGCAGGCCGCCGTCGGCCGGCGTGATCATGGCGTCGATCTCTCCGCCGCCGGCGGGGAAGAAGCCGTGACGACGCAGGGTCAGGTCGAGCTTCGCCCCCGTGCGTCGCACCAGCGGCGCGAAGCTGCGCTGCAGGAAATGGAACGGCGGCGCCATCGGGTTGTGCGTGCCGCCGGACAGGCGCAGGCGGCTGGGGCCGTCCGCCAGCATCAGCGCAGGCAGCACGGTCTGCAGCACCAGCGTGCAGCTGCCCGCCGTGCCCACCGCGAAGCGGTAGTCGCCGGCGTGCACCTGCCCGGGACGGAACTCCAGCGCCTGCGAGCCGAGCTCCGCGCCGATCACCGTCGCGCCGCAGACCTCCTGCGCGGCCAGCACGCAGGTCAGGTGCTGGCGCATCAGGCCCGGCTTGGGGCGCCTGGCGCGGATGCGCTCGATGCGCAGCGACGTGCCGGTGCACATCGCCAGCGCGAGCGCCGTGCGCAGGATCTGCCCGCCGCCTTCGCCTTGCGAGCCGTCGAGTTCAACCATGTTCTCCCTGATCTTCATTTCTTCTCGCGGTCCCCGCGGCGATGCGCCGCGGGTCCACGCCTTTCTCTCTTGGTCTTCTGTTCTATCTTCTTCGATCCGGCCTCAGCGTGCCGGCAGCAGGCCGCAGGTCGTCAGTGCGAACGACAGGCTGGCGCGGAGCGCCGGCGGCAACACCGGAGACGACATCCGCCACTGGTCGCGCAGCTGAGCGGCTTGCGGTTCGCCGGGCGCGGACACGCCACGTCGCGTGCTCACTTCCCAGCGCTCGAACGCGTTGATCAGCGCGTCGACACCGCCCTCGGGCAAGGGTCGGCGCGCCAATTCGAGCAACTCGCCGAACTGCGTCCACAGGCCCCAGGATCGCGACATCCTGAGCCCGCGGCGCAGCGCGACCGCGCTGCCGTGCGCCATCACCAGCGGCCATAGTTCGGCGGGCGAGAGCCCGGGAGCGCCTCGTCCCACGGCCTCCGCCGCGATGCGCTGCACGCGCGGCGAGGTGTCGCCCAGGGCGCGGCACAGCCAGTGCTGCTGCCGATCGTCGACGCTCGCGCGGATCAGGTGCTCCAGCGCGACGGCGCGCAGCGGCGCCTTCGGTTGGACGCCATCGGCCATCGCCAGCAGTCGCTCGGCCCGGCTCGTGGTCGACGCGGGATCGACCTGCGCCAGCAACACGAAGGCCGGCACGCCGCTGTGCGGTGCGTGGTCGAGCGCCTGCGCCTGCAGTTGCGATTCGGCGGTGACACGGACCAGGTCCGTCCCGCTGCTCCGGCGCAGGAATGCGAGCGCCACGTCCCGTACGCCGCCGCGCGGATCCAGCGCCAGCCGTTGTGCGGTCGCGGTGCCGAGCTCCGGCGTCGTGTCGCACAGGCGGCGCAACGCGTGAGCCCGGACCGGCCCGGTCGGGCTGTCGCAGGCGGTGAGCCAGAGCGCCGACCGCGCCAGACCGCCGGGCAGATCCTCGATGCGTTCGAGCGCCCAGCGGGCCGCGACGATGTCCGCGCCGCGCAAGCGGGCCGACAGCAGCGCCGTGCGCTCGGCCTTCGGCGAGATCCGCCATTCGGCGGTGTCCAGCCAGCGTCCCACCACGGGAGGCAGTCGGGTGCGTGCGTCGGACAACTGCTCGATCCGGCCCGGCGCGAGCAGGAAGTCCGCGATCGTCGTCAGCAGCGGCCCGTGGTCGGCGCGCTGTCCGCGCAGCACGTCGGCCAGTGCCGGCAAGGCCGCCGGCCAGGTCGCGAGGCGGTCGTCGGCGAGGAATCGCTGCACGGCGATGCCGGCGGCCCATCGCACCTGCGGGACCCAGTCGTTCACGCGGGCCAGCAGGCCCGGCAGGGCCGCGGGCGCCCGCAGTTCACCCAGCGCCTCCACGGCTTCCTGCCGTGAGTGACCGCTGCGCGCCTCCAGCATCGGCAACCAGGCCTCCGCTGTCTGCTCCGACGGTCTGTCGCCGGAGAACCAATCCTTCCAGTTCATCTTCTTCTCCCTGACGGTACGACGCCCGCCGCCAAAGCCGCGCGCGCCGTCCGCTCGTCGCCGGCCGTCAGGCCGGTCTCTTGTTCCTCATCCCTTCACACACACCACCTGCTTCAGCGTGTGCACCACCTCCACCAGGTCCTGCTGCGCCGCCATGACCGCGTCGATGTCCTTGTAGGCCATCGGGATCTCGTCGATGACGTCCTTGTCCTTGCGGCACTCGACGCCTTCGGTGGCTTCGCGCTGGTCCTTCAGCGTGAAGCGGCGCTTGGCTTCCGTGCGGCTCATCGTGCGGCCGGCCCCGTGCGAGCAGCTCTCGAAGCTCTCCGGATTGCCCTTGCCGCGCACGATGTAGCTGCGCGCGCCCATGCTGCCGGGGATGATCCCCATCTGGCCCTGCTTCGCGCTCACCGCGCCCTTGCGGGTCACGAATACGTCCTGGCCGAAGTGGGTCTCCTTCTGCACGTAGTTGTGGTGGCAGTTGACCGCCTCGATGTGGCTCTCGAACTTCTTCCCGATCACCTTCTTCGCAGCCCCGATCACGCGGCGCATCATCACCTCGCGGTTGGTCTCGGCGAACTTCTGCGCCCAGCCCACCGCGCGCACGTAGTCGCCGAAGTACTTCGCGCCTTCCTCGAAGTACGCGAGGTTCGCATCGGGCAGGTTGGCCTGGTGCTGCATCGCGTCCTTCTTCGCCAGCTCGATGAACATGGTGCCGATCGCGTTCCCGACGCCGCGCGAACCCGAATGCAACATGAACCACACGAAGCCCACCTCATCCAGGCAGACCTCGATGAAGTGGTTGCCCGTCCCGAGCGTGCCCAGGTGCTTGTGGTTGTTGGTGTTCTTCAGCTTGGGGTAGTCGCGGCAGATCTCGGCGAAGCCGGGCTGGAGTTCCGCCCAGGCCGCATCGACCATCTCGGGCGGGTTCTCCCACGAGCCGACGTCGCGGCCCTTGGGCGTGCGACCGTGCGGCACGGCGGCCTCGATCGCGGAACGCAGCGGACCCAGGTTGTCCGGCAGGTCCTCGGCGCGCAGCGTGGTCTTGCAGGCCATCATCCCGCAGCCGATGTCGACGCCGACCGCGGCCGGGATGATCGCCTTCAGCGTCGGGATCACCGACCCCACCGTCGCGCCGATGCCCAGGTGCACGTCGGGCATCGCCGCGATGTGCTTGAACACCACCGGCAGCTTTGCCGCGTTCATCAGCTGCTTGCGCGCTTCATCCTCGACGGGCACGCCCTGCGTCCACATCTTCACCGGCACGCCGCCGGCGACTTCCATCTCGTTGTAGTTCTTCATGGCTTTCTCCTGCCGCCGGCACGCGCCGACGTTCCTGTGTTCTCTGCGATCTCGATTCTCAAGGCGGTCTTTGTTCGAGCTCCGCCACGGCTCCCCGGGGGCGGTACACATGCACCGCCTCTTCTTCATTGCAACGCCCGTGCCAGGTCTTGCCAGGCCATGCCGGGACTGATCTTCTGCTTCATCAAGTCGTTGATTCGCAACGAAAAATTTTTCCCAACGCGAAAAGATCGCTGCCCTCCATTCATCCGCGACATGCTGTTGTGCTGGATAACTGGCTAGAAAACTAGCGAAAAAGATAGCTAGGCTGGGAGGCCCGGATAAACTGCGGCCATGGCGAAGAAGAATGTGGTGATCGGCTACCTGGGGTCTCAGCTGGACGGCGGCATGGGCGCGGGCCGCTGGGAGAAGTGGCGGCCGACGGTCTCGCTGGTGTCGCAGCCGGACGTGGTCGTGCACCGGCTGGAGCTCTTCCATGCGCCGCAACACCTGGCCCTCGCGGAGCTGCTGCGGACCGACATCGCCAAGGTCTCGCCGGAGACCGAGGTCCAGCTCATCGAGATGCCGCACGAGGATCCCTGGGACTTCGGCGAGGTCTACGCCACGCTCTACGACTGGGTCCGTGGCTACCGCTTCGATCCCGCGCACGAGCAGTACTGGGCCCACATCACCACCGGCACGCACGTCGCGCAGATCTGCATGTTCCTGATGGTGGAGGCGCGCTTCATCCCCGGCGTGCTGCTGCAGACCTCGCCGCCGCGCAAGTGGAAGGAGGGCGAACCCGGTTCGATGACGCTGATCGACCTGGACCTGTCGCGCTACGACCGCATCGCGCAGCGCTTCGAGGCGGAGCAGCACGACGCCGTCGCTTTCCTGAAGCGCGGCATCGCGACGCGCAACCGCCGCTTCAACGCGTTGATCGAGGAGATCGAGCGCGTGGCCGTGCACTCGCGCGCGCCCCTCCTGCTGGCCGGGCCGACGGGCGCGGGCAAGTCCTTCCTCGCGCGCCGCATGTACGAGCTGAAGCAGACGCGTCACCAGCTCGCCGGCGCTTTCGTCGAGGTCAACTGCGCGACGCTGCGCGGCGACGGCGCGGCGTCGACGCTGTTCGGGCACAAGAAGGGCTCGTTCACCGGCGCGATGGCGGACCGCGCCGGCCTGCTGCGCACGGCGGACGGCGGGCTGCTGTTCCTGGACGAGATCGGCGAGCTGGGCCTGGACGAGCAGGCGATGCTGCTGAAGGCGATCGAGGAGAAGCGCTTCCTGCCCGTCGGCGCCGACCGGGAGGTGGCGAGCGACTTCCAGCTGATCGCCGGCACCAACCGCGACCTGCGCGCCGAGGTCGCGGCGGGGCGCTTCCGCGACGACCTGTTCGCGCGGATCAACCTCTGGACCTACAGCCTGCCAGGCCTGCGCGACCGGCCCGAGGACATCGAGCCCAACGTCGACCATCTGGTGCAGCAGGTCGGCCGCGAGAGCGGCCGCGCCGTGCGCTTCAACGCCGAGGCGAAGACGCGTTACCTGGCCTTCGCGCAATCGCCGCGGGCGCCGTGGAGCGGCAACTTCCGCGACCTGTCGGCGTCCGTGACCCGGCTGGTGACGCTGGCCGAGGGCGGCCGCATCGGCACGCCGCTGGTCGAGGCCGAGATCGCGCGGCTCGAATGGCTGTGGGAGCGGGAGACGGTCGGGTCTGGCCGTCCGGGCAAGTCAGGCATGGCGGGCACGGCGGGCGGCGCCGGTGACGGCGAAGAGGGCGGCGAAGGGGGTGGCGACGCGCTGCTGGCCGCGCTCTTCGATCCGCCCGAGCTGGCAGCGATGGACCTCTTCGACCGTCTGCAGCTCGCCGCGGTGCTGCGCGTGTGCGCGGCGGCCTCGTCGCTGTCAGAGGCGGGGCGGCAGCTCTTCCACGCGAGCCGGCAGGCCCGCAGCGTGGTCAACGACGCGGACCGCCTGCGAAAGTACCTGCTGAAGTTCGGCCTCTCCTGGGATCGCATCGCCGCGGCGCGGTGAACGATGAGCGCCCCCGCCTTCACGCGAACCGCACCCGTCGTCCGTACGGCAGCCCGGATGCTTCTTCAGGACCGGTCACAATCGCCGCTTCCCTGCCTATGACTTTCGACCGGTCCTCCTCCTCCGCTCCCTGCGCCGATCCCGTGCCCGCGACGACCCCGCGTCATCGCCTGGCGGCTTGGCTGATCGCCGCGTGTTGCGCGGCGTTCGCGGCACCGGGGGCCATGGCGGCGACGGCGGCGTCGGCACCGACCTCGGCGCCTGTCGGTGGAAAGGCGGCATCGGCATCGGCATCGAACAAGGCGATACCGGCTCCGACCTCCGCGTCGGCTTCAGCGCCAGTCGTCGACCCGGGCGCCATCGGCGACCTGTCCGACCCGGTGCGCGCCGTCAGCCAGTACAAGATCGACCTCTGGCAGACCGAACAGGGGCTGCCGCTCAATACCGTCCAGGCCTTGCTCCAGTCCCGCGACGGCGGTCTGTGGATAGGCACCGGCGGTGGGCTGGCGCGTTTCGACGGCAAGCGCTTCGTGGGCTTCGACGCCGCGCAGGCGCCGGACGTCGCTTCGCAGCCGGTGTTCGCGCTGCTCGAGGACCGTCTCGGCCGGTTGTGGATCGGTCATCCCAACGGCGTGACCGTCTACGAGCATGGCCGCTTCTCTGCGGTCATCACCAAGGCGCAGGCCGGCGGACGCCGGATCTGGTCCCTGGTCGAGGACAAGGCCGGCGCGATCTGGGCCGCAGGCGATGGCGGGCTGGTCCGCTGGAAGGACGGCGCGGTCAAGGTCTTTGGCGCCGCCGACGGCCTGCCCACCGCGCGGCTGCGCAGCGCCGCCTTCGACACCGCCGGCACGCTCTGGATCGGCACCACCGGGGCCGGCCTGTTCGCGATGACGCCGGACGGCCGGTTCAAGACCTTCGATCCGGCGGCCGGCTTCCCGCATGCGCAGGTGCGCTTCGTGTTGGCCGATCCGGCCGGCGGCATCTGGGCGGCGACCGCGGGCGGCGGGCTGGTCCGCATGCAGGGCGTCGACAAGCCCGACATGCGCGTCTACACGACCGCCGACGGCCTGCCCAGCGATCACCTGACCGCGCTGACCCGCGACGCCCGCGGCGACCTGTGGGTCGGCAGCTGGGGCGCTGGCGTGAGCCGCCTGCGCGACGGTCGCTTCAGCACGATCTCGTCCGGCACCGGTCCGGGCACGGGATTGGCCGGCAGCCAGATCTGGTCGCTGATGGCGGACCGCGAGGGCAGCATCTGGGTCGGGACCTGGGTCGACGGGCTCAACCGCCTGCGCAACCGCGCCTTCACCGTGCTGGGCACGCCCGAGGGCCTCAGCCACGACAACGTCCGGTCGGTCGTCGCCGCGCGCGACGGCTCGATCTGGGCCGCGACCTCCGGCGGCGGACTCAACCGCTTGAAGGACGGCCGCATCACGACGGTGCGCCAGGCCGACGGCCTGCCGACCGACGAGATCTCCACGCTGCACGAGGCGCGCGACGGCACGCTCTGGATCGGTACCTATACCGCCGGCGTCGCGCGCCGGCGGCCGGACGGCCAGATCGACCGCTTCGGCGCCGACAGCGGCCTGCCCGGCATCGAGATCCGCGCCCTCTTCGAAGACCGCGCCGGCACGCTGTGGGTCGGCACGCGGACGGCGCTGGCGCGCTTCAACGGCCACGGCTTCGACGTCGTCACCGCGCCCGGCCTGCCCAACGAGGGCGTCGCCGCGATCCTGCAGGACCGCGACGGCACGCTCTGGTTCGGCACCACCGGCCAGGGGCTGGTGCGTTGGCGCGACGGCAAGGCGCGGCAGTTCACGACGGCCGACGGCCTGTTGTCCGACTGGATCATCGCGCTCAAGGAAGACGCCCGCGGCGAGCTCTGGATCGGCACGAACGGCGAAGGCATCAACCGCCTGAAGGACGGCCGCATCGGCGCGATCAAGCCGGCGGACGGTCTGTGGGACGGGCTGTCGCAGGTCTTCCTCGAGGACCGCGCGGGGTACTTCTGGATCACCTGCAACCGCGGCTTCTACCGCGTCGCGCGGGACGATCTCGACGGCTTCCTCGACGGCCGGCTGAAGCAGGTGCGCTCGGTCGGCTACGGGCCCGGCGACACGCTGCGCGCGACCAGCTTCGCCGGCAACCTGCAGGCCGCCGGCGCGATCGACGCCCAGGGACGCGCCTGGCTGCCGTCGTCGGCGGGCCTGGTGGTGGTCGATCCCGGACGCCTGCCCGGCGGCGGCGAGCCGCCCACGGTGCGCATCCAGCAGATCAAGGTCGACGGCGAGACGCTCGCGCTCGACGGCCGGCCGCTGGAACTGCCGCCGGGGCCGGTGGCGCTGTCGGTCAGCCTCGCGGCGTCGACGCTGCGCGAAGCCGACCGGGTGCGCTTCCGCTTCTGGATGGAAGGCCTGTCGCGCGGCTGGACCGACGTCGGCAACGACCGCGAACTCACCTTCCCCGCGCTGTCGCACGGCCAGTACAAGCTGCGCCTGGCGGTGTCCGGCGACGGACAGCGCTGGCGCGAATCGGACACGCCGCTGCCGGTCACCGTGCAGCCGCGTTTCCATGAGACGGGCTGGTTCCACTTCCTCGTCGCGGTGGCGGCGATCGGTTTCTTCGCCGGGGCCGTGATGTTGCGGATGCGCCAGCTGCGCGCGCGCCACATCGAGATGGAGCGCCTGGTGGCCCAGCGCACCGAGGAACTCCGGCAGGCCAACGAGCATCTGAAGCAGCTGTCCTTCCTCGACGCGGTCACCGGGCTGCCGAACCGCCGCCGCTTCAATGAAGCCGCCGACGAGGAATGGCGCCGCGCGCGCCGCACCGGCACCTCGCTGGCGCTGGTGCTCGCCGACGTCGACGCGTTCAAGCGCTACAACGACCAGATGGGGCACCTGAAGGGCGATGAATGCCTGGGCGCCGTGGGCGCGGTGCTGGGCGCGTCGATCGGGCGCGCCGGCGATCTGGCGGCGCGCTACGGCGGCGAGGAGTTCGTCGTGCTGCTGCCCGGCGCCGACCGCGAGGCCGCGCTCAAGGTGGCCGAGTCCGTCCGCGCCGGCATCGAGTCGCTCGCCATGCCGCATCCCACCTCGCCGGTCTGCCCGGTGGTCACCGTCAGCCTCGGCGTCGCCGCCTGCGTGCCCAGCGAGGAATGCACGCTGGAAAGCCTCATCGCGCAGGCGGACGAGGCGCTCTACCTCGCGAAGCGGGAAGGGCGGAATCAGGTCCGCTGATCGGTCGACCGAGCGGTCGCCGGGCAAGCCGGGGCCCCCCG
>NZ_DASVNZ010000267.1:0-12011 GCF_036486225.1 Roseateles sp. | reverse complement strand
CCGGGCGGCGTGGTACTGCCGCTGGTGGCCGGCGAACGCACGCTCGGCGGGCTGCTGCTCGCCGAGCCGCACCAGCCGCCCGACTGGCCGACGCTGGAGGAACTGGCGGGCCGCGCCGCGATCGCCTTCGAGAACGCGCGGCTGTACGGCGCGCTGCAGGCCGAGATCGTCGAACGCCGCCAGGCCGAGGCCGGGCTGCTCGAGGCGAGCCGGCGCAAGGACGAGTTCCTCGCGATGCTGTCGCACGAGCTGCGCAATCCGCTGGCGCCCATCCGCAATGCGATCGAGGTGATGCGCGCCTTGTCCAACGACGACGATGCGCAGGACCGCGCCCGCCGCCTGGGCGAGGCGGTCGCGGTGACCGACCGCCAGGCCAGGCACCTGACGCGGCTGGTCGACGAGCTGCTGGACGTGGCGCGGATCAGCCAGGGCAAGATCGTGCTGAAGACCGAGACGCTGGATCTGCGCGACGTCGTGCGCCACGGCCTGGAGCCGGTGCAGTCCTTGATCGACGCCCAGGGCCAGCAGCTTCGCCTGCAGTTGCCGGACCACGCCGCGCGCGTACGCGGCGATGCGGCGCGCCTGATCCAGGTCGTCACCAACCTGCTGCACAACGCGAGCAAGTACACCGCCTCCGGCGGGCTCATCGAGTTGACGCTGACGCGCGCCGATGCCGATGCCGGCTCCGGTTCTCGTTCCGGTTCCGACCGTCAGGCGGCTTTCCTGCTGATCGTGCGCGACAACGGACGGGGCATCGCCGCGTCGCTGCTGCCGCATGTCTTCGACCTGTTCGAGCAGGGACCGCGCGGCCTGGACCGCAACCAGGGCGGCCTGGGCGTCGGACTGACGCTGGTGCAGCGCCTGGTGCAGCTCCACCACGGCCAGGTCGAGGCCCGCAGCGACGGCCCGGGACACGGTTCGGAGTTCCAGGTGCGGCTGCCCGCCGCCGAGGAGGAAGTCGCCATGAGCTTGCCATCGCCCGTCGCTCCTCCGGAACGGCTCGTGCCCGCCCACGACGAGGCGGGTCCCTGCCGCGTGATGGTCGTCGACGACAACCGCGACGCGGCCGACTCGATGGCGGTGTTCCTGGAGCTCGCGGGCTTCGCGACCACCGTGCAGCTCGACGGCCCCTGCGCGCTGGACGCGGCAGCCGCGTGGGCGCCGCAGGTGGTGCTGCTCGACATCGGCCTGCCCGGTCTGGACGGCTACGAGGTCGCGCGCCGCCTGCGCGCCGCCCCGGGAGGCGCGCAGGCCCTGCTGATCGCGCTCACCGGCTACGGCCAGCAGGACGATCGCCGCCGCGCGCACGAGGCGGGCTTCGACGTCCACCTCGTCAAGCCGGCGGATCCGGATGCGGTGGTCGAGCTGATCCAGGAATGGCGGCAGCGGGACGGCAGCACGCGGCCTGCGGAAACCACGACGCGTTGAACAGGGGCGCGCTGCCGGGCCACTACTTCGGGCCCGCAATCCGCAAGAACAACTTCCATGCCCCTTCACCTCCTCGGCCTTCTCGGCATCGGCGCCGCTGTCGGCGGCATTGGTGCCGCCACGAAAGCGGTCTCTTCCGTGGCCCGCAAGATTCCGTTCGTCGGACCGCTGATCGACGCGACCGCCCAGGGCGTCGGCCACATGTCCAGCGCGTTGCTACCGGGCCTTTTCAAGTAGCGACGACCGCATGAACCGGGGCCGCCATCGGCCCCCTCGTCCCTAGCCAGAACATCCAGCCAGGCCTGCTCCACCGGAACCGCGATCCGAGGACTGTCACCTGGCACGCGCTGCGGTGTCGTCCCCTTCTGGAGACCCACACCATGAACATGCAGTCGGCCTGGGGGCCTGCTCGCGCTCACACCCTGCCGCCAGACGTTCCGCCGGACGAAACGCCGCGCGTCACCCTCGGGCACCGCTTCCTCTCATCACGTCCCGAGGTGGTCGACGACTTCTCCGGATCCGGCTTCATGTCGCTGCTGCGGATGATGGCGCGCGTACGCAACCTCGACGGTCCGGACGACATCGCCAGCGGCGTTCCGACCGCGATGTCCAAGGCCCAGGCGCCTTACGTCGAGATGGGGCTGCTCGCCGCGTTCTTCCCGCTCGTGGCCGCCGCTGCGGTGGGCGCGGTGAAGTCGGCAACGGTGCGCTGAGCGACGCCTTCAACAAGCAGGCCGCCGACATCATCGCCGGACGCTTCGCACGCAACTGGCGGCTGGATACCGAGGAGACCACCTATCAATCGCATCGGGCGCAGCGATGCGAGGATGAGCGCCGGGCCGCCAAGCGCGCACGGACAGTGAAGCTCCTCACCGGCGTCGCCCTGCCGGGCATGACCGCCGGCGTGGTGGCGTCCGCGGGCAAGTCGGCGGCCTCGGTCGGCGTGAACGCGGCGCAGGCCGCAGGCAACCTGTCAGGACAGGCGGCGGCACAAGCGGCCCATCAGACGCTGGGCGCGGTGACCGGCGGACTCATGATGGGCGCGCAACTGGCCCAGTGCACCGCGGGTGTGCTGAGCTTTCGAGGCCATGTCGCGCAGCGTCGCCAGATCTGCCAGGACCGGGAGGCCCTGCGGACCATCGCGCCCCGCCTTCCCGAACGCGTGCCGCTGCTCCTGGCCCAGGACACGCGCTGCGCTCAGGCCGACAACGGCAGGAGCCAGGCCTGCGACCTCCTGCTGAGCAGCGGCCAGGCCCTGATGCTGGGCGCCGGTGTCGCGACGCTCGCCTGCCCGCCGCTGGCCCCGGCGATGCTGGTGCCCGGCATCGGCCTCACGCTGGCGGGAAGCATCGGGGCCGCCTTCAATGAGGCGCATCGCGAGCACCATCTCGGCGAAACCACGGCGGAGCCGCTGAAGACGCAGATGCGCCTGGGCGACCTCGGGCCCCGCCTGCGTGACAGGCCGCTCGGCCACGTCCTGCGCGAGGTCGCGGACCGGTTCGAGGCTCATCAGGACCTCGTCCCCTTGACGCGCCTGTGGAGCAACGTGCTGAAGGTGCTGAAGCAGGAACGCCGCGGCTGGCTTCGCAGGAAGTCGAGCGCGGGGGCCGAGCGATATCGCCGACTGGTGACTCGCAACGAAAAGCGCCGTGCCGCGTCGCCGCTGCTGGCAGCCGGCCGCGATCGGCTGCGTGCGCTGCGCGAGGAACGATATCCGCAGGCCTGGTTCGACGCACCGGCGTCCGTGCTCCAGGAACGGTTGGCGGCGGACATGCGGCAACATCCGGACTACGCCGCCGTCACGGGGCTGAAGACCTTCCAGCAGGAAGTCTTCTTCGCCACCGCCCGTGCGCTGGCACGACGCGCCGATTCCGCGACGCAGGCACTGTTCCATGACCAGGACGGGCGCCGCCTGAACACCTTGCGCGCCGATGAACGCTTCCTCCGTTTCCTGGCCGAAGACGCCGAGGCGCGGGCCCTGCACGTCCGCAAGCACAACGAGATCCTCGCGCGCCATCTCAAGCCGGTGGATCGCTTCGGACGCGCCGACTGCCGCGACGCGCTGACCGACCTCGCCCATGTCCAGGTGGATCGCGCGGCGCGCCACGGGCCTGCGCCCACCGTGCAGCGAGAGATCGTTCGAGCGGTCCGGGAAGCGCGACCGGCGCCCTCGGATCGATGAAAAAAGGGCTGCGTCCCAGCAGCCCCTTCCGGTTCACCGACCCCGCCTCGACGGGGCCTTCCGCGCGGCGATCAGCCGTGCTTCGCGTCGAAGAACTGTTCGTCCTCCGTCGAACCCTTCAGCGCCGCGGTCGACGCCTGCGCTTCGATCGTGGTGGTGACCGCGTCGAAGTAACCCGTGCCCACTTCGCGCTGGTGCTTCACGGCGGTGAAGCCCTTTTCGGCGGCGGCGAATTCGGCTTCCTGCAGCTCCACGAACGCGCTCATGTTGTTGCGCGCATAGCCGTAGGCCAGGTTGAACATCGAGTAGTTCAGGCTGTGGAAGCCGGCCAGCGTGATGAACTGGAACTTGTAGCCCATCGCGCCCAGCTCACGCTGGAACTTGGCGATGGTGGCGTCGTCCAGGTTCTTCTTCCAGTTGAAGCTCGGCGAGCAGTTGTAGGCCAGCAGCTTGCCGGGGAACTTCGCGTGGATCGCCTCGGCGAAGGCCTTGGCGAAGGCCAGGTCGGGCTTGCCGGTCTCGCACCAGATCATGTCGGCGTAGGGCGCGTAGGCCAGGCCGCGGCTGATGGCCTGCTCCAGGCCGTTGCGGGTGCGGAAGAAGCCTTCGACGGTGCGCTCGCCGGTGCAGAAGGGCTTGTCGTTGTCGTCGATGTCGCTGGTGACCAGGTCGCCGGCTTCGGCGTCGGTGCGGGCCAGCAACACGGTGGGCACGCCCATCGTGTCGGCCGCCAGGCGCGCGGCGACCAGCTTGGCCACCGCTTCACGCGAGGGCACCAGCACCTTGCCGCCCATGTGGCCGCACTTCTTCGCCGCGGCCAGCTGGTCCTCGAAGTGGACGCCCGAAGCGCCCGCCTCGATCATGGCCTTCATCAGCTCGAAGGCGTTCAGCACGCCGCCGAAGCCGGCTTCCGCGTCCGCGACGATGGGGGCGAAGTAATCGATGTCGCTCTTGCCTTCGCTCCACTGGATCTCGTCGGCGCGCTTGAAGGTGGCGTTGATCTTCTTGACCACCTTCGGCACCGAATCCACCGAGTACAGCGACTGGTCGGGGTCCATCTCGCCGTTGCTGTTGGCGTCGCCGGCGACCTGCCAGCCCGACAGGTAGATCGCCTTCAGGCCGGCCTTGACCTGCTGCATCGCCTGGTTGCCGGTCAGCGCGCCCAGCGAGTTGATGAAGGGCTCGGTGTTCACGAGGTTCCACAGCTTCTCGGCGCCGCGCTTGGCCAGCGTGTGCTCGATGTTGATGGAACCGCGCAGGCGGACCACGTCGGCCGCCGTGTAGCCGCGCTGGATGCCCTTCCAACGGGGGTTTTCCGCCCAGTCCTTTTCGAGGGCGGCGATCTGCTGTTCGCGGGTCAAGGTCGTCATGGTGAGCTCCTGCTGTTTCGAGTGAAGTTGCAAAACCGATGACTCAAATCTAGACGTAGCGCCGCCTGAGGTGTTGATCGATGTCTTATATAAGACTTATTTTTTAATCTTTGCAAATCAATGACTTGCAAAACAAAAACCGGATCGTGAGAGTAAGTCTTCCATGATGAGAAATCTTGCGGCGCTGCAGCACGCCGGTTTTTTGCATGCCGGCAAGTTCTTTTCATGATTTGAAATTTGTCCGTCTCTCGTCGGTTGGCGCAACGACGCCCCACCTTCATGCAGCAGTCACTCCTGCATTTGCAGCAGTGGTTCGCCCATCGATGACAACGCGCGATGCGACCTCATCCGACTGCTTGCTGCACTAGAGCATTCATGCCGCGATCTGAATTCAGACCGCCGCGCGCCGGGAAACCGGTCGTGCTCCGCGGCACCGTGGCGACCTCCCGATCGCGCGGCGGCTCACAAGGAGAAGACGATGATTGGTGCAATTCTTGGTTCGCTGCTTCCGAAGGCAGCGGAAAGCGTCCTGGGCGGCGCGGGTTCCTCGGGCGGCGGTCTGTCCACCATCACCAAACCGCTGACCGATCTCGCGGGCGGCGGCGTGATGGGTCTGGTTCAGAAAACGCTGGGCGGCCTGTTCGGCCGCTGATGCAGCGCACATGACAAAAGGGGCGTCCCATGGGACGCCCCTTTTCCTTGGCGGATCGATCGGGAAGACCGTCCCGCGCGGTCGTCAGTCGACCTTCAGTCCAGCTTGAGCTTCTGCTGCTCGACGACCTTCTTGTAGACCGCGTACTCGGCCTTGATCTGCTCGGTGAACTGCTCCGGCGTATTGCCGATCACGATGGAGCCGGTCTCCTCGATGCGCTTCTTGACCTCGGGCATCTCGACGGTCTTGCGGGCGGCCTCGTTGATCTTGGCGACGACTTCCTTGGGCAGGTTCTTCGGGCCCAGGATGCCGTAGTAGGCCATGCGGTTCACGGGCTCCAGGCCGAGCTCCTTGAAGGTCGGCACGTTGGGCAGCACGGCCAGACGCTGCGGCGCCGCGACGGCGATGGCCACCAGACGGCCATCCTTGATGAAGGGCAGCGCGGACGGCAGGTTGTCGAAGATCATCGGCACCTGGCCGGCGACGGTGTCGTTGAGCGCCGGGCCCGCGCCGCGGTACGGGATGTGGGTGACGAAGACACCGGTCAGGCTCTTGTACAGCTCCATCTGCAGATGACCGATGCCGCCGGTGCCCGAGGTCGAGTAGCTGTACTTGCCGGGGTTCTTCTTCAGCTCGGCGACGAAGGCCTTGTAGTCCTTGGCCGGGAAGGACGGATGCACCGCGATCACGTTGGGCGTGGCCGCCAGGTTGATGATGGGCGTGAAGTCCGTCAGCGGGTTGTACGGCGTCTTGGGATTGATCGCGGGGTTGGTAGCCGTGGTGGACACGGTCGCCACGCCCAGCGAGTAGCCGTCCGGCGCGGACTTGGCCGTGTCGTTGGCGCCGATGATGCCGCCGCCGCCGGCCTTGTTCTCGACGATCATCGTCTGGCCCAGCGGGCCGTTGATGTGCTGCGCGACGACGCGGGCCACGATGTCGGTCGTGCCGCCGGGCGCGAACGGCACCACCAGCTTCACCGGCTTGGTCGGGTAGGACTGGGCCAGCGCCGCGGCGCAGGACAGCGACAGCGTGCTCAGCAGCAGGCCGTGTTGGAGGATCGAGCGACGGTTCATTGGGCTCCTCGTCTTTTGAACAATGGGTAACGTGATCGGAACAGCTTAAGTATGTCCCCTTGGAGCCCGGCCTAGCGGAACTACGTAGAGCCCGCGTCGCAGGGGCGGGAAACCCCTGGCGCGGCCTGACGCGGAGTTCGGGAGTTCCGATGTCGCTCAATGGACGGCGATCAACGGGGGTCGATCAACGGGGGTCGATCAACGGGCGCCGGTCGGGTCGCTGTCCCGCTTCGCCCATTCGACGGCACGACGTGCCAGTGCCGCGGTCGCGTCGATCACCGGCAGCCCTGCCGACGCGGCGTCCAGCACCAGGGGAATCTCGGTGCATCCGAGCACGAGGGCGCCCGCACCGCGGGCCTTCAGACGCGCCGCGGCCGCGGCCAGCAGCGACGCGGCCGTCGCGAGCTGCCCTGCCTTGACCGCCACGATGCCGGGCTCGATCAGGTCGATCATCTCGCCCGCCGTCGGCAGCAGCCATTGCACCGCCCTGCCCTGCGGCGGCCGGCGGTTCAGATAAAGCCCGGACGCCAGGGTCGCATCGGTGGAGAGGAGCCCGACCTTGCCGCCTTCCGGCACGAGTGCGAGGGCTTCGGCGATCGCCGCGTCGACGAGGTGGATCATCGGCAGGCCCAGCGCCTGTTCGAGCTCGTCGAACCAGAGGTGCGCGGTGTTGCAGGGCACGACCACCACGCCCGCGCCCGCCGCGGCCAGGCGCCGGCCGCTGACGATCATCGCGGCGAGCGGCGACTCGCCCTCGCCGCGGAAGGCCGCGGTGCGGTCGGGCACCTGCGGGATGCTGCTCACGACGACGGGGATGTGCTCCTGGTCCGTCGCGGCGGGCGTGGCGTCCAGCAGCTTGCGCATGAAGTCGACGGTCGCCAGCGGCCCCATGCCGCCGAGGATGCCGACGATGCCCGGCGCGGCGGGCAAGGCTGCGCCGTCGCCGCGCGCGCCGCGCGGTGTGGTGTGCGTCATGACGGGGTCAGCTCGTGATCGGCTCGTGATCAACGCGCGGGCTTGTCCGACAGCGCCTGCAGGTTCTCCTGCAGCTCGCGGCTCATGGGCGCGCCCAGCGTGATGCCCTTGGGCGGGATCGGCGACTGGAACCACTTCTTGTAGAGCGCCTCGAACTCGCCGCTCTTCATCAGCCCGGACAGCGTGGCGTCGACCAGCTTCTTGAACGCCGCGTCGTCCTTGCGGACCATGATCGCGTAGGGCTCGACCTGGACGGGCTCGCCCACGACCGCGAGATCGGCCGGATTGAGCGCCCCGGCGCGCAGCCCGTACAGCAGGATGTCGTCCATCGCGAACGCGTCGGCCCGGCCCGACTGCACCAGCAGCGCCGCGTCGGCGTGGTCCTTGGCGCTGATCAGCTCGAAACCCAGGTTCTGCTCCTGGTTCATCCGGCGCATCACCTGGAAGTTGGTGGTGCCCGTGGTCGACACGACCTTCTTCCCCTTCAGGTCGGCGAAGCCCTTGATGGACGAGTTCGCTTTCACCAGCAGCCGTGTGCCGGTGTAGAAGTAGTTGATCGCGAAGTCCACCTGCTTGGCGCGGTCGCTGTTATTGGTGGTGGAGCCGCACTCGATGTCGATGGTGCCGTTGTCCAGCAGCGGGATGCGGTTCTGCGAGGTCACCGACTGCGTGGCGATCTTCAGGTCGGCGCGGCCGGTGACCTTCTTCACCTGCTCGACGACCTTGCCGCAGATCTCCCAGCCGAAGCCGGTCGGTGACCCTTCGGCACCGAGATAGGAGAACGGGATCGAGGAATCCCGGTACGCGACGGTGATGACGCCGGAGGTTTTCACCTTGTCGAGCGTGCCGGCCGGTTGGGCCGCGGCGGACCCGACGGCGGCGGCGATCGCGATGGCCAGGACAAGCGCGCGGGGAGCGGACATCTTCATGGCGTTTCCTTTCTCGGAGGGTTGAAGTGTGCAATGACCGGACGATAGTGACCATCGCCTGTCCCGTGCATCGGGATCGCGCCGCTTCGTATAAGCTGGGCTTATGTTCATCGGCTGACTGCATCCATGCGCCTGAAGCACATCGAGGTCTTCCACGCGGTCATGCTGACGGGGTCCGTGAGCGCGGCCTCGAAGCTGCTGCACGTGACGCAGCCGGCGGTGACCCAGTCGCTGCAGCTGGCTGAGTTGCAGCTGGGCTACGCGCTGTTCACGCGACAACGGCGGCGCCTGATGCCAACACGCGAGGCGCAGGCCCTCTACCCGGAAGTGCAGGCGCTGATGTCGCAACTCGAATCGGTGCGGCGCATGGCCACGGCGCTGGGGACCGGCGAGGGTCAGGGCTTCCGCATCCTGATCGTGCCCTCGCTGGCGGTGAAGGCGCTGCCCCAGGCGCTGAAGGCCTTCCGGCGCCGCTATCGCGACCTGCCGATCAGCGTGCGGACGCTGCACTCGAACGACATCGCGCGAGCGATGCTGCTGCAGGAGGGCGACGTCGGCATCGTGTACGGGCGCCCGTCCCACGCGGCGTTGTCCGACGAGCTCGTCGCCACCGGGCGGCTCGTGTGCGCGTCGCCGAAAGGCAGGACGGCTGCGGACCGCCGCACCACGGTCGCGCTGCAGGACCTGCTGCGGGAGCCTTTCATCCGCATCGACGAGCGCGACCCGCTGGGCGCCGTGCTGGCCGATCAGTGGGCGCGCCTGTCGCTGTCGCCGCGCGCCGGCATCACCGTGCAGACGCACCACATCGCGATGGTGATGGCGGAACAGGGCTTCGGGCCGGCCATCATCGATTCCTTCACCGCGCAGGCCAGCGGCGGCGACCTGCACATCCGCACGCTGCTGCCGGAAGTCCCGGTCGAGGTCCGCGCGGTTCAGCCGCAGGGGTTGCGCTCGCCGCAACCGGTGTCGGACTTCATCGCGGCGTTCAGGCAGGCGATCGAGGAATGAGGTCCTGCGCGAGCGCCCACGCGATGTGCTCGGCCACGACGGGCGTCGCTGCCGGGAGCGCCGCGCGCAGCGCCGCCAGCAGATCGACGCGCAGATCCGGCGCCAGGTCTTGCCTCAGCGCGTTCCCCATCGCCACGGCGATGTTGCGCTGCCAGCGTGCGTGGCCGATGCGGCGGATCGCGGAGCCTTCGGTGCGCTTGAGGAAGGTCGCCTCGTCCCAGGCGAAGAGCGTCAGCAGCGACGCGTGACCGAGCGGCTCGCGCCAGTCGAAGTCCGGCAGCGCGTTCCTCCGTGCGAACTTGTTCCACGGACAGGCGAGCTGGCAATCGTCGCAGCCGTAGATGCGGTTCCCGATCGCCTCGCGGAACTCGAGCGGGATCGGCCCGTCCTGCTCGATCGTCAGGTAGCTGATGCAGCGCCGCGCGTCGAGCCGGTACGGGGCGATGATCGCCCCGGTCGGGCAGGCGTCCAGGCAGGCGCGGCACTGGCCGCAATGCGCGGTGACGGGCTCGCTGGGCGGTAGTGCCAGATCGAGGTAGATCTCGCCGAGGAAGAACATCGAGCCGCTGTCGCGATGCAGCGTCAGCGTGTGCTTGCCGCGCCAGCCGATGCCGGAGCGGCTGGCGAGTTCGACTTCCAGCACCGGCGCGGAATCGGTGAACACGCGGTGCCCCATCGGGCCGACGTGTTCCTGGATGCGGTCGGCCAACTGCTGCAGCCGCTGGCGCAGCACCTTGTGATAGTCCCGGCCGCGCGCATACAGCGACACCTGCGCGCGCGCCGGGTCGCGCATCGCGGCCCATTCGCGGTCCTGCCAGTCGTCGCCGGCGGCTTCGGGGAGGTAGTCCATGCGGGCGGTCAGGATGCTGATGGTGCCGGGCACCAGCTCGGCGGGCCTGGCGCGTTTGAGGCCGTGGGCGGCCATGTACTGCATGTCGCCGTGGAAACCGGCGTCCAGCCAGGCCTGCAAACCTGCTTCCGCATCGCTCAGATCGACGTGAGCCACCCCAATCTGTGAGAATCCGAACTCAAGCGCCCAGGCGCGGACCTCGACCATCAGCGCACGCAGCGCGTCGGGGTCTCGGGAGGGGCCGGCCGCGTCTTCGGAAGACGCGTCGGGCCTTGGGGTGTTGACCAGGGAATTCATCGCAGTTGAGCATTCTAGAAACCCGCCCGTACCGTTGGCCCGATGAGGCCGCCTGCGAACGTTTCGCCCAGGCGTTGGCCCGCTGTCCGCAGATCGCGGATCTCAGCATCGAACTCGACGGCGGCCTGGGCGCCGGCAAGACCAGCCTGGTGCGCCATCTGCTGCGCGCGCTGGGGGTCACCGGCCGCATCAAGAGCCCGAGCTACGCGGTGGTCGAAGACTACGCTCCGCCGGGCCTGTCCGGCCACCCCGCCCATCATTTCGATTTCTACCGCTTCAGCGATCCGCGCGAGTGGGAGGACGCGGGCTTCCGCGACCTGTTCGCCGCGCCGGGGCTCAAGCTCAGCGAATGGCCCGAGAAGGCGGCCGGCATGCTGCCGGCGCCGGACCTGCGGCTCCTGCTCCAGGTCAACGACGACGACAGCCGCGACGTTCGTGCTGAAGCGCGCACGGCGCGGGGTCAGGCCTTGCTGGCCGAGCTGGACCGGCAGCTCGCCGGCCCTTCCGACTGATCCGACGGCAAGCGCCCTGCCTCACATGAACGCAGACATGAACGGAGACATCAACGGAGATATGACCGGCCTGCCCTCCTTCACCATGGACACGACCGTCGACACCGCGCCGGCTGGCGCCGACCTGCCGTCCCGCGGCCGCCGCAAGGCCCTGGGCCGCATGGGCGCGACGGTGCTGAGCTTCTCCGTGCTGCCCGCCGTGCCGGCGTTGGCCGCGAGCGCCGCCAACATCGTCGCGGTGCGGGTCTGGCCCGCGAGCGACTACACCCGCGTCACCATCGAGTCCGACCGCCAGCTGGCCGCGAAGAGTTTCATGGCGGCCAATCCGGACCGCCTCGTGATCGACATCGACGGGCTGGAGCTCAACGCCGGCCTGAAGGAGTTGCTGGGCAAGGTCAAGCCGGACGATCCGTTCATCGCGGGTGTGCGCGTGGGCCAGAACCAGCCGCGCGTGGTGCGCATCGTGCTGGACCTGAAGCAGACGGTGGCGCCGCAGGTGTTCACGATCGAGCCGGTGGCGGCCTACCAGAACCGCCTGGTGCTGGACCTGTATCCGACGCGCGAGCGCGATCCGCTGCTGGATCTGGTGCGCGGTAAGGAAGCCGCCGAGACGGCCGCGGCGCAGTCGGTGAACGACGCGCTGGGCGAGCTGATCGGCCGCATCGACCGGCCGCTGACGGCGGCCTCCTCGGCCGAGCAGGCCGCGAGCGCCGCGGCGACGCCGTCGCCGCGCCC
>NZ_DASVNZ010000264.1:0-3010 GCF_036486225.1 Roseateles sp. | reverse complement strand
CGCGCCGACCAGGCGCGGCTGCGCCTGCAGCGGACCTGGAAGGCCTGGGGCGTCACGGCGCTCGCGGGCGAGGCGATGTCTTTGCCGATCGAGGACGGTCATGGCCTGATCGGGGCGTCATCCGATATCGGCGAGATCCGCGCCGACGCCGCCGACCTCAGCACGTTGACGAAGGCGGTGCAGGCCATCAGCAGCCAGCCCGATCTGCCGCGTCTGTTGCGGCGCCTGCTGGAAGTGGTCGCCGAGAACGCCGGCGCGCAGCGCGCCGCGATCGTGCTGGCGAGCGGCACGGCCGGTCCTTCGCGCTGGGTGCTGCAGGCGGAAGCGACGCTGGGCGAGCTGCCGCGGTTGCATCTGCTCGAGCAGCTCCCACTGGAGCGCGCCGGCCAGCAGCTGCCGCTGTCGCTGATGAGCCGCGTTCTGCGCGACGGTCAGCGCGAACTGATCGTCGACGCGCGCGGCCTGGCCACGATGGAGGACTACTTCCAGCGCCACGCCTCGCCGCCGCGTTCGGTGCTGGCGCTGCCGCTGCTCAAGCAGGGGCAGACGGTGGGCGCGCTGTACCTGGAGAACGCCGCGGCGGCCGGTGTGTTCACTGAGGCGCGCGTCAGCTTCCTGGAGCTGCTGTGCGCCAACGTCGTCAATGCCGTGGACAACGCGCGGCTGGTGACCGAGCTGCAGGAGCTCAACGCCAACCTGGAGCGCCGCGTGGCGCAGCGCACGCGCGAGCTCGCCGACAGCGAGGAGCGCCTGCGCGCCGTGCTCGATCACGCGCCGATCCCGATGGTGGTGACGCGGGAGCACGATGCGCTGATCGTGTACGCCAACGGCCCGTCGGCGGCGATCGTGGGGCGGCCGCTGGACGACCTCGTCGGCAAGCCGGCGATCAGCTTCTACCGCGAGCCCGGCGAACGGGACCGCATGCAGCTGAAGTTCAAGGAACACGGCCGTCTGCAGGGCGAGGAGATCTGCCTGCTGGCCGCCGACGGCAGCGAGCTGTGGATGCTGCTGTCGATGGTGCCGGTGGTGTACGACGGCGCGTCGTCGGTGCTGAGCACGCTGGTGGACTTCACCGACCGCAAGCGGCTGGAGATCGAGCTGCAGCGGCTGGCGACGACCGATGCGCTGACCGGCGCGGCCAACCGGCGCTGCTTCCTGGAGCATGCCGACGCGGAACTGGCGCGCAGCCGGCGCTACGGGCTGGAGATGTCGCTGGTGATGATGGACGTCGACCACTTCAAGCGCATCAACGACACGCTGGGTCACGCGCGCGGCGACGCCGCGCTGTGCCACCTGGTGCAGCTGTGCGCGCAGATCGTGCGCAAGCAGGACCTGTTGGGCCGGCTCGGCGGCGAAGAATTCGCGCTGCTGCTGCCGCAGACCTCGCTGGAGGATGCGACGCATCTGGTGGAGCGCCTGCGCCACCACATCGAGATCAGCGGGCTGGAGCTGCAGCCGGGCTCGGCGCCGACCTCGCTGACGGCGAGTTTCGGCGTCACGGCGCTGCGGCCGGAGGACCTGCGGGTCGAGGAACTGCTCGGCCGCGCCGACCAGGCGCTGTATCGGGCCAAGGACGGCGGGCGCAACCGCGTCGAGCGGCAGTCCTGAGCTGTCCCTGCCGTCGGCAAAAGGGGATCAGGGATCGATGCGGGACGGCTTCGCGCGCTCGCGATAGAACGCGTCGAAACCGGCGGCGTAATGCGCCTTCGTTTCGGGCGTGAGCCAGCGCATCAGGCCCTGCCGCAGATTGGCCGCGCCTTCAGGTCGACCGTAGGCCTTGTCGATGCCGCGGATCGCCGCGAGTCCCCACGGCGTCCTCGGGCAGGCGATGCCGGCCATCACCAGCTCGCTGGCGCCCTGGATCGGCACGCTCACGAGGTCGTCCGGATTGCCGGCCATGACCAGCGCCATGTCCATCTCCACCGAATAGTCGGCCCGCCCGAGGCTGAGCATCTGCAGCACGCGGGCGCCGAAGTCTTTCGGCGAATAGAGCGTGACGGTGCTGTCGACGGATCGGGCGGCGAGCATCTCGTCGAGCGCCGGACCGTAGCTGCGGCCGTCGATGAGCGCGCCGCGCAGGGCGTGGTCGGCCAGCAACCGGGACAACTGCACTTCACCGGCGGCGTTGCGCGGCAGCAGCTTGAGCTTGTCGCGACGCACGATCAGGCCCGGCGGCGGCGTGAGCTGGGTGTTGATGAAGTAGGCCAACTTCTCACGATCCGGCGTGCGGACCATGTTGGCGCGGCAGACCTCGTCGCCGTTCTCGATCATCTGCCAGCTGCGCTTGGCGTTGGCGAAGACGACCTCGTGCCGCACGCCCGGCCATTGCTTCTCGAGGTAGGCGGTGACGCGCGCGGTCACACCGCTGGCGTCGGCGCCGGTCATCTGAGGCGCGTGGTCGGAGGCGAGCCAGGTGATCTTCGTGACGGCGGGGGCGGCGGTGGTCGCGGGGGCAGGCGTTGCGCCCGGCCCTTGCGCACGTGCGAGCGGCGGCGCCGTCAGAAGGGCGGCCAACGGCAGCAGGGCGACAAGGTGCGGGCGGATCGGAGCGAGGAACTTCACGACCGACAGCATACGGGGATCGCTGCGGGCGACTGTCGCGCGGCGGCCATGGCCTGCGCCGTGGACCGGTAGTTGGTCACTGCCCGTCGTATTCCGGCGGGGGAGAACCGGATCTCTCCGGAATTGCTCAAACAAAGGTCAGGAATCGCTCTGTGACCCTGTGACTGGGCAGAGAACCATGGATGCCGAGCAAGGAAGCTCAGGTGGTTCATGAGCGAGGCTGTTGTCTTTGCATTATCAAAGATTCAACCTGGTGGGTGGGTGCCTGTGGAGCTTGTGGGCAAGGCTGGAGTCCTGTGGGGAGGGCTGTGGTCAACCCGCAGGGTTGTCCATCAGCCCTGTCCACAGGAAGCAGCCGGTCTCCTTCGTTCAGCGCAGCTGAGCGAAGGAGATGTCCACAAATCCACAGGCAGGCGTACCTCGGTGCACCAAGCTGGGGTGGGGGTCC
>NZ_DASVNZ010000252.1:0-3621 GCF_036486225.1 Roseateles sp. | reverse complement strand
GCTGGAGATCGGCGTCGACGACGAGGATTGGCTGACCGCCGTGCGCCTGCATCACGATGCCGGGCCGGGGCCGCTGGCCGGACGCTCGGACGGCGAGCTGATGGCGCGGCTGCTCCGCCGCGCCGACGTCTATGGCGCTCGCCTGAGCCCGCGGCGCAGCCGCCGGCCGCTGTCCGCGGCCCAGGCGGCACGGGCGGTCTACCTCGACGAACTCCAGCAACCCGACGAGGCCGGCGCCGCGCTGATCAAGGCGATCGGGCTCTATCCGCCGGGCTCGCTGGTCCGGCTGGCCAACGGCGAGGAGGGCATGGTCCTCAAGCGCGGCCACAGCGCCAACGCGCCGATGGTCGCCTCGCTGCTCGGGCGCAGCGGCACGCCGCTGACCGCACCGGTGCTGCGCGACACGCGCCTGCAGGCCCAGGCCATCACGGCCAGCCTCGCGCCGCATGAGATCCGCCTGCGGATCAACATGGACGCGATGTTGAAGCTGTATTGAGGCTCAGGCCTCTTCGGCTTCCTCGACCAGCCCGCTGAACAGCTTGCTGCCCCAGCGGCGCGGCTGGTAGGCGGAGACCTTCTGCGCGATCGCCCGGATGTGGTCCGGCGTCGTGCCGCAGCAGCCGCCCGCGATGTTCAGGAAACCTGCCGCGGCGAACTCGCCGACCAGGCGGCCGGTCACGTCGGGCGTCTCGTCGAAGCCGGTGTCGCTCATGGGATTGGGCAGGCCGGCGTTCGGATAGCAGGAGATCGGCGTGTCGCCGGCCGCCTTCGAGAGTTCCTCGATGTAGGGCCGCATCAGCGCCGCGCCGAGCGCGCAGTTCAGGCCGATCGCGATCGGCTGCGCGTGCCGCACCGAGTGCCAGAACGCCGTCACCGTCTGCCCCGACAGGATGCGGCCCGACGCGTCGGTCACGGTGCCGGAGATGATCACCGGCAGGCGTTCGCCGGTGTCGTCCATCAGCTCGTCGACCGCGAAGATCGCGGCCTTGGCGTTCAGCGTGTCGAAGATGGTCTCGATCAGGAACAGGTCGACGCCGCCTTCCAGCATCGCGTTGGCCTGGTCGTAATAGGCCTGGCGCAGGGTGTCGAAGTCGACGTTGCGGGCGCCGGGGTCGTTGACGTCCGGGCTGATCGAAGCCGTGCGCGGCGTCGGGCCGAGCGCGCCGGCAGCGAAGCGCGGCTTGTCCGGCGTGCTGAACGCGTCGCAGGCCTCGCGCGCCAGGCGCGCCGCGGCGACATTCATCTCGTAGGCGTAGGCCTCGAGGCCGTAGTCCTCCTGCGCGACGGTGGTCGTGCCGAAGGTGTTGGTCTCGATGATGTCGGCGCCGGCGTCCAGGTACTGGCGATGGATCTCGCTGATGACCTCGGGCTTGGTCAGCACCAGCAGGTCGTTGTTGCCCTTGAGGTCCTTGGGATGATCGGCAAAACGTTCGCCGCGGAAGTCGGCTTCCGTCAGCTTGTAGCGCTGGATCATCGTGCCCATCGCGCCATCCAGGACGGCGATGCGTTGCGCCAGGATGGCGGGCAAGGCGGCGCCGCGGGTGTAGGCCACTGCGGGGCGGGCGACGGCGGGACGGGCGGAGGTCGGGGCGTTCATGACCCCGATTGTAGGAAACGCGTCAATACATCGTGCGGCGCTGGCGATCTTCCAGCTCAGCGTCGTAGGCCGCGCCGTCGAACGACGCGCTCAGGCCGGCCAGGATGGAGCCCGTCGACGGCAGCGTGGTGCGCTCGACATGGCGGGCCGGATTCCACAGCCCGGAGCGCTTGACCGCCCGAGCGCACTGGAAGAAGACCGAATGCACCTCGATCACCAGGACCGACTTCGGCAACTGGCCTTCGACCGCGAAGCGCTCCCGCAAATCCGGCGAAGCGCTGATGCGACCGACGCCGTTCACGCGCAGGCATTCACCGATGCCCGGGATCAGGAACAGCAGTGCCAGCGACGGGTCGTGGACGAGGTTGCGCAGACTGTCGATGCGATGATTGCCGCGGCGGTCCGGCAGCAGCAGCGTCTTGGGATCGGCCACCTCGATGAAGCCCGGCGCGTCACCGCGAGGCGAGGTGTCCAGACCGTGCGGCCCGCGCGTCGCGAGGATCGCGAACGGCGACGCCTCGATGAACGGCCGGTACAGCGGGTGGACGTGGTCGCATTCCTTGTCCAGCGTGGCGGGCGCGGTCGGCGCCTCGTAGACGGTTCTCAGCGCGTCGACGGTCGCCAGATCGTGCGAGCGGTCGAGCCAGGGCGTGTCCACGGCGCCGCTGTCGGGCAAGGCGCTCATCCGCCGAAGACCTTCTTCAGGATCGCGCTGCCGGTGCCGACCGGGTCCTGGCGGATCTTCTTCTCTTCCTGGCCGATCATGAAGTACAGGCCGTCCAGCGCCTTGTCGGTGACGTAGCCCTGCAGGTTGGCGTCCTCCTTGCGGATGAGCCCGAAACCCGAGGCCTTGCCGGCCACCGCATTGTACTTCTCGCTCAGCGACTGGCGCTCGGTCGCCTTGGTCACGATGGGCAGGAACTTCGTCGTCAGCGGCGAACGGGTCTTCTCCTCAAAGAACTGCGTCACCGCGTTGTCCCCGCCGCGCACGATCTTCACCGCGTCCTCGACGCTGATGTTGCGCACCGTGGTGACCAGCAGCTGGCGCGCCTCGGGCATGGCCTGCTCGGCGGCGCGGTTCATCGAGGTGATCAGGTCGTCGATGCGCTTGCCCTGGCCGGTGGTGCGCAGCAGGCGCGCCGCGTCCTTCAGCGCACCGGGAAGTTCGATCTTCACCTGCGGGTTGCCCAGGAAACCGTCGGTCCTGCCCAGGTTGGCGAGCGCCGTCTGGGCGCCGCGTTCGAGGGCCGCGCGCACGCCGGAGGCGGCGTCGCCTTCGCTCAGGCTCAGCGCCATCGCCCAGGGCGAGGCGCAACCCGCGCCCAGCAGCGCGATCAGGTCACGGCGAAACAGGTTCATCGGTGTCTCCTTCATGGACGTCAGGGGTGGCCGTCTCAACGGCTTCGGCGGCTACGGCGGCTTCGTTCGGGGGCTTGTCCACGGCGTCGACCGGGGTGTCGCCCTCGGCATCGTCCGCGGTGCCGGCGGCGTCCGATGCCGCATCTTCCGACTCCGCGAGGTCCATGTCGATGGCGCCGAACGGACCGGGACCGTCACCGAGCTTGAACTCGATGCGCAGGCTGTCGCCCGGCTCCAGCGTCACCGGCCTACCGAGCACCGGCGATCCCGCGCCGACCAGCGTACCGGCGCGCAGCGGCCGGTTGAGCGCTGCTTCGGCGATCAGATCGCCGAGGGACCACTTCATCCCGGTCTTCGCGTCGACGACCGCCTGCTTGCGACCGTTGCGCATGACCTGCAGCTGCAAGGCCGCGCGACCGAGGTACCAGGCGCCGGGCAGTTCGTCCGGCGTGATGGCGACCGGCGCGAACTGCAGCGCCGGGCGGCTGTGCAGCGCGGGCCAGCCGTTCGCGAGTTCCTCCTGCTGCACCGGCCGCAGCACCCAGTCGCCGACCAGCATCAGCAGCCGGACCGCCTCCAGCGCCTGCGACGGCACCGCGCCCTGCGCCAGGTCGCCGATGAGCGCGGCGAGTTGCGGCTCGGGCTCCAGGCCCGGCGTGCGCAGG
>NZ_DASVNZ010000248.1:0-17238 GCF_036486225.1 Roseateles sp. | reverse complement strand
GTGGCCGACTACATGCCCGAGAAGGAAGCGCGCCACATGGACCGCTTCATCCACCTCGGACTGGCCGCCGCCCACCAGGCGGTCGTGGATTCCGGCCTGCCCACCGGCGAGGCGCTGGATCCCGAACTCGCCACGCGCATCGGCGTGAACATCGGCTCCGGCATCGGCGGCCTGCCGATGATCGAGGAGACGCATTCGGAGATGGTGAACCGCGGCCCGCGCCGCGTCAGTCCGTTCTTCGTGCCGGCCTCGATCATCAACATGATCTCGGGCCACGTCTCGATCAAGTGCGGGTTCAAGGGCCCGAACCTGGCGATCGTCACGGCGTGCACGACGGGTCTGCACAGCATCGGCACCGCCGGTCGCATGATCGAGGCGGGCGACGCCGACGTCATGGTCGCCGGCGGTTCCGAATCGACGGTGTCGCCGCTGGGCGTCGGCGGTTTCGCCGCGGCCCGCGCGCTGTCCACCCGCAACGACGACCCCAAGACCGCGTCCCGTCCCTGGGACAAGGACCGCGACGGCTTCGTGCTGGGCGAGGGCGCTGGCGTGCTGGTGCTCGAAGAGTACGAACACGCCAAGAAGCGCGGCGCCAAGATCTATGCGGAGCTGGTCGGCTTCGGCATGAGCGCCGACGCGTACCACATGACCGCGCCCGACGTGGACGGCCCGACGCGCTCGATGCGCAACGCGCTGCGCAACGCCGGGTTGAATGCGGACCAGATCCAGTACATGAACGCGCACGGCACGTCCACGCCCCTGGGCGATGCGAACGAGACCAACGCGATCAAGAAGGCCTTCGGCGACCATGCGAAGAACGGCCTGGTGGTGTCGTCGACCAAGTCGATGACCGGCCACCTGCTGGGCGGCGCGGGCGGCATCGAGTCCGTCTTCACCGTCATGTCGCTGCACGATCAGGTCGCTCCGCCGACGATCAACCTCTTCAACCAGGATCCCGAGTGCGACCTGGACTACTGCGCCAACGAGGCGCGGAAGCTGCCGATCGAGTACGCCGCGAAGAACAACTTCGGCTTCGGCGGCACGAACGGCACGCTGATCTTCAAGCGGGTCTGATCCCCTGAACTGATCAAGCGCGGAACGGACGGCGACCCATGACGCCGGACCGTTCGACATCACGCCGGGCCGTTGCCCGGCGTTTTTCATTGGCGGACGATCCGTGGTGGGTGCGCGTGCAGCGCGCGATGCTGTGCGGCGGCATGGCGGCGGCCCTCGTCGCCGTGCTGCTCCAGGCGGGCCTCGCCGACGGCATTGGTCCGTGGCTGGGCATCCTGCTCGCCACCGTCGCGGGTGCGGCGCTGCCGGTCCGCGCGCGGGGCCGGGCCTTGCTCCGATGGGACGGCGCGCAGTGGTGGTGGCAGCGCGCGGGAGAGCCGCTTGCCATCACGCCGGACGTCGTCATCGATCTCGAACAGTGGATGCTCCTGCGGCTGAACGCCGCGACCGATGCTGAAGGTGTCCGCGGTCGCACGCCGCCGGAGCGCTGGATCGCGCTGTCGCGACGCGCGCACGAAGCGCAGTGGCCGTCGCTCAGGCTCCACCTCTTTCTCGCTGCAGGCTGACACCATGTCGTTTCTGAATTCCGGGCATGATGTGGGCCTTCCGTTTTTGCATCGCCACCTGCGAGTGTTCATGCTCAATTCCGACCGCACCTGTTCCCTTCGACGTCTTGCCCTGGCGCTGGCCGGTGCCACCCTGATGAGCGCTTCGCTGGGCGCGGCCGCGCAGGCCGTCACCAAGCCTGCGACACCGGCCGCCGTGCCGGCTGCCGCCGCGGTCCCCGTCGCCGCGCCCGATCTGGCGCGTGCACTGCCGGACTTCAGCGCCCTGGTCGAACAGGCCGGACCGGCTGTCGTCAACATCCGGACCTCGGAGAAGGTCAAGGTCGCCAACGCACAGATCGACGAGCAGATGCGCGAGCTGCTGCGCCGCTTCGGCATCCCCGTGCCGCCGCAGCGCCGTGCGCCGCCGGGAGCGGCCCCTGCGCCCGCGCCGACCCCGGACGACGATGACGACGAGGACGCGCCGCAGCGTCGAGGGCTGGGCTCCGGTTTCGTGATCGGCGCGGACGGCTTCGTGATGACCAACGCGCACGTCGTCGACGATGCCGACGAGGTGACGGTCACGCTGACCGACAAGCGCGAGTTCAAGGCCAAGGTGATCGGCCTGGACCGCCGCACCGATGTGGCGGTGCTCAAGATCGAGGCCAACAATCTGCCGATGCTGCGCATGGGCGACGTGGGCAGGCTCAAGGTCGGTGAATGGGTGATGGCGATCGGCTCGCCGTTCGGCTTCGACAACACCGTGACGGCCGGCATCGTCAGCGCCAAGGCGCGCGACACCGGCGACCTGCTGCCGCTGATCCAGACCGACGTGGCGATCAACCCGGGCAACTCCGGCGGTCCGCTGCTGAACCTGCGCGGCGAGGTCGTGGGCATCAACTCGCAGATCTACAGCCAGTCCGGCGGCTTCATGGGCATCTCGTTCGCGATCCCGATCGACGAGGCGATGCGTGTGGCCGACCAGCTGCGTGCCGGCGGCCGCGTGACGCGCGGCATGCTGGGCGTCTATCCGGATGACGTCAGCAAGGAAGTCGCCGAAGCCATCGGCCTGGGCAAGCCGCAGGGCGCGCTGATCAGCCGCATCACGCCGGCCGGCCCCGGCGAGAAGGCCGGCCTCCAGCTGGGCGACGTGATCACGAAGTTCGACGGCAAGGCCGTGGAGAAGGCGGTCGACCTGCGCCGTCTCGCCGCGGCCACCAAGCCTGGCACCAAGGTGCCGCTGCAGGTGTTCCGTCGGGGCGCCTACAAGGACCTGACCGCGACGCTGGACGCGCTGCCGGACGATCGCGCGGCGGCGACGCCGGAAGCCGAGACGCCGGCCGCAACCGGCGCGTCGGCCTGGGGTCTGACCGTCAGCGAACTGACCGACGCGCAGCGCAAGGAACTCAAGGTCGACGGCGGTCTGCGCATCGACACCGTCGACGGTCCGGCCTCGCGCGCCGGCCTGAAGCCCGGCGACGTGATCCTCTCGGCCAACAACGCCGAGGTGAAGACGGTCAAGCAGTTCCAGGCGGCGCTGGCCAAGCTCGAGAAGGGCAAGTCGCTCCAGATGCTGGTGCGCCGGGGCGAGGTCGCGACCTACGTCGTGCTGAAGCCCGGCAAGGGCTGAAGCGCCCCGGGTCAACCTAGCGCCGGCATGGGGCTTTCCGCAATGCGGAAAATCCGGCCGGCGAGGCGTGATCCGGTGCACAACTTGACGTCGGTTGGTGCTTGCTAACGGATGTGACCAAGGCGGGGCATTGGTGCCCCGCTCCGCTACAATCGACCTGCGTTCGGGCAGCTTTGTCGCTGTTCCGACGGTGAATCGGAAGGCATCATTTTGATGGGCTCAGCGATCCACAGGATGTCCCCGAGTTTTGTGGATAACCTGTGTATAAAATCGCTGTTGGCGAAGGGCAACGCGCGAGAAGCTCGCATCCATGCGGTTTCCAGGGCGGGGCTTTTGGCTACAATGAAAGCCCAACAAGCAGTTGCCATACGTTTTGTTGGAAGGCGCGTCACCGTTTAGACGTGCCTTTTTTTTATGTCCCGTTCAGGTCCTGCGAAGGGCTTGCATCACCGCCTCGACCGACCGTCCCCCGCATGTTCAGCATGCATCAGCGTGCGCCGCTCGAGCGACGCTGAGAAGTGGCGGACGAACCGCGCGGTCTCCGTCCGAGTCCATGAACCACATCCGCAATTTCTCCATCATTGCCCACATCGACCACGGCAAGAGCACCTTGGCCGACCGGATCATCCAGCGCTGCGGCGGACTGTCGGATCGGGAGATGGAAGCGCAGGTGCTGGACTCGATGGACATCGAGCGCGAGCGCGGCATCACGATCAAGGCGCAGACCGCCGCGCTGCAGTACAAGGCGGCTGACGGCCAGGTCTACAACCTGAACCTGATCGACACGCCCGGACACGTGGACTTCTCGTATGAGGTGAGCCGATCGCTGTCGGCCTGCGAAGGCGCGCTGCTGGTGGTCGACGCCAGCCAGGGCGTCGAGGCGCAGACGGTGGCCAACTGCTATACCGCGCTGGAGCTCGGCGTCGAAGTCGTCCCTGTCCTGAACAAGATGGACCTGCCGTCGGCCAACCCGGACGGCGCGAAGACGGAGATCGAGGAAGTCATCGGCATCGACGCCACCGACGCGATCCCGTGCTCGGCCAAGACCGGCATGGGCATCGACGAGATCCTCGAGGCCGTCATCAGCCGCATGCCGCCGCCGCAGGGCACGGTCGAGGCGCCGCTGCGCGCGATGATCATCGACTCCTGGTTCGACAACTACGTCGGCGTCGTGATGCTGGTCCGCGTGGTGGACGGCACGCTGAAGAAGAACGAACGCATCCGCATGATGGCCACCAACGCCATCTATCCGGCCGAGCACCTGGGCGTGTTCACGCCCAAGTCGGAGAAGCGCGACCAGCTCAACGCAGGCGAGGTGGGTTTCATCATCGCCGGCATCAAGGAGCTGTCCGCGGCGAAGGTGGGCGACACCATCACGCTGGAAAAGAAGCTTCCGAACAACCTGGGCCCGGCCACCGAAGCGTTGCCCGGCTTCAAGGAGATCCAGCCGCAGGTCTTCGCCGGCCTGTATCCGACCGAAGCCAGCGAGTACGACCAGCTGCGCGACGCGCTGGAGAAGCTCAAGCTGAACGACGCGTCGCTGCGCTTCGAACCGGAAGTCTCGCAGGCGTTGGGCTTCGGCTTCCGCTGCGGCTTCCTCGGCCTGCTGCACATGGAGATCGTGCAGGAGCGGCTGGAGCGCGAGTTCGACCAGGACCTGATCACGACCGCGCCCAGCGTGGTGTACGAGGTGCTGCTGGGCGACGGCGAAGTCATCGAGGTGGAGAACCCCTCGAAGATGCCGGAGCAGAGCAAGATCGCCGAGATCCGCGAGCCCATCGTGACGGTCCACCTGTACATGCCGCAGGAGTACGTCGGCGCGGTGATGACACTGGCCAACCAGAAGCGCGGCGTGCAGCTGAACATGGCTTACCACGGCCGCCAGGTCATGCTGACCTACGAGATCCCGCTGGCCGAGATCGTGCTGGACTTCTTCGACAAGCTGAAGTCGGTCTCGCGCGGCTACGCGTCGATGGACTACGAGTTCAAGGAGTACCGTGCGTCCGACGTCGTCAAGGTCGACATGCTGATCAACGGCGACCGCATCGACGCGCTGTCGCTGATCGTGCACCGGGCGCAGTCGCAGTACCGCGGTCGCCAGGTGGCGGCCAAGATGCGCGAGATCATCCCGCGCCAGATGTACGACGTGGCCATCCAGGCGGCCATCGGCGCCAACATCATCTCGCGCGAGAACATCAAGGCGCTGCGCAAGAACGTGCTGGCAAAATGCTACGGCGGTGACATCAGCCGCAAGCGCAAGCTGCTGGAGAAGCAGAAGGCCGGCAAGAAGCGCATGAAGCAAATCGGTTCGGTGGAGGTGCCGCAAGAAGCCTTCCTGGCCATCCTCCAAGTCGAAGAATAAGTCTCCGCATGAAAGCCATGAGCGCACTGACCGGGTTGCTGTATGTGACCCTGATCGCCTACCTGGGCGGCTGGTACCAGGGCTACTGGAACGGCAACTTCTCCCTGCTGCTGCTGATCCTGACCACGGTGACGCTGGCCTACTGGCTGGCCGAGCGCTTCCACTTCCAGCCGTCGCGCGAACGCGCGGCGGAGCGGCTGGCCAAGAACGACGAACAGCGCCGCGCCTCGCTGGCCGCGCAGGGCATCCAGCGCGTCGACGGCGACGTCGAGGGCGCCCGCGAGGAAATCCTGCGCCAGCCCTGGTGGCTGGACTGGACCGCCGGCCTGTTCCCGGTGATCCTGATCGTGTTCCTGCTGCGCTCGTTCATGTTCGAGCCGTTCAAGATCCCGTCCGGCTCGATGGTGCCGACGCTGCTGATCGGCGACCTGATCCTGGTGAACAAGTTCCACTACGGCGTGCGCCTGCCGGTGATCAACAAGAAGATCATCAGCAACAACGACGTGCAGCGTGGCGACGTGGTCGTGTTCCGCTACCCGCAGAACCCGAGCATCGACTACATCAAGCGCGCCGTCGGCCTGCCGGGCGACGAGATCGCCTACCTGAACCAGAAGCTGTATGTGAACGGCAAGCAGGTCGAGACAGTCGCGCAGGGCGAGTTCTTCGACGAGGATCCGAACTCGATGCGCTTCCGTCCGCGCTACACCGAGAAGCTGGGTCCGGTCGAGCACCAGATCCTGGTGGACGCACAGCCGCAGGGCCGCATCGGCAAGATGTATGACTTCCCGTACAACGAGAACTGCAAGTACACGCTGGAAGGCGTGACCTGCAAGGTGCCGGCCGGCCACTACTTCATGATGGGCGACAACCGGGACAATTCGCAGGACTCGCGTTTCTGGGGCTTCGTGCCGGATGAGAACATCGTGGGCCGTGCTTTCGTGGTCTGGATGAACTTCGGCAGCCTGAAGCGCATCGGCGGCATCCAGTAAGGCCGCCTGACACATCGACCGACATACCGAATGACACAGCGGTCCGACCACGGCCGGCCGCCGATCGACTACTCTGTTCTCCAACGACAACCATCGGAGCGATACGTGATGAGGGCACGGAAGATTCAACGGGGCATCAGCCTGCTGGGACTGCTGTTCTGGGCGGTGATCATCGGCGGCGGGTCGGTGATCGTGCTGCGCGTGGTGCCGACGGTGATGGAGTACTACACGATCCAGAGGGCGATCGACAAGATCGCCAAGGACGGTCCGTCGACCGTGCCGGCGGCGCGCGATTCGTTCGAGCGCACCAAGCAGATCGAATATTCGATCGTCAGCGTCGAGCCCAAGGACCTGATCATCACCAAGGTCGACGACAAGGTGAAGATCAGCTTCGCCTACGACAAGGAAGTGCCCTTGTACGGCCCGGTGTTCCTGGTGATCAAGTACAAAGGCGAGTCCCGCTGACCCCGCCCCGATCGTACCGACCCGACCCGACTTAGCGACCCGACTTAGCGACCTCCGGCCATGACCCCGCAAGCGCTCGACGCCCTCCAGCAACGCCTTGGCTACCGCTTCACGCAGCCGGGTCTGCTGCAGCGCGCGCTGACGCATCGCAGCTTCGGCCAGCAGCACAACGAGCGGCTGGAGTTCCTCGGCGACGCGGTGCTCAACCTGACGGTGTCGGCGCTGCTGTTCGACCGCTTCGCCGGTTCCGATGAAGGCGACCTGACCCGCATCCGTGCGCACCTGGTGCGCGAAGACAGCCTGCACCGGCTGGCGCTGGTGCTGCAGATGCCCGAGGCGCTGCGCATGAGCGAGGGCGAGGCCCGCGGCGGCGGCGGCCAGCGGCCGTCCATCCTGGCGGACGCGCTGGAGGCCGTGATCGGCGCCGCGTTCCTGGACGGCGGCTATGAGGCCGCGCGCGAGATCGTGCGCGGGCTGCTGGGCGAGACCATCGCCGCCAGCGGCATCGAGCAGTGGGCCAAGGATTCGAAGACGGCGTTGCAGGAATGGCTCCAGGCGCGCAAGCTGCCGGTGCCGTCCTACCGCATCGCCGAGACGCGGGGCCAGGCCCATGCGCAGACCTTCACCGTCGAATGCGAAGTGGCCTCGCTGACGCTGTCGCGCCGCGGCGAAGGTCGCTCGCGCCGGATCGCGGAGCAGGAGGCGGCCCGGCAGGTGCTGGACGAACTGCTCGCCGGCGACCGACCCGGCACCGGCCTGCGCGACTGACGCGGAGCCCGCGATGAACGCACCCAAGACGCCGAGGACGCCGAAGCCGACGTCCTCGTCCGATTCCATTTCTGAATCGCTTGCCGATTCCCCTGCTCATTCCCCTGTTTCCGAGGATCCTGATCTGAACGCCCCGCACGACTCCGCCACGCCACACCCCGCCGACTCCCCGCTCGACCAGGACGCCGACGCGCGTGCCCACGAGGAGGGCGATGAACTCGACGATGACGAGGAAGACGGTGACGGCGAGGACCTGCCCGAGGTCCAGGGCGGCATCGGTGCGATGCCGTACGAGGGCGACCTGCGCTGCGGCCTGATCGCGATCGTCGGCCGGCCCAATGTCGGCAAGTCGACGCTGCTGAATGCGCTGGTGGGACAGAAGGTCTCGATCACCTCGAAGAAGGCGCAGACCACGCGCCACCGCATCACCGGCGTGCGCACCGTCGACGAGGCGCAGTTCGTCTTCGTCGACACGCCCGGCTTCCAGACCAAGCACAGCAGCGCGTTGAACCGCAACCTGAACCGCACGGTCCAGGGCGTGCTGGCGGACGTGGACCTGGTGCTGTTCGTCGTCGAAGCGGGCCGCTTCGGCCTGGACGACGCGAAGGTGCTGTCGCTGCTGCCGCAGAACAAGCCGGTCGTGCTGATCGCCAACAAGCTGGACGCGGTGACGAGACGGGCCGAGATGATGCCCTGGCTCAAGAGCATGCAGGAGCGCCGCAACTTCACCGAGTTCGTGCCGCTGTCGGCCAAGAAGGACTCGGACGTGCAGCGTCTGTTCCAGATCCTGAAGCCCTACCTCCCGAGCCAGGAATGGTTCTACGAGGAAGACGCGCTGACCGACCGCAGCGAGAAGTTCATGGCCGCGGAGATGATCCGCGAGAAGCTCTTCCGCCTGACCGGCGACGAACTGCCCTACGAAGCCACGGTGATCATCGACCGCTGGGAAGAGGAGGGCAACCTGCGCCGCATCGCCGCGACCATCGTGGTCGAACGCGACGCCCAGAAGGGCATGATCATCGGCCAGGGCGGCGAGCGCCTGAAGCGCATCGGTTCCGAGACCCGCCAGGAACTCGAGAAGCTGTGGGACGCGCGCGTGTTCCTGGAGCTCTGGGTGAAGGTGCGGTCCGGCTGGGCCGACTCCGAAGAGCATCTCAGAAGCTACGGCTACGAGTGATCCGCTCCCGCGGTCGCTGAAGACATCCGCAGACATCGCCCGACATCAGGCCATGGCCACACGCGCCCCGAAGCCGCCCGCGACGCAGGCGGCTTTTGTTTTGCATCACTACGACTGGAGCGAGACCAGCCTCGTGCTGGACCTGTTCAGCCGTGAACATGGCCGGCTGGCGGTGGTCGCGAAGGGCGCGAAGCGGCCGTACTCGCAGCTGCGATCGGTGCTGCTGCCCTTCCTGCGCCTGCAGGTGACGCTGTCCAAGCCCTCGAAGATGAACGAGGACGGCGCGGCCGAGGTGCAGTCGCTGCGCGGGGCAGAGTGGGTCGGCGGGCAGACGCTGCCCACCGGTGCCGCGCTGTTCAGCGGCTACTACGTCAACGAACTGCTGCTGAAGTTCCTGCCGCGCCAGGACGCGCAGCCGGAGCTTTTCGACGCCTATGCAGCGCTGCTGCCGCAGCTGCGCTCGGTGGACGACGCGCACGCGGCGCTGCGGGCCTTCGAGTTGAAGATGCTCGCCATCTGCGGCCTGCTGCCCGACCTGAGCGTGCTGTCGACGACGCAGGCGCCGCTCGATCCGGAGCGGCTCTACCTGCTCGCGCCGGAGTCCGGCGTCGTCGTCCCGACGCATGACGCCGCGCCGCAGGCCGGCCTCACGGGCCAGGCCTTCATCCAGCTCCAGGCGGCGCTGCTGCACGGCAGCCAGGCGGCGCTGCAACAGGCCTGCGAACTCGCGGGTCCGGCGCTGAAGCCGCTGTCGCGCGCCTTGCTTCACTATCATCTGGGGCATCGTCCATTGCGGACGCGGCAAGTGCTGCTCGACGTCCAGAAGCTGCTCACATGAATCCGCTGATCGCTCCCGAATCCGGCCGCCACGATGCGCGATGCGCGCTGTCGGTCAACGTCAACAAGGTCGCGCTGCTGCGCAACACCCGGCACCTGGGCATCCCCAGCGTGACGCGGGCGGCGCAGCTGTGCCTGGAGGCCGGCGCGCAGGGCATCACCGTGCACCCGCGGCCCGACGCGCGCCACATCCGCGCCGACGACGTGCGCGAGCTCGCCGCCTTGATGAAGGCCTGGCCGCAGGCCGAGTACAACATCGAGGGCAACCCGACGCAGAACCTGATGGACTTCATCCGTGAGACGCGGCCGCACCAGGCGACCTTCGTCCCGGACGGCGAGGACCAGTTCACCTCGGACCACGGCTGGAACCTGCCGGCCGACGCCGAACGCCTGCGTCCGATGATCGCCGAGTGCAAGTCGCTGGGCGTTCGGGTGAGTTTATTCATGGACCCGCTGCCGGAGGCGATGGTCCACGTGGCCGCCGTCGGCGCGGACCGCATCGAGCTCTACACCGAGACCTGGGCGAGCGCCTTCGGCACGCCGCGTGAGGCCGAGGTGGCCGCGGCCTTCGCCGCCACGGCGCGCGCCGCGCTGGCGCAGGGCCTGGGCATCAACGCCGGCCACGACCTGAACCGCGACAACCTGACGCGTTTCCTGCGCGAGGTGCCGGGCGTGTCGGAGGTCTCGATCGGCCACGCGCTGATCGCGGACGCGCTGGAGCTCGGCTACACCGAGGCGGTGCGCGACTACCAGCGCTGCATCCAGCGCGCGTACGTCTGATTGCACTTCCGCACCAGACGTCCACACAGAGCCCACACGACGCCCAAACGGCGGGCACCAAGCGCGCACACGCCGCGCATGAAAGGGTCGCGATGATCTACGGCATCGGCACGGACGTCTGCGACATCCGGCGCATCCGGGAGACCTTCCAACGGCGCGGCGTGCGCTTCGCCGAGAAGGTGCTGGGCCCGCACGAGATCGCGGTGTTCCACGAGCGCTACGCCAAGGTCGAGGCGCGGGGCATCGCCTACCTGGCGACGCGCTTCTCGGCCAAGGAGGCGTTCTCGAAGGCGATCGGCATGGGCATGCGCATGCCGATGACCTGGCGCGCCTGCGAGATCGTCAAGGCGCGCAGCGGCAAGCCGGGGATCCAGCTGCACGGCGCGCTGGCCGAATGGTTCGAGGCCAAGGGCTTGAGCGCGCATGTCAGCGTGAGCGACGAGACCGACTATGCGACGGCGTTCGTCGTCGTCGAGACCCGCGATTGAAAATGAAAGAGACACCCTCCATGACCGAACACCTGCATTCGCCCGTGATCCTGGACATCGCCGGCACGACGTTGACGGCGGACGACCGCCGTCGGCTGGCGCATCCGCTGACGGGCGGGATGATCCTGTTCGCGCGCCACTTCGAGAACCGCGCGCAGCTGACCGCGCTGTGCGCCGAGGCCAAGACTATCCGCCCCGATCTGCTGATCGCGGTGGACCAGGAGGGCGGCCGCGTCCAGCGCTTCCGCACGGACGGCTTCACGGCGCTGCCGGCGATGCGCGCGCTCGGCGAGCTGTGGATGGACGACGCGATGCGCGCGGTGCAGGCGGCGACGGCGACCGGCCTGGTGCTGGCGCTGGAGTTGCGGGCCTGCGGCGTCGACATGAGCTTCACGCCGGTGCTGGACCTGGACCATCAGGACGAGGGCCGGCAGTCCATCAGTCCGGTGATCGGTTCGCGCAGTTTCCATGGCGACCCGCGCGTGGTGAGCCTGCTGGCGCAGAGCCTGATGCAGGGCCTGGCGCTGGCGGGCATGGGGAGCTGCGGCAAGCACTTCCCGGGGCACGGCGCGGTGAGCGTCGATTCGCATGTGGGCGTGCCGGTGGACACGCGTTCGCTGAAGGCGATCCTGGCGGAGGACGTGCGGCCCTTCGAGTGGCTGAGCCTGAGCCTGTCGGCGGTGATGCCAGCGCACGTGATCTATCGCAAGGTGGACAGCCGGCCGGCCGGTTTCAGCCAGCGCTGGCTGCAGGACATCCTGCGCGACCGGCTGGGCTTTGCCGGCGCGGTCTTCAGCGACGACCTCGGCATGGCCGCGGCGCGCGTGATCGAAGGCCGTCCGGTGGGCTACACCGAGGCGGCGCTGGCGGCCCTGGGCGCGGGTTGCGATCTGGTGCTGCTGTGCAACCAGAGCCTGGAGCAGGGCGGTCGCGCGATCGACGAGCTGCTCGACGGCCTGGCCGACGCGCAGGCGAAGGGCGCGTGGACGCCCGCGATCGACAGCGAGGCCCGCCGTGCGGCGCTGGTGCCGCAGTCGGCGCCACTGACCTGGGATGAGCTGATGCTCGCGCCGCGGTACCTGGAGGCGCTGGCGCGCCTGCCCTGATGCGTCTGCCTTAACGCGCCTGTCCTGAAGCGGGCGTTCAGAACAGGTTCTGGAACACCAGCCGGAGGAAGGCCGCGTTGCGGCCGCCCTGGATGGCCGGGCCGCTGACGGTGCGCATGAGGCCGCCTTCCAGCCGCGCGGTCACGACCGTCACGCCGACGCCTGCGCCCACCGCCACCCAGCGTGCGCTGAACTGGCCCGAGCCGTCGGACAAGCCGGCGACGTCCATCAGCAGCAGCGGGCGCACGGCGTGGAGGCTGGCCTTGTCGATGATGAAATGGGCCGCGGGGCGGACTTCGTCGAAGGCCGCGTCCGCCTCGCGTTTCGCTTCCTCGCTCGATTTGCCTTGCGCGACCAGCGTCGCGACCAGCATCGACGGGCCGCTCACGTCGAGCTGATTGCCGAGCAAGGTCTTCAGCGGGATGGGCGGTCTGGGATTGCCGTTGCTGTCGGTGTCGCCCAGGTCCACGCGCTCATCCGGGATCAACGGTGAGGACCAGGCCTTGACCGGGATCGCCACCTGCGCGTTCAGGTGCCAGTACCGCGTGCCGCCGCGCTGACCGGGCAGTCCCGCCTGACCTTGCCCCGCGCTGCGCAGCAGCGGTCCGTCCGGCGCGCGGCTGAGCGCGGCGCTGCCCAGGCCGTCGTACAGGAACTGCTCCTTCGCGCCGCCGCCGTAGAAGCGCTCGGCCGCCGGTGCGCGATCGGACACGCGGCCGGCGCCGGCCATCACCTCGAGCCCCCAGGTCGGGCCGCTGCCCAGCGAGAACTCGCGCGCATAACCGACCTGCGCCGACCAGCGCGCGAGCGAGGCGACACCCTCGGGTCGCACGCGTTCGGCCCACAGGCCAGCGCGGAGCACGCCCTCGGCGCGCGGGACCATCCACTCGGTCATCACCCGCGCCGTCAGGCGGCGCGTGTCGGCGCGGGTGTCCGCACCGTTGGCGAGCGTGGTCTCGTCCCGCCCCGCCTGCCAGGAGCCATCGAGCGCCACCCGTACGCCGATCGCCGGTTTCATCGTGACGCCCAGCCCGGCTTCCCCGGCGCTGCGCTGCAGCTCGCCGCCGAGCACCGGCTCGCGCCGGTCGATCGCGTTGGCGAAGACGCGCAGTTCCTGGACGAGGTCCTGCGGATCTCGCGAGGCCGGTTGATGGCGGTGCTCCAGCCGCCCCTCGCTGCGATGGAAATCGCTGCGGGTCGACTGCTCATGGCGCAGGCTCAAGCCCATCGGCGACCTGGCCGTATCCGGCAGCGGCGACAGCGGCAACGGCATCCGGACGGAAGCGGTGACGGTGGGGCCGAAGGCCTCGTCATAACCGGCGCCGACCTGAGGATCGAAGCGTCGCAGCGCCGCAGGCACGTGGTCGTACAGCGAGGCCGTGCCGGCGCGCGGGATTGGCAGCACGTTGTCGCCGAGGCGCGCGAGGTCGACGCGCACGTGGTACGGCTCCAGCGTGACGCCGGCGGTGGCTCCGCCGCCCGGGCACTCGTCGCCGCGGCCGGGGGAGACGTCGTACTCGACGCCGATGAAGAGCACCTCCGCGCGGCCCTGCTGGCCGAGCACGGCGGTCGCGGCGGGGCTGGTGCCGATCTGCTCCCGGAGCGCGTTCATCGCCGCCGAGATCCTGTCGTTCGTCAGCACATCGCAAGGAGCGATGGGCAAGGTCGACGCGTCGGCCCAGCGGCTCTTGATGCGGACGTAGCGCACGCGCAGATCCGGCGTCGCCACCCGCGGCATCGCGCCCGGCGCGGCCAGTCGGCTCGAGGCGCCTGGCGGCCCGTCGAATTCGATCGACACAGGCGGCGGGTCCGCGCCCCAGGCGAGCGGCGCCAGGCCGGCGAAGGTGGCCAGCGCGACCACACCGCCCAGCAGCCGACGCCGCGGCCGGAGGAGACGCCGTCGCATGAACGTGCTCAGAACTCGATCTTGAGCACGTCGGCCATCGCGCCGTGCAGGGCGGCCTTCTGCTCGTCCGTCGGAGGCGTGGTCTTGCCGGCGACGGCGCGCGCGACGGGATGCACTTCCTGGACGAGGACGGTGGCCTGGTCCGGCTTGACGCCTTCGCGCGCCATGGTGGCCACGGCCTGGCTCTCCACGGGCGTGCCGGCGGTGTAGGACACGTGGACGATCTGCACTTCCTTGTCGTCGACGATCTTGTACAGGTCGAAGACCAGCTTCCAGATCGGGTCGGCGGTGGGCGTGCAGGAGCGCTCGACGATGACCTTGAACTTGAAGCCCGACTCGGGGCTGAAGACCATCACCTCCAGCAGGAAGGGCTTGCAGACCTTCCCTTGAGGCACGATGGGCACGACGCTGATGTTGGTCGTGTCGGCGGGCTTGTCGGCTTTCTTCACCTTGACGGCTTTCTTTGCCTTGTCGGCAGGCTTGGCGGGTTTGGCAGGCTTGGCGGGTTTCTCGGTCTTGGCCATGGCGCGGTCCTCAGGAAGTTTCCCGGGCGCGACGCATCCGGCTGGACGGCCGCCTCAAGGAAGACTGAGAGCCTAGCCATGAGGGGCGGGAGCGACATCCCTAAGGCCGATAGGCGCGCCCCCTGATCCGAGGGGCGCGGCGGCGTGGCATTCTGGCTGAATCCGTGCCGTTCTTTCGGGCCGCACTTTCCCCTGACCACAAGGAGCTTCCATGACGAGCAGCGTCTTCCGCCTTGACCGCACGATTGCCCGACGACTCGCTTTCGCCGCGCTGGTGATGTCCGCGGCGTCGTCCGCGCATGCGCTCGATTGCGCCAATGCCGTGAGCACCGTCGACATGAACGACTGCGCCGCGCAGGAGCAGCAGCAGGTCGAAAGGCAGCTCAACGACGTCTATCGCCGCGTGCTGGCGGCGACGCCGGCGAAGGTGGGCGGCGCCAAACCCGCGAAGCCGAAGGACAGCCTCGTCGCCGCGCAGCGCCTGTGGGTCAAGTTCCGCGAGGCCGATTGCAAGGCGGTGCTGGACCTGTGGTCCGAGGGTTCGATCCGGAACTTGCAGTACCTCGGCTGCATGCGTGATCACGCGCAGCTGCGCATCAAGCAGCTGGAAGCCTTCAAGACGCAGCCCTGAGTCGCGGTCGAGTCATTGCCAGGTCCTTGCTGAACCCTCGCGGCGCTGCGGCCTTGCATCGATTCGTTTCGTCGGCCTCGACCGTCATCGGCTGCAGCTAGACTCGCCTCCGAACTCACCCACAACGATTCGATCAGGGAGCGGGCCAGCATGTCGCTGACCATGGAGGGCGTGCTGGCACTGGCGCCGGACGAGGCATCGGCGAAGGCCGCGCGGGGACTGACCTCGCCGGCCAAGTGGCCGTTGCTCGGCGCCGATGACGCCGCCGTCTGGGGCGAGTGCCAGGGCAGTGGTTCCAAGCCGTATCAGACGCAGGTCGACCTCAACGGGCCGGCCTTCCGCTGCTCCTGTCCTAGCCGCAAGTTCCCCTGCAAGCACGGCCTCGCGTTGCTGATGCTGCGGGCGCAGGATGCCTCCCGCTTCACCGCCGGCGAAGCGCCTGCCTGGGTCTCCGAATGGATCGCCTCGCGTGGCGAGCGCGCGCAGAAGAAGGAAGAGCGCGATCAGAAGGCCGTCGAACGCGCTGCCGAGCGCGCCGCGCAGATCGCCGACGGCGTCGATCCGGCGCAGGCCGCGTCGGCGCTGGCCGATCCCGACAACGCGCTCAAGCGCGAGTCCCAACGGTGGCGGCGAATCGAGGACGCCGCTTCCGAATTGCAGCGCTGGCTCGGCGATCAGATCAGTCGCGGCCTCGGCGCGATCGACGACGCCGCGATCCGCGGCTGGCGAACGATGGCGGCGCGGATGGTGGACGCCCAGGCTCCCGGGCTCGGGCAGCGCGTCGTCGCTGCCGCGGAAGCATGGCGCGTGGGTGCCGACTGGCCCGAGCGGACGCTCGCGCGCCTCGGCCTGCTGCAGCTCGCCTGCGAAGGCATCGCCCGTCGCGAGACGCTGCCCACCTCCGTTCAAGCCGATCTGCGCACCGTCTGCGGCTGGCCGCTTGATCAGGCCGAGGTGCTCGCCGTCGGCGAACGCGTCACCGATCGGTGGACCGTGCTCGGCGTGAGCGTCGAGGAGCGTGAGGGTCGTCTGAACGAACGCCGCGTCTGGCTGCACGGCGCCCGCTCGGGCCGGCGCGCCTGGCTGCTCGATCACACACACGGCGGACGCGGTTTCGAAGGCATGTGGTTGCCTGGCATCGCCACCGATCTCACGCTCTCCTTCTATCCCGGCAACGCGCCCTTGCGCGCGCTGATCGCGGAGGCCTCACCGTCGCCCGAGCCTGAAGGCACGGTCGGCATGGCGCGCCTCGCCGGCTCCGACACCTGGCAAGGCGAATGGCAGCGCGTCGCCGAACGCGTGGCCGCCCACCCGTTCGCGTCGCTGCATCCGGTCGTGCTCGCGAACGCGACACCGGTTGCGTCCGAAGCGGGTCGGCACCTGGTCGCCGATGGCCGCGCCGTGCCGCTGCAGGTCGGCGATGCCGACTGGTGGTCGCTGATGGCCGTCGCTGGCGGCCACCCGCTGGCGGTGATTGGCGAATGGGACGGCCGCGGCTTGCGCCCGTTGACCGCGTGGCAGTCCGACTCGACCGGCCCGGCATGGGTGAGGAACACCGCATGAGCGCCTGGACGCCGCTGCTGCCCATCGCGATGGTGGGCACGGATCGACAGCCGGGGCCTTTGCCCGAATGGCCCGGCGACATCGGCGCGCTGGTGGCGCTCGCGGCTCAGGCTCCCGACGTCGCGAGCCATCCGTCGGGTCAGGTCTTGCGCACGATGGCCGTCATCGCGCCGTGCGAGGCCGCCGGCACGCAAGACCGAGCCTGGACCGCGCCGCTGCCGGAGGCCGCCGCGGACGATCGCCTGGTCGCCGTGCCGGAGCGCATCGATGGCGTCGACGGCGGTGATGGCGTTGCCGGCTCGCTTCGACTGCTGCTGCGCTGGGCCCTGACCGAGGCGCCGGGGCGCCTCCAGCAGCAGGTGTTCACCGATCTGGCCGCGGCCGGCCTGCGCCTGCCCGAGACGCTGCTGCCGCTGGCGCTCGATGTCGGCCGGCGCTCCGTCGCCCTGCGCG
>NZ_DASVNZ010000233.1:0-2925 GCF_036486225.1 Roseateles sp. | reverse complement strand
AGGACGGGCGATCCCTACGCGTCGCTGGCCTTCGAGCCGGTGGAGCTGCGCGTGGGCAGCCGCTGGTCGACGCTCGCGGGCAAGGCCGGCGCGCCGTTCCAGGAACGGCTGGAGACCTTCCGCCGCCTGCACGCGCAGGAGTTCGGCCTGATCCTGCCGACCATCGCCGTGCGCGACACCTGCCGCCGCGGTCCCGAGCATTACGAGATCCACGTCGACGGCGTGATGGTCGGCCGCGGCGAGGCGCATGCCGACCGCTGGCTCGCCATCCACCCGACCGGCGACACCCGCGGCGTGCCCGGCGAGGTGACGCGCGATCCCAGCTACGGCCTGCCCGCCGTCTGGATCGCGCCGCAGCACCGCGAGACCGCGCAGGCCGCGCGCTACACGCTGGTCGACGCCGAGACCGTGCTGCTGACTCACGTCACCGAGGTGCTGCGCCGCGAGTCCTCGACGCTGCTCACGCGCGCCGAGACCGAACGCCTGCTGCAGCGCGTGCGCCAGACCCAGCCGACGCTGGTCGAGGAACTCGTGCCGACGCTGCTGTCCGTCAGCGACATCCAGCGCGTGCTGCAGGCGCTGCTGCGCGAGAAGGTCAGCATCCGCAACCTCAAGGCCATCCTCGAGGCCCTGTCCGACGCCGCGCGCCTGGGCAAGGACACCGGCACGCTGTGCGAGCGCGTGCGCCAGCGCCTGGGCGCGGCCATCTGCCAGGGCCTCGTCGGCGACGGTACGGCGTTGCAGGTGCTGACGCTGGACCCGCTGGTGGAAGGGCAGTTGCTGGGCGCGCTGCGCGGCAGCGACGGCGCGCCGCCGGCGCTCGATCCGGCCCTGACCGAGCGGCTGCTGGGCCGCCTGGCCACCGCCGCCGAACGGATGATGAAGAGCAACACGCTGCCGGTGCTGCTGTGCGCGCCGGACCTGCGCCGCCAGCTGCGCCTGATGACCGAACGCGTGCTGCCGCATCTGCGCGTGCTGTCGATGGCCGAGGTGCCCAGCACCATCGAATTGAAATCCTTCGCCGTGGTCGGCGCGCCGCCGGCGGCCACCGCATGACCGCGCTGATAACGACCCGTCTGCTTCCAGGACTGTCCCGATGAACGACCTGATGCTCACCACCCTGTCCGCGATGCAGCGCGACGCCTACCGCCTGGAGCGCGTCAGCGCCAACATGGCCAACATGCTGACGCCCGGCTACAAGCGCGAGCTGGTCGTGGAGCAGCTGGAAGCGGCCGCGGTGCCGTTCGGCCAGCAGGTGACCGACGGCATGGCCGCGCCGGTCACGGACGAGGTCACCGTCGACGCGCGCCGCGACCTCAAGCCCGGCCCGATGAGCCGCACCGGCCGCGCGCTCGACCTCGCGCTGTCGGGCCCCGGCTTCTACGAGGTCCGCACCCCGCAAGGCCCGGCCTACACGCGGCAGGCCAGCTTCCGCATCGACGATCGCGGCGAGCTGGTGGACGCCGCCGGCAACGCCCTCATGGGCACCAACGGCGCGCTGACGCTGGCGCCCGGCGCTGTCGATGTCGCCGCCGACGGCACGGTGCGCCAGGAGGATCGCGTGGTCGGCCAGCTGCGCGTGCTGGTGCCCGACGCCGGCACGCGCATGCAGGCGCTGGGCGGCGGGCTGTTCGTCACCGAGGGCCGCCTCTCCGCCGTGGCCGAAGGCGCCGCCGGCGTGCGCCAGGGTTTCGTCGAGGGCTCCAACGTCGACACCGCGCAGGAAATGGTCCAGCTGATGGGCGCCGTGCGGCACTTCGAGTCGATGACCCGCGCCACGCAGATGTACGACGACATGATGGGTCTGGCGGTGCGCAAGCTCGCCGACCTGTGAACGGATTCCAGGAGAGACACCCATGATCGAAGCCTTGCAGATCGCCGCCACCGGCATGCAGGCGCAGCAGCGCCAGGTCGAGACGATTTCCAACAACATGGCCAACATGGCCACGCCCGGATTCAAGCGGTCCAAGGTCAGCTTCGTCGACCTGGTGAGCCGCGGCGCGGAGCCCCAGGCGGGCAGCGACACCGTGGCCACCGCCGCCTCGCGCGGACTGGGCGTGTCGGTGAACGGCGTGTCGCTGGTGATGGACGCCGGCGACGTGCGCCGCAGCGACGATCCGGCCGACCTCATGATCGCCGGCGCGGGCTACCTCGAGGTCCTGCTGCCCGACGGCGGCACGGCCTTCAGCCGCGGCGGCCACCTGCGCGTCGGGACCGACGGCCAGATCACCACCGCCGAGGGTTATCCGCTCAAGTCCGCGCTGGTGCTGCCGGCCGGCGCGAAGGACTTCGTCGTCGCCAGCGACGGCACCGTGGCCGCGCGCGATGTGCAGGGCCGCGACCAGGTCGTCGGCCAGATGGCGCTGGTGCGCTTCAACGACGAGGACGGCCTGGAAGCGCTCGGCGACCGCCTGTACCGCGCCACCGCTCGCAGCGGCGAGCCGATCTCCGGCCGCGCCGCGGAGCAGGGCTTCGGCGTGTTCCGCCAGGGTTTCCAGGAAGCGTCCAACGTGAAGCTCGGCGACGAGGTCGTCGGCCTGATGCTGGCCCAGCGCGCCTATGAGGCCAACGCCAAGGTGCTGCAGGCCTCCGACGAGATGCTGGCGATGGTGAACAACCTGCGCAAGTGACGGCACGGCGATGACGCTCAACGCGGCTTTCCAGTCGATGCGCCAGGCGACGCTCACGTTGGCGTCGCTGTCGACGCGCGACGCCAGCGGCTCGTCCGCTCGGCGTGGTGTCGCGTTGCGCGCCATCGCTGCGAGCTTCGTGATCGCAGTGGGCGTGTGCGCGACCACGGCTCCGGCTTCTGCCGAGCCGGCCCGCACGCTGCGCCTGCGCGACGAGGCCCGGTTGGATCCGGCCTCGACGACGGTGGCCGTCAACGATCTGCTGGTGACACCGGTCGGTGGCGAGTGGGCGTCC
>NZ_DASVNZ010000119.1:0-3579 GCF_036486225.1 Roseateles sp. | reverse complement strand
CCGCCCTTGGAGGCCGACACCCGCGTCGCGCTCACCAGGTCGTTGGCCTGCTGCGCCGAGCTCGCCGTGTTGGCCACCGTGCCGGTCAGCTCCTCCATCGACGAGGCCGTCTCCTGCAGGTTGGAGGCCGTGGCCTCCGTGCGCGCCGACAGGTCCTCGTTGCCGGTGGCGATCTCGCGCGTCGCGACGTTGATCGTCTCCGTGCCGTCCCGCACCTGACGCACCATGCGGCGCAGCGAGTCCTGCATCGCGCTCAGTTCGCGCAGCAGCACGCCGATCTCGTCGCTGCGGTCGACGACGATGTCCTGGCTCAGGTCGCCGCTGGCGATCGTCTGCGCCACCGCGCCGGCCCGCACCATGGGCGCGCGCACGGAATGCGTGATGCGCCACGCGATGAAGATGCCCAGCACCACGGCCAGCGCCGTCAGCGTCAGCATCAGCGTCGCCGCCTGCGCGGCCTGCTCGCGCTGCTGCGCGGCGAAGGTCTCGGTGTCGTCCGAGATCAGCGACACCAGCTTCTCGACCGAGGCCAGGTAGCTGGCCGCCGCCGGGATCAGCGTCTGGTCGACCTGCCGGCCGCCAGCCTCCGGATCGGCCTTGATCGCCGCCATCACGCCCTTGCGGATGTCGACGTAGCGTTGCCGCTCGGCCGCGATGACCGGCAGCTGCGCCTTCTGCTCGGGATCGTCGATCGCCTTGTCGAGGTCGGCCTGCAGCGCGTTGATGCGGTCCGTGGTCTTGGTCATCTCGCCGGACAGGAAGCCGCTGAGGCCCTCGTGTCCGCCGGACTTGGCCATCGCCATCACGCGGTTGAGGTTGAGTTCGGTGGCGGCGCGCCAGTTCGTGGCCATCAGCCGGCGCTGCTCGAGCGTGTGCAGCTGGTCGCTGAGCCGCACCATCTCGCGCAGCTTGAACACGCCCACCCCGGTCATCAGGGCCGCCATCGCGAGTACCGCCGCGAAACCGACCTGCAACAAGGTCGTGATCTTCATCCGGCTCAGTGCCTTCAGCATGGCGTACTCCAATATCGATGGTGCAATCGATTATGGGAGTGCCCCCTGGCCCGGGCAACACGCGGGAGAACCCGGGTCCCTCGTCCGAGGGGCCGATGGAATAAGGGAACCCGGGCGATCCGCGACCTATCTCACGCCGGGTGCCGGGTCATGCGTGGCGCGGACACCAACACGACACATGCCGTCCCGCGCGGCTTCACGCGGTCCGACACGGCTTCGCGTGCCCGTCACGCCAGCCGGAACACCCGCACCAGCTCCGCGAGCTCCTTGGCCTGCTGCTGCAGGCTGTCCGCGGCCGCGCTGCTCTCCTCGACCAGCGCGGCGTTCTGCTGCGTGACCTGGTCCAGCTGCGTGACCGCGTCGCCGATCTGCTGGATGCCGCGCGACTGTTCGCCGCTCGCGGAGGCGATCTCGCCGATGAGCACGCTGACCTGCCGCACCTGCTCGACGATGCCCTGCATCGCCGCGCCGGCGTCGTCGGCGAGCCCGGACCCGGACTGCACCTGCTCGACGCTGCGGCCGATCAGCGCCTTGATCTCGCGCGCGGCCTGCGCCGAACGCTGCGCCAGCGCGCGCACCTCCGACGCGACCACGGCGAAGCCCTTGCCCTGCTCGCCGGCGCGGGCCGCCTCGACCGCCGCGTTCAGCGCCAGGATGTTGGTCTGGAACGCGATGCTGTCGATGACGCCGATGATGTCGGCGATCTGCTTCGACGAGGTGCTGATGTCCTGCATCGTCCGCACCACCTGCTGGACGACGCCGCCGCCCTGGCCCGCGGCCTCGGCGGCGCGCGTGGCCAGCGCATCGGCCTGGCCGGCCGTCGACGCATTGTTCTGCACGGTGCTCGACAGCTCCTCCATCGACGCGGCCGTCTGCTGCAGGTTGCTCGCCTGCTCCTCGGTGCGCTGGCTCAGGTCGAGGCTGCCGATGGCGATCTCGCTGGAGCCTGTCGCGATGCTCTCGCTGCTGTTGCGCACGCGGCTGACGATGTCGCGCAGCGAGCCGGCCATCGCGCCCAGCGCCGCGATCAGCCGCGCGGCCTCGTCCTGGCCGGGCGTGGCGTCGCGGCTGCGCAGGTCGCCCTGCGCGACGGCCTCGGCGAAGTGGACCGCCTCCTGCATCGGCGCGGTGATCGAGCGCGTCGTGAAGACGCCCGCGCCCAGCGCGATGAGCACCGCGGCCAGCGCGGCGGCCAGGCTCCAACCACGCACCGACGCGGCGGTCGATTCGGCGCTGCGGAAGGACTCCGCGCCGACGCGCACCTGCAGCGCGAGCAGAGCGTCGATCGCGGTCTTCGCCTGCGCGCCCAGCGTCACGATGCGGTCGCCGTAGATCGTCTGCGCCTGGGCCACGTCGCCGGCCTTCACCGCGTCGCGAGCCGCCAGCAGGCCGTGCCGCACGTAGTTGCCGCGGACCTCGGCGAAGGCCATGGCCAGCTGCTTCTCCTCGTCGGTGAGGTAGGTGGACATGTAGTCCTTCCACAGCCCGGTGATGGTCGCGATGTTGGCCTGCAGCTGCGTGTCCAGCGTCGACAGCTGCGCCGGGTCGCGGATCATCTCCGTCACCAGGATGCGGTTGCGCAGCATCAGGCTGTCGATGTCGCCGATCTGCTTGAGCGGAAGGGTCCGGTCCTCGTAGATCGTCTTGAGATCGGAGAACACGCGGCCGCTGCCCTGGATGCCGAGCGCCGAGACCCCGAGGATCAGCAGCAGCATCAGGCCGAAGGCCAGCGACAGGCGCTTGCCGGTGGTGAAACGACGCAGGAAGGTCATGGCGGTCTCCAACGGGTCTTGTCAACGACGGTGCCAGAGCCGATTGCACGATATGTGCCAGCGATGGGGAAGCCCCGCACTCCGGTGACGAGGATCCGTGTCCGCCGTGAAGCGCGTCACGACGGGTCGTGCGCCCCTTCCGTTCCCTGTGCAGCGTTCTTGCGCGGGATCCGGTCGGCAAAGGACACGCGCCGCGCCCGGGACTGCGCCGCCAGCGCTTCCGCCTGAACCACGCCCATGCGGTACAGCAGATCCGCGTCGGGCAACGGCACGCGCGTCTCGGCAAAGACCTCGAGCGCCCGATCGAATCCGCGACGCGACTCCCAGTCCGAACGCAGGCGCTTCGCCGCGCGATCGCGTGTCCGGCGCTCGTCGTCGACGGGCTCGGCCCTGGCGTAGGCGGAGTCGGGCCAGGCCCAGTGCTGCAGCCGCGCGGCCGTCACGAGATCGCGCGGCAGGCGCGACGGACGCAGGCTGCCGCGCACCGGGCAGGCCATGTCCATCTGGTCGGCAAAGAGCCGGGCGATCCGGCTCAGATCGCCTGGATCCGCGCCGGTCCGGCCTTCGTCCGCGGGCAGGCGACGCAGCAGATCCTGTACGGCGATCGCCGCCGGCGCCGGCAGCAGCTCCCTGGGCACCATGCGCAACGCGCCGCGGAGGACGCGTCGCTCGTCGGCGCTCGGCAAGGCCGTGGCGCGACTCTGCATCGCGGCGATCGTGGCCGAAAGCTGCCGCTGCATTTCCCGGAATGCTGCCGTCGGCGGCAGTTCCAGGCGACAGTCGTCGTCGCACAG
>NZ_DASVNZ010000218.1:0-9865 GCF_036486225.1 Roseateles sp. | reverse complement strand
GCGGGCTCGCGCCGGCGCGATGCGGCGGATCGTTAGGGCCATGGTCCTCGCGGCGAGCTCGCTGGGGGCCGCATTGGCGAACGGGGGAGACGCGGCGGCGACGGCGATCGCCACGGCCACGGCCCCAGCAGAATCAGGACCAGGACCAGGACCAGGACCAGGACCAGGACCAGGGCAGGCGCACATCACTTTCGCGGGCGACGTGATGCTGTCGCGACTCGTCGGCAACGCCTTGCGCCGCGCGGCCGACGGTCCGACACCGTGGACGCCGCTCGCGCCCAAGGGCGAGCTCGGCATCCTTGTCGGCAACTTCGAAGGCGCCATCGGCGATCCGGGCGATTGCCCGAAGGGACAGACGCTGTGTTTCGCGACCGAGGCCGCATGGCTGACGACGGCACGCGCTGCCGGTTTCGATCTGCTCGGCCATGAGAACAACCATGCCGGCGATACCGGCGCGGACGGTCGTCGACGCACGCGGGGGGCCATCACGCAGGCCGGCATGACGCCGTTGAGCTTCGATGACGGTCCCGCGTTCCTCGAGATCGGCGGCCGCACGCTGGCGATCGTGACCTTGAGTCGCCTGGCCGCGGCAGACCGCGAGGCGCAGCCCCTCGACGTCGCGCTCGAACAGCAGCTGGCCACAGCCCGCCAACTGGCCGATGCCGTCGTCGTCTACGTCCATTGGGGGACCGAGCTGGCCGGCTGGCCTTCTCGCGCGCAGTACGACGACGCGGCGGCGCTGCAGGCACTCGGCGCGGACGTCATCGTCGGCCACCACCCGCACGTGGTGCAGCCGCCGGAATGCGTCGAGGGGCGACCCGTGTTCTTCTCGCTCGGCAACCACGTCTTCGATCAGAAGTACGCCGATGCCAAGTCGGGTCTGCTCGCGCAATGCGGCTGGACCGCCGACGGAGGCCTGGGCTGCACCGGCTTGCGCACGGCGATGGTCCGTGGTGGCTTCTTTCCGCAGCTCACGGGCGAGCGCCTGCCGGTCTGCGCCGCGCCGCCGCACGCGCGGCTGACGATCGCCGGCATCGCGGTCTCCGCCGGCGCACGCGAGCTCTTGAACGGATCGGTGCGCCAGAAACTCCGCTTCGCGCCACGCGATGGCGTGCCCTTCGAGGCCGTCGTCGGGCGCGTGCGCCGGGCCCAGGCGATATCGCTGGCGACATGGAAATCTGAGCCTGCCGACAACGCCGCCGGCAGTGGCGCTGGCACTGACACCGGCACCGGCACCGGCACCGGCACCGGTCTGCTGCTGTTGGAAGACCGATATTCCAAGCTCGACAAACGTGTGGCGCCTCGTCCCTACGTGTATGCGCTGGATCCGCCGCCGCGTGCCGGCGGATCGGGGCGGTTGCGCGCGCTGTGGCGAGGTTCCGCGCTCGCGTATCCACTGATCGACGCGGTCGTGATGCCGTCGTCCGGGACGGGCGACGTGCTGTGCGCGCTGCACGAGGCGAGTTCCTTCCTGGCTGGCCCCGTGGGCCCCGTAGGCGTCGACGCCGGCACGCCGGCGACGCCACAGACGCTGACGCTGGCCTATCGCTGGAACGGCTTCGGCTTTTCGCGCGCGGCGTCGGAGGCGGACCAGCAGGCCTGCGCGGCGCGTTATCGAGCCGCCTTGCGCTGAACTCAGTCGCGTGCCGGGTCTTGCCTGAAGAACCCGGCGAGCAGCCGGTACAGCTGCGGCTGCTCGACGAGCAGCTCGCGCGGCGCGACGAAGAACGCCTCGACCGCGACGGCGAAGAACTCCTCCGGGGCTTCCGCGCCGTAGGGATCGATGAGCGTCGCATGGCCCGCGTCGACCTGGTCGCAGAACCAGTGCCATTCGGCCTCCATCGTCGCTCCCCACTGCTGACGCAGCGTCGGATCGTCGATGGTCGGCGCGCCGTCGGGCTCGCCGTCGCGCATGTCGAGCACATGCGCGAACTCATGGATCACGACGTTGTAGACGGAGTCGTGGCCCTCGACGCGCTCGGTGGCCTCGGGCGTGACTTCGCTCCAGGCCAGCATCAGCGGGCCGCCTTCCATCGCCTCGCCGGCCAGCGTCTCGTCGTAGGCGTGGACGACGCCGTCTTCGTCCATCGTTTCGCGGGCGGCAACGACTTCACCCTCGTGCATGACGATGCCGACGAAGCCGTCGTACCACGCGAGTCCGAGGCGCAGCACCGGCAGGCAGGCCTGCGCGGCGACCGCCACCGCGACTTCGTCGGTGACCTCGAAGCCGTTGGCGCCGTGGAACTCCTTGGCCGACAGGAAGAGCGAGCACAGCCGGCGCAGTTCCACGCGATCGGCCTCACTGCGACGGGCGATGAAGGGGTACTGCGTGAGTGTGAGCTCCCACAGCGGATCGGGGATCGCGTACTGGTCGAGCAGCTTGCGCTCGCGATGCGCGCGCCAGCGTTGGAGCAGGCCGCCGATCATGGGGTGATGACGAGCTCGGTCGCCGAGGTCATGGGCGCGATGCGCCGCAGGCCGTGGGCGTCGATGACCAGCACGTCGCCGCGGCCCGGGCCGTGGTCGTAGTCCCAGTCGGACAGCACGGCGCGCGTGAGCCCGTTGCCGAGATCGTGCACCGCCGGCCGGTGCGTGTGGCCGTGGATCAGCGTGTCGCAGCCCGACGCGCTCAGCCATGAGCGCGCCGCGTCGTCGTCGACGTCCGCCCAGGTGGACGGATCGGATTGATGCATGCGGCTCTTCGCGCGCAGATGGCGCGCGAGCGCACGTCGCGCGAAGAGCGGCATCGCGCGCAGCGCCGCCAGCACCTCAGGCCGGCGCACGATCGCGCGCGCCTTCAGGTAGCCGACATCGCCGAGACAGAGCTGATCGCCATGGCTCAGCAGCCACGAGCGTCCGAAGGCCTCCAGCCGTGTCGGATCGCCCAGCAGCCGCATGCCGGCGTCCGCCGCCATCGCCTCGCCGAGCGCGAAGTCGCGGTTGCCGTGCATGAAGAAGAGGGGCTTGCGCGAAGAGACCTCGCGCAGCAGATCGAGCGCGAACTGCTCGAAGGTGCCGGCCTGCCAGCGCGCGTCGTCGCCGATCCAGGCCTCGAAGATGTCGCCGAGCAGGACAACCGCGTCGGCCGGCGTCGCCGCCAGGTGGGCGCGGAACCGCGCCAGCGTCGCCGGCATGTCCGGCGACAGGTGCAGGTCGGACAGCAGGTCGATCCGCCGCCAGCCGCCTGCCGCCCGCAGCGGTGCCAGAGGCAGCACCGCGCGGGGCAGAGGGAAGGCGGCGCCGGGACTCACTCGACCGCGACGGCGCGCTCGATGATCACCGGGTCGACCGGCACGTCGTCATGGAAGCCCGAGCGGCTGGTCTTGACCTTCTCGATCTTGTCCACGACGTCCTGGCCTTCGACGACCTTGCCGAACACCGCGTAGCCCCAGCCCGACGGGCTTTCGCTCTTGAAGTTCAGGAAGTCGTTGTCGACCGTGTTGATGAAGAACTGGGCGCTGGCCGAGTGCGGCGCGTTCGTGCGCGCCATCGCCAGCGTGTACTTGTCGTTCTTCAGACCGTTGTTGGCCTCGTTCTGGATCGGCGCGTCGGCCGGCTTCTGCTTCATGCCTTCCTCGAAGCCGCCGCCCTGGGCCATGAAGCCCTTGATCACGCGGTGGAAGATCGTGCCGTCGTAGTGGCCCTTGGCGACGTACGCCAGGAAGTTCTCGACGCTCTTGGGGGCCTTGGCGTCATCCAGTTCCACGGTGATCAGACCATGGTTGGTGTGCAGTTCGACTTTCTTGCTCATGTCGTCAACTCCTTATTTCTCGACGGTGGCCTTGTTGATCAGGACGGGGGTGGTGGGCAGGTTCTGGAAGAGCGGGTTCGCCTTCGACGGCGCGGTCGGCACCGCGCGGATCTTGTCGACCACGTCCATGCCCTCGGTGACGTAGCCGAATACGGCGTAGCCGCGACCGTCGGACGCATAGCCTGGATCCAGTCCGGGGTTATCCACGGTGTTGATGAAGAACTGCGAGGTCGCCGAGTCCGGCTCGTTGGTGCGCGCCATCGCGATCGAGCCGCGGATGTTCATCAGGCCGTTGCCGGCCTCCAACGGGATGGGCGGGCGGGTCGGGCGCTGCGCCAGATCGCGCGTGTAGCCGCCGGTCTGGATCATGAAGTCGCCGATGACGCGGTGGAAGATCACGCCGTTGTAGTGGCCGGCCTTCACATAGGCGAGGAAGTTGGCGACCGACTTCGGCGCCTTCTCCGCGTCCAGCTTGATCTTGATGTCGCCGGCGGTGGTGCTCAGCTTGACGACCTGGGCCTGGGCGAACGAGGCCGCGAGGCCCAGCACGACGGCGCCGGCGGCGAGCAGGAATTTGGATGTCCGCATGGTCCTGGTGGGGGTGAGGGGAGCGTTGGGGGGAGGGCGGGACGCGGTTGAAGGCGTTGCACGACGACGCGCCGTCGGCGCGCCGCCCGCGATCATCGCGCCTGGCCGCCCTTGGCGTTGTTGAACGCTGTGACGCGTTGCAACTTGACCTTCAGCGCGGTGTCGTCGCCGAGCGCCTGCTTCAGCGCGCGTTCGTAGGACTGCTGGGCCAGGCGCATCAGCACGTCGCCCATGTTCTCCTGGGCCTGCGCGTGGTCGGGCTGCAGGTCCAGGGCGCGGGTCAGGGACTGGCGGGCGGCCTCGTACTCGCCGCGCGCGGCGTGGATGACGGCCAGGTTGTTGTAAGGATCGGCCAGGTCGGGGAAGTCCTCGGTCAGGCCGGTGAAGAGGGTGCGGGCGCGTTCGAGCTGCTGCTGCTCGAGCAGCATCGTGCCCAGCGCGAAGCGCAGGCGCGGATCGTCCGGGGTGGTCTTCAGGCCGGTCTCGGCGGTCTGGATCGCCTGGTCGCGTTTGCCGGCGGCCCACTGGGCCTGCGCGTCCTCGAGGGCGGCGGCATGCGTCAGGGTGGCGCCGGTCATCGCCAGGGCGACGCAGCAGGAGCGGATCAGGGCAGGAAGTCTTGGCATGGGGTCGGGCCGCTATACTGCCGGGCATTCTAGAGCGAGCTTTCGTCTCACGCTCGCCTCCCGGCCGGCTCTCCGGCCCACCCGCACCGCCCCGTTGAATGCGCCGAACCTCGCGACCCGTCGCCGGTGCGGCGCGAGCCCCGTATGTCTTCCTTGCGCATCTACAACACGCTGGACCGCCAGCTCCAGGACTTCCAACCGATCGAGCCGGGCAAGGTCCGCATGTACGTCTGCGGCATCACGGTCTACGACCTGTGCCACATGGGCCATGCGCGCATGAACATCGCGTTCGACGTCGTCTACCGCTGGCTGAAGGCCAGCGGCTTCGACGTCACCTACGTGCGCAACATCACCGACATCGACGACAAGATCATCCGCCGCGCGCTGGAGCGCGGCATCACGATCGGCCAGCTCACCAGCGACACCATCGCCGCGATGCATCGTGACTTCGACGCGCTGGGCATCGCCAAGCCGACGCATGAGCCGCGCGCGACCGAGTACGTCCCGCAGATGCTGGACATCATCGGCAAGCTCGAGACCAAGGGCCTGGCCTACCAGGCTGACGGTGGCGGCGACGTGAACTACGCGGTGCGCAAGTTCGACGGCTACGGCAAGCTCAGCGGCAAGTCGCCGGACCAGCTGCGCGCCGGCGAGCGCGTCGCGGTCGATGACGGCAAGCGCGATCCGCTGGACTTCGTGCTGTGGAAATCGGCCAAGGCCGACGAGCCGGTCGAGGCCAAGTGGGCCAGCCCCTGGGGCGAAGGCCGCCCGGGCTGGCACATCGAATGCTCGGCCATGAGCTGCGCGCTGCTGGGCGAACGCTTCGACATCCATGGCGGCGGCATGGACCTGCAGTTCCCGCACCACGAGAACGAGATCGCGCAGAGCGAAGGCGCCTTCGGCCACTTCGTCAACTACTGGCTGCACAACGGCTTCCTGAACATCGACGGCGAGAAGATGTCCAAGAGCCTGGGCAACTTCTTCACCATCCAGGAAGTGCTGGAGAAGTTCGACGGCGAGTCGATCCGCTTCTTCATGCTGCGCACGCAGTACCGCAGCCCGTTCAACTTCAGCGACGTGAGCCTGGACGACGCACGCACCGCGCTGCGCCGGCTGTACACCGCGCTGGACGCAGTCGCGCCGGCGGAGGTGACCATCGATTGGACGCAAGGTCCTGCGGTGGCTTTCAAGGCCGCGATGGACGACGACTTCAACACGCCGGGTGCGCTGGCCGTGCTGTTCGAGCTGGCCAACCAGGTCAACCGCGACCGTTCCGCGCAGGACGCGGGTCTGCTGAAGGCGCTGGGCGGCGTGCTGGGCGTGCTGCAGCAGACGCCCAAGACCTTCCTGCAAGCCGGCGCGGGCCTGGACGAGGCCGCGATCGAGGCGCAGATCGCCGCGCGCGCCGCCGCCAAGGCGGGTCGCGACTTCGCCGAGGCCGACCGCATCCGCCAGTCGCTCGCCGGACAAGGCATCGAGCTGAAGGATTCCCCGACCGGCACGACCTGGGTCCGTGCCTCGAAGGTTGGAGAGCAGGCCTGATGGCGCGTGTGGCGACCGCCGGGGTGACCCCGGACTATTGGGATGAGGCTTGCAGACACCTGGTCAAACGCGACCGGGTGATGAAGAAGCTGATCCCGCAATTCGGCGAGGCGCGGCTGCAGAGCCGTGGCGACGCGTTCACGACGCTGGCGCGTTCGATCGTCGGACAGCAGATCTCGGTGAAGGCGGCGCAGAGCGTGTGGGACAAGTTCGCCGAGCTGACCTCGGGACCGTCCAACCGCATCAAGCCGACCGAGGTGCTGAGTCTGGAGAAGACCGCGCTGCGGGCCGTGGGCCTGTCGCTGCGCAAGGTCGAGTACCTCAGCGACCTGGCGCAGCATTTCGAGACCGGTCAGGTCCATGTGCGCCAATGGGCGCAGATGGAAGATGAAGCCATCATCGACGAGCTGGTCGCCATCCGCGGCATCGGCCGCTGGACGGCGGAGATGTTCCTGATCTTCCACCTGATGCGGCCCAACGTGCTGCCGCTGGACGATCTGGGACTGCTGAAAGGCATCAGCCAGCATTACTTCAGCGACGAACCGGTGTCGCGCGCGGAGGCCCGAGAGCTGGGCGAGGGCTGGGCCCCGTATCGCTCGGTGGCCACATGGTACATTTGGCGGAGCCTCGATCCGCTACCCGTGGATTACTGAGAATGAGCAAGAAACACTTCCTCGAATTCGAGCAGCCGATCGCGGAGCTCGAAAGCAAGATCGACGAGCTCCGCTACGTGCAGAGCGAGTCCGCGGTGGACATCTCGGAAGAGATCGACCGCCTCGGCAAGAAGAGCCTGCAGCTCACCAAGGACATCTATTCGAATGTCCTGCCGTGGCAGGTCTACCAGGTCGCGCGCCATCCGCAACGTCCGCAGACGCTGGACTACTGCAGCGAAGTCTTCACCGAGTTCGAAGAGCTGCACGGCGACCGGCACTTCGCGGATGACGCCGCGATCGTCGGCGGTCTCGCACGTTTCAACGGCCAGGCCTGCATGGTCATCGGCCACCAGCGCGGTTCCGACGCGAAGGAGCGCACGCTGCGCAACTTCGGCATGCCGCGCCCCGAGGGTTACCGCAAGGCGCTGCGCCTGCTGAAGCTGGCCGAGAAGTTCGGCCTGCCGGTGTTCACCTTCATCGACACGATGGGCGCGTACCCCGGCATCGGCGCCGAGGAACGCAGCCAGTCCGAAGCGATCGGCCGCAACATCTTCGAGATGGCGCAGCTGGAAGTGCCCATCATCGCGACGGTGATCGGTGAGGGCGGCTCCGGCGGCGCGCTGGCCATCGGCGTGGCCGACCAGGTGCTGATGCTGCAGTTCTCGGCCTATTCGGTGATCTCGCCGGAAGGCTGCGCGTCCATCCTGTGGAAGACCGCCGCGCGCGCGCCCGAAGCCGCCGAGGCGCTGGGCATCACCGCGCACCGCCTGAAGGCGCTGGGCCTGATCGACAAGATCGTCAGCGAGCCGGTCGGTGGTGCGCACCGCGATCCCAAGCTGATGGCCTCCAGCCTGAAACGCGCGCTGGGCGATGCGCTCCGTCAGGTCTCCGACCTGAAGACCAAGGAACTGCTGGACCGCCGCTATGAGCGTCTCCAGGCCTATGGTCGATTCAGCGACACCAAGAGCCGCTGATCTGCGCTCCGACGCCGGCGTCGAAGCCGGTGCCTCCACCGGTGAGCAGCCCGGCGCTCAAGCCGGCTCCGATGAAGCCTCCCGCCGCGTGATTGCGGTCGCCACCAGTGGCGGCCGCGATTCGACGGCGCTCCTCCACGCCACCGCTGTTGCCGCCCGTCCGCTCGGGCTGCAGGTGGTGGCGTTGCACATCCATCACGGGCTGAGCGAGCACGCCGATGCGTGGTTGGCGCATCTGCAGGCGCAGGTCGGTGAATGGGCGGCGGACGGCCTGCCCGTGTCGCTCGTGCATGAGCGGCTCGCCGGTGCGCCCGGACCCGGCGACAGCATCGAGGCCTGGGCCCGCGCCGGACGGCATCGGGCGCTGCAACGCCTGACCCTCGCGGCCGGCGCTGACCTGCTGCTGCTGGCGCACCATCGCCGCGACCAGGCGGAGACCTTCCTGCTGCAGGCGCTGCGCGGTGCCGGCGTGGCGGGTCTGTCCGCGATGCCGCGCACGCAATGGCGCGACGGCGTGTGCTGGTCGCGGCCCTGGCTGGACCGTCGAAGGGAATCCATCGAGGCCTACGTCGTCGAACACGGTTTGCGCTTCATCGAGGACGACAGCAACGGCGATGCGCGCTTCGCCCGCAACCGGCTTCGCCTGGAGGCCTGGCCCGCGCTGACCGCGGAGGCTCCCGGCGCGGAGGCCGCGCTGGCGCAGGCCGCCACGTGGGCGCAGGAGGCGGCGGAACTCCAGCGCGAGATCGCGGAGGAGGACCTCGGCCGCTGGTCCGATGCCGACGGCTTGTCGCAGGCCATGCTGGAAGCCCTCAGCGCGGCGCGCGCGTCGAACGCGTTGCGCGCCTGGCTGCATCGCGCGACCGGTCGGACTGCGCCCGCGACGCTGATCCGGCGCGTGATGGCGGAAGGTTCCGCCGCGACCGTGGCGCGCTGGCCGCTGGGCGACACCGAGCTGCACCTCTATCGCGGCAGGTTCTTCGTGCAGGCGCCGCCGCAGGTGCGACGACCCGTGCGAGCCGAAGCGCTGCCCGCCTCGTTGATCGGCCTTGGGATCGCCGCCGCCGCTGCTGGTGCCGAGGCGACGCTACGAATCGATCTCTCGCGACCGGGGCGTCACCCGGTGGCCGCCTGGGGCGGCGCTTTCCATGTCGAACCCGTGACCACGGGGGGCGTCGCGCTTTCTGCGCTCAGCAATGTCGAGTTGCGCCCGCGCGAAGGCGGCGAGCAGTTCCAGGCCCACGCCAAAGGCATGGCGCGCGCGCTCCGCAAATGCTGGCAGACGGCTGGAATCCCCGCTGTCCAGAGGGAAGGGCCGCTGATCCACGTCGACGGACGGCTGCTGTTCGCGCCTGGTCTGGGCATCGACGCGCGCTGGATCGCAGGTCCCGGTGAAGCACAAATGGCGTTGCGATGGGTGTCCGATGCATGCGGATCCCGCATGGGCAGCGACGTTGCGGGCAAGGGCGCGTCTTAGAATCGCCGATCCACCCGCAGCCCCCTCTGACATTCCCATGGCATTGATCGTTCACAAGTACGGCGGCACCTCGATGGGGTCGACCGACCGCATCCGCAACGTGGCCAAGCGTGTCGCCAAATGGGCGCGGGCGGGTCACCAGATGGTGGTGGTCCCCTCGGCGATGAGCGGCGAGACCAACCGCCTGCTCGGCCTAGCCAAGGAGCTGTCGCCCGGCAGCTCGTCGCCGTCGCTGATGCGCGAGCTCGACATGA
>NZ_DASVNZ010000203.1:0-4649 GCF_036486225.1 Roseateles sp. | reverse complement strand
CAACCTGTCGCCCTACGACCTCACCCGGATATCGACGGCAGCTTCGATGTCTTCTTCTGCCACCAAAAGGTGCGCATGATTGAGCTGTGCCAGGCTGACTAACCTGGCCCCGACCTGTTACCCATGTCCCGGCACACCTGTTACCCATGTCCTCGGTCCATACAGCTTGCGGGAGAGGGCAGGGGTGAGGGCCAGCGGCGCTGGCAGTGCAGAAGCCTTCTTGCTCCCTCTCCCGCTTGCGGGAGAGGGTGGGGGTGAGGGCCAGCGGCCGTCGAAGGACCTCAGCGCCCGATCCGGGGCGCGCAGGCGGCCTGGTGCCGCGCCACCGATCCGCGCATCGACGCCAGCGCTTCTTCCGTGCGACGCAGATCGTCAGCGATGCGCGGCGCTCGCTCGATCGCCGCCAGCCAGTAGTCGCACATGGACGCCGCGTCGTCGCACTCATGCAGCACGCCGCGATCGCGCAGCAGGCGGTAGACCGGATACGACGGATAGGTCGTGTCCCACCCGCTGCGGATCGTCAGCGGCTTGTTCAGCCCCAGCGGTTCCAGTACGTTGTGGTCCACGCCCACGTGCGCGACGCTGGCCGCCGCATAGAAGTCCCGCAGCTCGCCGACGGTGTCCAGCACCAGGCATTGCACCTCGGCCGCGAGCGGCGCGTCCTCGATCTGCGAGCGCCGCATGACACGCAGTCCCGCCTCGCCGAGCTGGCCCAGCAACTGGCCCATGCGCTCGAGGTTCTCCGGATGCCGCGGCGCCAGGATCAGCAGCGCGTCGGGATGCGTGCGCCGCAGCCGCTCGAAGGCGGTCAGCACCTGCTGCTGCTCGGGCAGCTCGGTCACGCAGCCGCCGACCACGATGGGCCTTGCCGACGCGAGCAGATGCCCCAGCAGCCGCGGACTCCGCGTGGCCTGCTCGACGCCCCAGTCGGCGCGGCGCATCGCGTCGAACTTCATGTTGCCCGTCACCCGCAGCCGCTCGCGCGCCGCGCCGCGCGCCTCGAGCTGCCGCGCGGTCTCCGCGTCCTGCACGCACAGCACGTCGAAGGCGTTCAGGAAATCGCGCTCCAGCAGCCGGCGCTCCATCTGGTCGAGCCGGGCCGGCGGGTCGTAGTGGTACAGCCAGCCGTTGAGCATCAGCGTCGCGGCGTTGTGCCGGCGCGCCTCGCGCAGGAAGGCATAGGAGAAGCGGCAGGGCGCCTCCGACGGCAGGCAGGGGATCTCCGCCACCGCCAGCATCGCCGGGGGCAGCAGGCGGGCCAGCCGGCGCGCATCGTCGCTGTGGCCGCGGCTGGTGCAGACCACCGCCTGCGGCAGGCGGGCCAGGTAGGCGTCGCGGTAATGCGGATGCTCGGTGATCAGCACCGGCCGCAGGTCGGGTCGCTGCGCGATCAGCCATTCGATCATCGGCGCGACCGCGTTGAGCTCGCCGATCGTGGTCACGTAGAACCACAGCGCCGGCCCCGACGCGTCGGCCGGCGTGACCGAGAACGCGCCCAGCGTGTTGTTGCCGCGCAGGTCGCTGAGGCGCTCCAGCGCGCGGAACATCGCCCAGCGCAGCGTCTCGCCGGGACGGATCGGCGCGGCGGTGGCGGGCGCGTCCAGGGTCGGTGTCAGCTCAGGCATGGCGGCTCCGCAGATGGGTCAGGGCGCGACGGACCTCGGTCATCGCCGGATGCCGCAGCAGCGCGGCGCAGGCCAGCCAGGCACCGGTGCCGCCGATCACGCACAGCGCGATGCGCGGGATCAGCGGCAGGCTCAGCTCGTAGGCGACGAACTGGGCCAGCCCCAGGCCCGCGCAGCAGCCCAGCGTGAGCTGCACGCTGACCCAGCTGGGCGCGAACAGCTCGCGCGGCGTGGCCTTCAGCACCTCGGTCAGGTGGCGCGTGTACATCGCCACCTGCACCAGGTTGCCGATGACGAACACGGCCGCCACCGCATGCAGGTTCCAGAACGCGGCGATGCCGACGCAGGCCAGGTGCGTCGGTCCGTACCAGAGCGCCACCGACAGCCGGCGGCGGATCTGTCCGGTGGCCGCCAGCGCGTTGGGCGCCAGCATCGTCAGCGCGTAGGGCAGGCCGGCCAGCGCCAGCAGCGTGGCCAGCGGCGCGGCCGCGTGCCACTGCGCCCCGAACAGCAGCGCGATGATGTCGCCCGACATCAGCGCCACGCCGCCCATGAACGGCCAGGCGATGCCGGTGAAGATGGCCGTGCCCTTCGCATACGGGCCGACCAGGCTGTGTCCGGCGCGGTGGTCCGCCGCCAGCGCCGGCGTCGCCACGCGCAGGATGGCCGAGCTCACCGTCTGGCCGAGCAGGTCGATCAGCCCGGTCGCGCGGCTGAAGAGCCCCAGCGAGGTGAAGCCGAAGACCTTGCCGATGATCAGCTCGTGGCCGTTGCGCGAGCCCGATTCCACCAGCCGCGAGCCGGTGAACATCGCGCCGAAACGCAACTGCCGGCCCGCGCCGCGCAGGCGCGGCATCAGCAGCGCGTCGCGCGGCCGCAGCCAGACGAGGATCGCCACCTGCACCGCGATGCCGGCCACCGGTCCCCAGGCCAGGCTCATCGCGCCGTGGCCGCTCCAGGCCAGGGCGATGCTGGTGGCCGAGTTGGCGGCGTTGGCGCTGACCTGCACCAGGAAGATCTTGTGGAAGGCCATCTCGCGGTTGAGCAGCGCGAAGGACGGCGACGCCAGCGGCAGCATCACGAAGTTGAGGCTCAGCACCAGCAGCAGGTCCGCCAGCAGCGGCTCGTGGTACCAGTCGGCCAGCAGGAAGCGGCCGCCGAGGATCACCAGCGCGATGCTCCAGGCCATCAGCAGCGTGATGGTGAAGGCGCTGCGCAGCTTCTCGCGGTCGAGCTCGCGTTCCTGGATCAGGTACTCGCTGACGCCGAAGTCCCGCAGGATCGAGGCCAGGTTCGTCACCACCGCGCACAGCGAATACACGCCCACCTGCGTCGGCGTCAGCAGCCGCGCCAGGATCATCGTGGTCGGCACGGTGATCAGCAGGCTCAGGTAGCGCTCGGCGAAGGACCAGGCCAGCGCGCCGCGCACGGTCGGGGCCTTGCTCATGCCGGGGCTTCTTCCGTCTTGGCGGGGGTCTCTCCGGTCTTGGCGGCGGGGCCGCCGGCCGGAGCCGCGGCCGGGTCAGCGCCGGGTTCTGCGGCCGGCCCGGCGTCGCCGCGCCGCAGCAGCCGCTTGAGCGCCGGCACCCAGCCCCAGCGGTACAGCGTGGCGTGGTAGACCGGACGCGCCTCGGCGGTCCAGCGCGTGTGCCACTCCATGACCTTGCCGTAGAACTCGATGCGGCGGATCGGGCCGCCCGCCGCCGCCGCGTCGAACAGCTGCTGGAACTGCAGCTGGCGCATCAGCGTCGACGGCGACACGGCCTTGTGCGCCTCGTCGTAGGCGGTCTTCAGGATCACGATCTTGCCGCCGGACTCGATGCACAGGTCCATCGCGACGACCGCGTCGTCGAACCAGTACTGGTACAGCCGGACGCGGCCGGCGCGCGCGAAGCCTTCCAGCATCGCGCGATAGAACTCGTACTGCGGATGGCCCGGCGCGATCGCCGTGCCCTCGGAGCCTTTCCAGCCGCTGGCCTCGAGCCGGCCGTAGGTCGTCAACGCGGGCGCGACGTCCTCGGGGCGCGTCAGGCATTCCAGCCGCGTGGCGGTGCCGGCAGTGTCCAGCTTCTTCTGCTGCTTCTTCAGGTTGGTGCGCAGGTTCTTGCCGCGCGCTTCCCAGTAGGTCTCGAAGTCGCCGGTCAGGTCGACCCAGGCGGTGTCGATGTAGTCCTGGCCGCGCCAGCGCGCGTTGTCGGCGCCGCGTGGATGGAACAGGCTGTCGATCTGCGTCAGGCCCAGCGCGAGGGCCGGCAGGGGCAGCGCACGCAGCAGGCCGTCGGCGAGCGGCTCCAGCGGTTCGCCGGCAGGGCTCAACCAGGCGCCCAGCGGCAACTGCGACGGCTGGAAAGTCGCCCATTGCGCGGTGCCCGCAGGCGTCACGATCGCGGCGGCGCGCGGCGCCTTCGGATCGCCGAGCAGCGCCAGCCGTTCACGGCCGGTGCCGAAGACCTTCAGCAGCGGCGCGAGGAAGGCGCTCTCCAGGAAGGGCAGTCCGGCGACGCGCGCCTGCAGCGCGTCCCATGCGGCGGCATGCGGCGCGAAGGCGGCCGCGTCGGGCAGCGGCACCAGGCTCCAGCGCAGCGCGCCGATGGCGGTGGTGGAGGTCGGGGAAGTCGTGGACGTCGGGGTCATGGGCGGGCCTCGGCGATAGGCATCTGGGGGGCGCAGGCCTCGTCGAGCACGCGGGCGAGTTCGCCGGTGCGGGACTCGCGCGAGGCAGCGGCGATGGCCGGCGGCGCGGGCAGCGCGGCACGGCCGTGGAACAGGTCGTTGAGGAAACGGTCGAGCGCGGCGGCGACCCCGGGGCCGTCCTCCAGCGCCGCGTTGTACGGCAGTCCGGCACGGCGCATCAGCTGCGCGGTGTCGCCGGCCGGATCGGCCAGCGTGAGCACCGGCCGGCGCGCGCGCAGGTACTCGTAGGCCTTGGCGGGGATCTGGTCGTTGCAGTCGTTCGATTGCAGCAGCAGCAGGCCGTCGGCGCGCAGCATCTCGGCCAGCGCGTCGGCGTAGGGAATCGGCGCT
>NZ_DASVNZ010000182.1:0-3946 GCF_036486225.1 Roseateles sp. | reverse complement strand
CGCGCCGCATCGGTCGCATCGCGGTGCGAAGAAGCTGCCGTGCAGATGCAGCGCGCCTTCGACGCCGGCACGCTCGTGCAGGTCGTCGACGTTCTGCGTCACCACCTGCGCGCCGAATTCGCGCTGCAGACGCGCCACCGCGACATGGCCGGGGTTCGGCGTCGCGGCCATCACCTGGCCGCGGCGCCATTCGTACCAGCCCCAGACGGTCTCCTTGTCGCGTTGCCAGGCGCCAGGTGTTGCCAGTTGCTCGGGATCGAATTCGCCCCACAGTCCGTTGCTGCCCGAACGGAAGGTCGGGATGCCGCTGTCGGCCGACATCCCGGCACCGCTGAACACGACGATGTGCTCGAAACGTCGATTCAGCAGTTGACCCAATGCTGTGGGTGGGTCGACCCACTCGTTCTTGTCATTCATGTTCAGAAGTCCGTCGATTTGCAGGACGTGATTCCCCCGCGAGAGGGAGTCCGTCTCCCCCGACGACTCGCTTTCGCAGCAGGGATGCGCTCGGATAATCGCATGCTATGAGTTACTCGCCCTCTCTCGTCGCCAATGCATTCGTCTATCGCGGACAACAGGCGGGACGCAAGTTCGGGCATCTGGAGATCCAGAAGTTCGTGTTCTTCATTCACGGCTGGACTCTGACGTTCTTGGGTCAATCGGTCGTTTCCGAGCGCCCCGAAGCCTGGGAGCATGGACCGCTGTTCTCTTCGCTCTATTACCGTCTCAGGAAATTCGAGGCCAAGGCGATCGAGATGCTGCCGGAGTTCCAGCCGGAGACTTGCCAGTTTGTTCCCCTCGTACCGAGCAAGGCCGACACGCGCTTCTGGTTCTATGTCGATCAGGTCCTGGACCGATACGGAAGGTTTGAGCCGGATCATCTGTCTTCGATCGCGCGTCATCCCGGCGGCGCTTGGGAGGAAACAAGGAAAGCGAAGCGCACCGTGATGAGCGACGAGGTGATCCGAAAGCACTTCGCCAGGAATGCCGCCAATGCTGCCAACGATTGAACTGCCGCTGCTCGACCAACAGGAGCTTCCCGACGTCTCCTCCCTGGAGGCGGCCGCTCTCCACAACAACACCGAGCGTCACTTCCTCAGCAGGCCAGAAGAACTGGATCTCAGCCTGCGCGCCTGGGCCGCACGGGGTGGATTGGCCACCGCGGCGTTGCTCTACGCCGCGGGGCTGTTCTCCCTCAGCGTCTTCGTTGGCGTCTTTGAGCACTGGCCCGCCGTCTCGGCTGACAAGTGGCACATCGTCGTGACCACCGTCGTCGCGCTCTTCTCCGTGCCCACGATGATCCTGCTGACGATCATCCGAAGCTCTTCGACGATCAAGGCCGAACCGGATGCCGGAATCAAAAACCTTCATACCTTGGTCGGCGAGAAGCTCCTCAACCTGCTCGAGAAGCTCGCCGACAAGGTGATCGCCAAGAACTGAGCTCAGGGGCTCGGAGGCTCAGCCCTTCAACGCCGCCTCGATCTTGGCGACGTCGATCTTGTGCATTTCCATCATCGCGCTGAAGGCGCGCTTGGCTGCGGCGCGGTCCGGGTTGTTCAGCGCCTCCGACAGCACGCGCGGCGTGATCTGCCACGAGATGCCCCATTTGTCCTTGCACCAGCCGCACGCGCTCTCCTGACCGCCGTTGCCGACGATCGCGTTCCAGAGGCGATCCGTCTCGGCCTGATCGTCGGTCGCGACCTGGAAGGAGAAGGCCTCGCTGTGCTTGATGCCCGGGCCGCCGTTCAGGCCGATGCAGGGAATGCCCATCACCGTGAACTCGACGACCAGCACGTCGCCCTCCACGCCTGAGGGGTAGTCGCCCGGCGCCCGCGCGATGCGGCCCACCTTGCTGTCCGGGAAGGTCTTCTCGTAGAAGCGCGCAGCCTCCTCGGCATCCTTGTCGTACCAGACGCAGATCGTGTTCTTCGCTTGCATGGGGTCTCCTTGGGGTTGGGGTGTCATCGTATGCACGACGAGCGGCACCCCGCCATTTCGACACGGTCCTGCGCATGGGGGACACACGCCCTGTGCGACAACAGAACATCCCCGATCGGATCCCCCGCTTCTGTCAGATCCCGCCCGCCGACACGATCGGCCCGGTCGGCTTGCCGGTGCGCGAGCCGCCGCTGGGCTCCAGGCTGACGGCGAAAGCCTGGGTATCGGCCAGCAGGTTGGCGCGCGTCACCGTGGTCGGGACATCGCCCGCCGCGATCAGGCCCAACGAGCGCGGCGCGCCCGCCTTCGGCACCGCCCACAGTTCGAGCGCGTGGGCCGCGTCGATCACCACCGGCGCCAGTGGCTTCAGCACCAGCGCCCGCCCATCCGCGGACACGCTGGCCACGAAGCCGGTCTTGACGAGCTCGACACCCTCCGGCGTGCTGCGCAGGACCACCACGATGGGCGCCGCCTCCGGCACCGGCCGGGCGACCATCACCGCCAGCACGACCGACGCCGCGAGGGCGACGGCGCTGAGGCCGCGCCAGAAGCGAAGCGGTCCCGCAAGCGCGGCGCGCCCCGCCGCACTGGGGTACGCATCCGCCGCCGACGTCGGAGGCGGGGTCGACATCGATGTCGACTCACCCTCCGTCGCGCCGAACAGGCGCGTCTGGATCGTCGTCCACACGCTCGGCGGCGGCTCCACGGGTGCGACCTGCCCTGCCAGCAGCTGCAGGCGCTCGGCCCAGGCCGCCGTGGCGGCAGCAAGCGCGGGATGCGCCGGCAGCAGGCGCTCGAAGCGACGGCGCGCGCCGCCTCGGAGCGTGCCCACCGCATAGTCCGCGGCCAGCCGCTCCGCGCGTTCGGGATGTCCGTAGTCCATCAGACCACCCTGCCCATCGCGCCCAGCCGCTCGGTCGCCCGGTCCAGGCAGCCGCGCAGGCTCAGCAGGCCGCGCCGCACCCAGCTCTTCACCGTGCCCAGCGGCTGGCTCAGGTGTTCGGCCACCTCGGCATGGGAGAGCCCCTGGTAGTACGCCAGCGCCAGGCTGCTGCGCTGTTCGCCGCTGAGCTGCGACATGCAGCGCTCCAGCGCGTGGGCGCGGTTCGCGTCGTCCAGCAGGTCCAGCGGGCTGGGCTGCTCGCTGGGCAGGTGGTCGAGCAGGTCGCGCTCGCCCTCGCCGCCATCGGCGCCGCCGTCGAGCCCGCCGAAACGGCTGATGGTCGCCGGTTGCGCGGCCCTGCGGCGCAGGCTGTCGATGGCCCGGTGCCGCGCGATCGTCGTGAGCCAGGTCAGCACCTTGCCGTGCGCGACATCGAAGCTAGTCGCCTGTCGCCAGACGGTGATGTAGATCTCCTGCAGCACCTCCTCCGCGTGGCCGCGGTCGCGGTTGATGCGCAGCACCATGCCGAACAGCGTCGCGCTGGTGGCGCGATAGAGCTCGTCGAAGGCGCGCCGGTCGGCCAACGCCACGCGCGCCATCAGCGCCGCCAGGCGCGCGTCGCGCTCGGGATGGGAGGACGGCGCCGTGTCGGCCCGCCGGCCGGGGCCGGGATCGGTGGCTGGATCGGCGCCGGAGTCATCGGAGGGGGTCGTCATGGGCCCTTGTACGCAGCGGGCGCGCAATCGGATCAACTCGGATCCACTCGGATGAAGCCGGATCACGACGGCCCCCACCGATCCGGTCAGAAACTGCGGCGCAGGGTGACGCGCAGCGTGCGCGGCTCGGCGGGATGCACGTGGCGGTCGGCCACCGCGACCGCCTCGCCGGGAAGCCGGGACTCGTAGAAGTACTCGATGTCGTTGACCCGGCGGTCGAGCAGGTTGAAGACGTCCAGCGTCACTTCCGTCTTCGCCCCGAAGCGGCGGCTCACGCGCAGGTTGGTCGTCAGCGAGGAGCGGGACCGCACGCTGTCGTCCTCGATCAGCGGGGCGCTGCCGAGGTAACGCCATTGCAGGCTCGCCGACCAGGGCCCCAGCTCGCGCACCGTCACGCCGAACGAGGCCA
>NZ_DASVNZ010000181.1:0-51116 GCF_036486225.1 Roseateles sp. | reverse complement strand
CTGGCCGCGGCGCAGGTCGAGGCCAAGGCCGCCGCGCAGGCCGTGCGGACCCGGCCCTATGCGGCGGATCCGGTGGCGCACCTGGCAGTGGCCGCGGCGGTGCACGGCGCCGCGATGACGCGGATGGTGTCGCTGGTCGAGCACCACGCGGAACTGAGCGCCGATCCGGACCTCGGCGGCGCCGTCGATGAGCTCAAGATGATCGACCGCCAGCGGGCGTTCTCGCGGCAGGTCTTCAACCAGGCGGTCGACGCCTACAACGCATCGATCCGGCAGTTCCCGACCCGGGTGCTGGTCAGCTTCGTCGGCTTCAGCGAGGCGCGCAGCCTGTAATCAACCCTTCTTGTTCTTCATCAGCGCGAGGAACTCCGCGCGCAGCGTCGCATCCTTGAGGAAGGACCCGCGCATGACGCTGTTGGTCATCGTCGAGTCCATGTCCTTGACGCCGCGCCAGTGCATGCAGAAGTGGTCCGCGTCCATGACGATCGCCAGACCGTCCGGCTTGACGCGGTCCTGGAGCTCGTTGGCCAGCATCACGACCGCCTCTTCCTGGATCTGCGGACGGCTCATGATCCACTCGGTCAGGCGCACGTACTTGGACAGACCGATCAGGTTCGAGTGCTCGCTCGGCAGCAGACCGATCCAGACCTTGCCGATGATCGGGCACAGGTGGTGCGAGCAGGCGCTGCGCACGGTGATCGGGCCGACGATCATCAACTCGTTCAGACGCTCGGCGTTGGGGAACTCGGTCACCGGCGGCGGCGGCGCATAACGACCCGCGAAGACCTCCTTCACGAACATCTTCGCCACCCGCTTGGCCGTCTCCTGCGTGTTGTGGTCGCTGACGGTGTCGATCACCAGCGACTGCAGCACCTCCTGCATCCGCGACTGCACCTCGGCCTGCAGCTGCTCCAGTTCACCCGCCTCGATGAACTCGGCGATGTTGTCGTTGGCGTGGTGGCGCTTGCCAGCCTTCACCAGCCGGTAACGGATGCGGTCCGATGTGGGCAGCGCGGCCAACTCGTCGGGGCTCAGGATCAGGGTGCTCGTCATGGGCGGGATTGTCGCGGCTTCCGAATGGGATGGCGAAAGCTAGGTGCTTCACTGCGGGTTGCCAAGCGCGGGCACTCCACGAGGCAGGGGGCATCGCGTCCGCGAACCCCCAGCCTCATTCCGGCCCCACAAGCGCTCGCTGCCATCGCCACTAAACTCCAGCGGTGTCTGCCCCCTCCCCAAAGAATCCCTCCGCCGGCGGTGCGCCGCCGCTCCATCGGCTGCTGACCAGCGCCGCCGATGCAGTCCAGGCCGTGCGCGACGGCCACTCGCTGACCGAGTGGCTCGCACGATGCCCCGCCGACATCCGCCCCGGCGTGCAGGCGCTGAGCTTCACCGTGCTGCGCCGGCTCGGCGCCGCGCAAGTGGTGCGCGCCACGCTTGCCCCGAAGAATCCGCCGCCGCGCGTGGACGCCCTGCTGGTGACCGCGCTCGCGCTGCTCTGGCCTGGCGAGACGGCCTACACCGATCACACGCTGGTCGACCAGACCGTGCATGCGGTGCGTCAGCGCGCACCCAACAGCGCGGGTTTCGTCAACGCGGTGCTGCGCCGCTTCCTGCGCGAGCGCGACGCACTGGTCGCCGCCGCGGAGGCAGATCCGGTCGCCCGCTTCAACCATCCACGCTGGTGGCAGGACCGGCTGCGTGCCGATTGGCCCGCCGAGTGGCAGGGCCTGCTTCAGGCCAACCAGCAGAAACCGCCGATGACGCTGCGCGTCAATCCGGCGCATGACGACCTTGAGGGCTATCTCGCGCGCCTGCAGGAGGCCGGCATCGCCGCGCATCCCGCCGGCTCGCTGTTCCCGCAGGCCGTGGTGCTCGACGAGCCCCGTCCGGTCCAGGCCCTGCCCGGCTTCGACGGAGGCCATGCCTCGGTCCAGGACGCGTCGGCCCAACTCGCCGCGCCGCTGCTGCTGGGCCGCCACCGGCCGCAAGACCTGTCCCCGGGCGAGGACTGGCCGGAACTGGGCGCCGGCGCGCGGGTGCTCGACGCCTGCGCCGCACCGGGCGGCAAGACGGCGCACTTGCAGGAACTCGCCGGCAACCGCCTCGATCTGCTGGCTTTGGACGCCGACGCCAAGCGGCTGGAGCGTGTGAGCCAGAACCTGCAGCGCCTGAAGCTCGACGGCGCGGTGCGCGCCGCCGACGCCCGCGACACCGCCGCCTGGTGGGACGGCCGCCCGTTCGACGCCATCCTGCTGGACGCCCCCTGCAGCGCTTCGGGCATCGTGCGCCGACATCCGGACGTGCGCTGGCTGCGCCGGCCCGACGACATTCCGTCGCTCGCACGCATCCAGGCCGAACTGCTCGAGGCCCTGTGGCCGCTGCTCAAGCCGGGCGGCCGGCTGCTCTACGCGACCTGCTCGGTCTTCAAGGCCGAAGGCCAGGACCAGATCGACGCGTTTTTGCAACGCCATGGCGATGCACGGTCGCGTCAGTTCGACCAGGGGGCCGGGCATCTGCTGCCGCTCGCAGACAATGGTCCGCAGGACTCCGCATCCAGCGCGGCGGCCGTCACCGACGGCTTCTATTACGCGCTGCTGCAGAAGACCTGACCCGAGAACTTCCCCCCTGAATCCGTCCGCGTGCCTCCGCCGTCCCGTCCCGTTTCGCTGCGTTCCTGGTGGCAGCGCCTGACCCTGGTCGGCGCGCTGCTGGCGCTGCACGGCTGGGCGCTGGCGCAGGGCGTGGCGCTGCAGGTGCTGAACGCGGAGCGGGTGGAGGACGGCCTGGCCGTCAGCTTCAGCACCCGCTTCGAGCTGCCGCGGCAGGCCGAGGACGCGTTGCTCAAGGGCGTGGCGATCTACTTCGTCGCCGAGATCCAGGTCTTGCGCAACCGCTGGTACTGGCGCGACGCCCGCGTCGCGCAGGCCAGCCGGACCTGGAGACTGACCTGGCAGCCGCTCACCCGCCAGTACCGGGTGAGCACCGGCGGCCTGCACCAGAGCTTCGACACGCTGGGCGAGGCGATCGGGTCGCTGCGCGGCGTGTCCGGATGGCGCGTCGCCGAGACCAAGGACATCGAGGACGATGGCCGCTATTACCTGGAGTTCAGCTACAAGCTGGACACCGCGCAACTCCCGAGACCGATGCAGATCGGCCTGGGCGGCAATCAGGGCTGGGCGCTGAGCGTCGATCGCAATCTCACACTGACGCTGGAGGCGCCACCGACGCCGCCGCCCAACCGGCCACAGCCTTGACCCCGCGGACCTTGCCTTCTTCCTTCTCCGCCCTCTTTCCGACCTCCTTGATTCAGCAAGGACCCTGCCCGTGACCAAGTCGGCGCGCCTGGCGTGGTTGATCTCCGTGACCGCGATCGCGGGCGCCTGCGGCATGCTGGTGTTCCTGCTATCCATCAGCACGACCGCGCAACGCGGCTTCCTGGAGCGCCACTTCGTCTGGCTGTTCTGGGTCAACGTGGCCGTCGCCACCGCGCTGATCATCGTCATCGGCGTCGCCGGGACGCGGCTCGCGCTGCGGGTGAAGCGCGGACGCTTCGGCAGCCGCCTGCTGCTCAAGCTCGCCGGGATCTTCGCGATCGTCGGCGTGGTGCCGGGACTGCTGATCTACACGGTGTCCTTCCAGTTCGTGAACCGGAGCATCGAGAGCCTGTTCGACCAGCGCCTCGCCAGTGCCCTGGAGGCGGGCCTGGCACTGGGCCAGGACACGTTGGAGAACCTGCGCACGGAACAGACCACGCGAACCCGCGCCGCCGCCGAACGCTGGGAGGACGGTGCGCTGGCGCCGCTGGCACTGGAGCGCCTGCGTGACCAGCTGGGCGCGCGCAGCGTCGCGCTGGTCGCGGGCAACGGCCAGGTCATGCTGTCCGCCGGCGGAGAGTCGAGCGAGATCCCCGCGCGTCCGAGCGCGGCGCTGATCTCCCAGGCGCGCAGCAACGGCATCGCGTCGCGGCTCGAAGGACTGGAGGACGAACAGCTGGCAGTGCAAGGCGAGGCGCGGATCCGGTCGCTGGCCCTGCTGCCGAGCAGCGCGCTGCAGCTGACCAACAGCGACCGCTACCTGATGGTCGTCAAGCAGATCTCCGGCAAGGTGATCAGCAACGCGCTGAACGTGTCGGCGGCGAACCAGGAGTACCTGCAGCGCTCGCTGCTGCGCGACGGCCTGCGACGCATGTACCTGAACACGCTGACGCTGGTGCTGATCCTGGCGGTGTTCGCGGCGCTGCTGCTGGCGGTGGCCCTGTCCAACCAGCTGGTGCAGCCGCTGCTGCTGCTGGCCGAGGGCATGCGCGAGGTCGCGACCGGCGACCTGAAGGCCAAGCCGGTGTTCCGCTCGCGCGACGAGCTGGGCGGGCTGACGCAGTCGTTCGCGGACATGACGCAGCAGCTGGCCGACGCGCGCGGACTGGTCGAGCACAGCGTGACGCAGCTGGAGCGCGCGCGCACGCACGTGCAGACCATCCTCGACAACCTGACGGCGGGCGTGATCGTGTTCGACGCCGATCGGCACATCGAGACCGTCAACCCCGGCGCGACGCGCATCCTGAAGCTGCCGCTGTCGGCCTACGTGGGCCGGGAACTGGAGGAACTGCCGGCGCTGGCAGCCTTCAGCAAGGACATCTGGCAGCGCTTCGAACTGCAGGGCTCGGAGTCCGGCGAGCGCGAGCACTGGCAGGATTCGTTCGAGCTGCAGCTCGACGAGAAGACCGCGCTGACGCTGCTGGTGCGCGGCGCGCTGCTGCCGCAGGACGCGCGGCTGCTGGTGTTCGACGACATCAGCGAAGTCGTGTCGGCGCAGCGCTCGGCAGCCTGGAGCGAAGTGGCGCGCCGGCTCGCGCACGAGATCAAGAACCCGCTGACGCCGATCCAGCTGTCGGCGGAGCGGCTGCAGTTCAAGCTCGAGGCCAAGCTCGAGGGCAACGACCAGGCGATGCTGGTGCGCTCGGTGGGCACCATCGTCAACCAGGTCCAGGCAATGAAGCAGCTGGTCAATGAATTCCGGGACTATGCTCGGCTGCCCGCGGCCAAGCTCGCGCCGCTGGACCTGAACGGGCTGGTGGCCGAGGTGCTGACGCTGTATGCCGAAGCCCAGGAAGCGGGCCAGTTGAACGCGGACCTGGCGACCGATCCGCCGTTGATGCTGGGCGACGCGCCGCAGTTGCGGCAAGTGATCCACAACCTCGTGCAGAACGCGCTGGATGCGGTCAGCCATCGTCCGGACGGTCACGTGACCGTGCGGACCCAGAAGGCGTTGACGGAATCGGGCGAGTTGCGGGCGCTGCGGCTGGTGATCGTCGACAACGGGCCCGGTTTCGCGGAGAACGTGCTCAAGCGCGCCTTCGAGCCTTACGTCACGACCAAGACCAAGGGCACGGGACTGGGACTCGCGGTGGTGAAGAAAATCGCCGATGAACACGGCGCGCGCATCCGCTTGGTGAATCTACCAGCAGCCAGCGGCGGCGATCAGCCGCCGAGCGGCGCACAAGTTTCGTTATCATTTTCAAAACTCGCGACTGCACCGAGCCCTGCGCAGGACGCGCCTCGGCCGCGTGAACAGTAGGCATACATGGCAACCATACTTGTTGTTGACGACGAACTGGGCATCCGCGCCCTGTTGTCTGAAATCCTCTCCGACGAGGGGCACACCATCGAACTCGCGCAGAACGCCCAGCAGGCGAGGGCCAGCCGCGAGCGCTCGCGCCCGGACCTGGTGCTGCTGGACATCTGGATGCCGGACGTCGACGGCATCACGCTGCTCAAGGAATGGGGCAGTACGGGCCAGTTGACGATGCCGGTCATCATGATGAGCGGCCACGGCACGATCGACACGGCCGTCGAGGCGACCAAGTTCGGCGCGATGGCCTTCCTGGAAAAGCCGATCACGCTGCAGAAGCTGCTGCGCGCGGTCGAGCAGGCGCTGGTGAAGACCACGCCCCGGCCGGCCCCGCCGGCGGCCCCGGTGATCGGCGCCGTGATCGGCAACAGCTATCCGCGCCCGGAGGCGATGCAGCCGATCGCCACCGGCACGCTGCCGGTGCAGACGGCCGGTCTCGCGCCGGTGACGCCGCTGCCGCACCAGGGCCTGGCCTCCGAGCAGGTCTTCGAGCTGGACCGCCCGCTGCGCGAGGCGCGCGATGCGTTCGAGAAGAGCTACTTCGAGTTCCACCTGGCCAAGGAAAACGGCTCGATGACCCGCGTGGCCGAGAAGACCGGCCTGGAACGCACCCACCTGTACCGCAAGCTCAAACAACTGGGCGTCGATCTGTCGAGAAACAAGCGCGGGAGCGGAATTTAGTGCTATAGTCGCTGTCTTCGTTGTTCGGCACAGGACGCAAGACCTGGAACAACGATGCGAGACCCAGTCTCACGGCCAAGTAGCTCAGTTGGTAGAGCAGCGGATTGAAAATCCGCGTGTCGGTGGTTCGATTCCGCCCTTGGCCACCAAGAATGCTAAGCCCTTGATTCCTAACGGAGTCAGGGGCTTTTTGCTTTCCGGCGCATCGCTAAGCACGTTGGTTTGGTACACCGAACAGGTACACCAATGCCCTCTCGCCCTAGACTCGCGACCTCTCGCAAGCCTCGCCGCCGCTCGTTCATGGCCGACCCATTCAAGCATCCCGTATCCGGCATTTACTACCTTCGTCGCAGGGTGCCCGCCGAGCTGAGGCCCGCACTTGGACATGAGTACAAGCGCTCGCTGAAGACGCGAGATCCGGGGCAGGCGAAGTCCCGGTATGCGGCCGCGTGGACGGAGTCGGACGCAGCCTTCGCGGTGGCTCGGGCGGGGCTCGCGGGCATCGAGGCAATCAGCCTCGAAGACTCATCGCAACTTGCAGCCCGGTGGTTCCGCAGCGAGCAGGCCCGCCTTGAGCGATCACGTCGGTTCACCGAGATGCTCGCAGAAGGGCCAGGTGGCCGATGGAGCCAAGGCGACCACGAGGAAGAGTGGGCTTCATACCTGACACTCGCCCAAGCCGCCGCTCAGGGCGAGGGCCCGCCCAACAACGATTGGGCGGCACTAGTCGCGCCGCACATCCGGACGGCACTGAGCGAGCACGGTCTCCCGCTGCCTCCTTCAGACTCACTGGTCGCGAGCCACCTAAACCTCGCGTTCATCGAGCACCTTCACAAGCTTTCCAGCTGGGCGCTGCAACGTCACGAAGGCGAGTTCACCGCGCCTGGGCAAGACGTGGCACCAATCGCTCCACTCGCCACCGAACGACAAAAGGAGCGGAGCACAAAACAGATCCGGCTGCCTGCGCTGTTCGATTCATACAGCAACGAAAAGATCCTGAACGACGGCGACACGCGAGCCACCCGCAAGACGATTGCAAGCTTTAAATCGACCGTAGAGCGATTTGTCGAGCTGGTCGGCGATCTGCATGTCAACGACATCGACCGGGACGCTGTAGGCCGTTTTAGAGCTTTGTTGGCACGCATGCCAGCGAAAGGCGAAGGCACACGCGGCCTCTCAGCTCAGGCACTCATCACAAAGGCCGACGCGGAGAACCTGACGCGACTTTCAGAGCCGACGATCCGTAATCAGCTTCGCGCACTTTCGGCCGTGCTCAGCCATGCGGTGCGGTTGGATTGGCTCAGCGAAAACCCCGTGATTGCTGGCGGCGCCGGACGTGCTGCAGCCAAGGCCGCCACGAGAAGGACCGTGACTACACGCAAGCGCAAGGAGTACACCAGGTCAGAGCTTCAGGCGATCTTCAACAGCCCCGCCTTTGCGTCGAAGAATTGGAAACCCCCACGCGCCAACTTCGGCGAGGCTTGGTACTGGCTACCCGTGCTGCTGTTCTATACCGGCGCTCGACGGGAGGAGCTTGCGCAGCTCAAGGCCATCGATGTCCGAAGGTCAGAGGATGGCATCTGGCACCTCAACATCCTCGCGGTTGCCGACGAGGAGGACGGCGACCGGGGTGTCAAGACAGAGAGCAGCCGACGATTGATCCCCTTGCACCCAGACGTAGTGGATCGCGGCTTCTTGGTCTATGCCAACTCCGTCGACAAGAGCGGCCAGCTATTCCCTGAGCTAAAGGCAAACCCATCCGGGTACTACGGTGCCAACTTCGGAAAGCATTGGACCAACTACCTTCGATCCACAGTCCGCCTTGTGTCCCCCGTGAGCCCAATGCATGGATTTCGGCATACCTTCAAGACTCTATGTCGAGATGTTGGCATCACCGAGGAGGTACACGATGCATTGACGGGCCATGCCGGTAGCGGTGGCGTAGGCCGAGCCTATGGATCCATGTCTCTTCGACGTATGAGCGAAGAGCTGCAACGCCTCCCACGAATCATCGACCTATGAGCCTTAGCCACACTGAGACTGCTCGATATTCCCAATCCCCTTAAAGCCCCCATAAAAGCCCCCTGGACAGATGCTCCATGTACTTGTTCGCTCACCTACTTCACCGACTTCTCTAATCTTCTCTTTGTCGTGCGTCTTCTAGGTGCCGGCCTACTAGAACTTGTCTACTAGGTGCTATTTACTATGTGTCTATCTGGCACTTATCTACTGGTCTCTTACTCACTAGGCGCTGGCTACCGACGGCAGGTCTACTGATTGTAGGTCGACGTATCAAGTGGACTTTGAATAGCAATTGCAGGTTCGGGATGAACACTTACGTGCTGTGGGCTTGTGGGCTTGGGCTTGGGCTTGGGCTTGGGCTTGGGCTTGTGGGCTCATTCTGACTTACATGGGGGGCCAGCCTGACCGCAGTTGCGGCGCCCAAGTTCGGGTACGCAGGCAGGATCCGAGCGAGAGGGGCAGACGGGACGCACTTGTCCGTTCTTATAGGGTACCGAATCACCTCCCCGGATAGCATCCCGTCAGCATCGCCGAGTCGTGGGATGGAACCCGAACCTTGGGCCACTTGACGTGGTTCCATGCAACCCTCCCACGAACGTTGGCGGCGATGCTCGGAGTGTTGTTGCTAGCCAAACGAACCTATCGAGTTACAGCGACGGGAACGTCTGCCTGCACTTGCTGTCGGTAAGCATCCATTTTCTGAATTCGGAGTGGTCGGCATACATCGCGAATTCGGTTAGGTCGTCATGCTTCGGTATGGTCCCAAAGAGGACCTCCGACTTGAATGGGGCCGCCCTCCAAGCGTCCGTTCGCCCCGGCACTGGGACGAAGTCATGTCGCGCCAACACCGACTCGACCATCAAGTCCCTTTGTCTTTCCGATACCGAGAACTGCAGCGCAACACTTGCAAGACGATAGGCATCCTCGCCTTGTCCCAGCCCTGGATAGCGGCGGAACACAAGTCGGATGAGTCTCGGACCCTCACCGAGAACGTAGCCAGTCAAGACATCATGCTCATCGCATACGGTCGGAGGACTGCGACGCTCAAGCGACTCGATCTTGTGTGAGGCTTTGGCCGTTGCCAGAGAAGTCCCCAGGCAAATGTCATTTAGGCAGAAGCTCGCCAACGCCTTTATTGCGCCCTCTGGCTCGCTAGCCTGCACTTGCGCTTGCGCTTGCGCTTGCGCTTGCGCTTGCGCTTGCGCCGAAGATAAAGAGCCCATGGCCGATAGCAAGAGGCCAAGCAGTTGCACCCTCATCACAAAACTCCAAACACTTTGGTTGGCCAATTGTGACTTAAACGCGGCTGACTTAAAGGATGCAGGTTTGGAGACTTGCATGCTTGTCCAGCACCACTCCACAGCCGCAGGTCGCAGGGCCGCCAGCACGCCAAGCTCTGGCGATCAATCTGATTCGATTGAGGCGAGAGCGCGGATGGTCGCAGGAGGCCTTAGCGCTAGAGGTGGGTCTGCATAGAACTTTTGTCGCCCATGTCGAGCGGCAAGTTCGGAACGTGTCGCTGGACAACGTAGAGCGCCTCGCGAGAGTTTTCGGCCTTCAGGCGTTTGAGCTGCTCACACCCCACCCTTAGCTCTTGTGACTTGACTTGCACCGTGCATGCCAGTGCCATCTAGCATCCCGGGCCACGGCCAGGCTGTCGCCATCCTCTAGGCCTAGCTCTGGGAGCCTGCCGCCATGTACCTCTTAACCGAGGTGACTGAGATGTTGAAGTGCTCTGCCGTCTTCTTGATGCTCGCTGCATGAGCGGACCTCCAGGCAAGCACTTCCCTGGGATCTGCAGCCTGGGGACGGCCCAACGAGTCCTTGCCCCGATGGGTCTTGCCGGTGGCCTCCAACGAGGCCCGAGCCGCAACACGGCCCGCCGAGGTGCGCTCGTTAATCCGGTTGCGCTCCATGTCGGCTATCTGAGCGAGGACCGCCAGGATCAGCTCCCCGACGCCCTTACCGATCAGCCCCAGGCCGTACACCTCAACCGAGACCCCGCGCTCCAAGAGGCCGCGGACGGTCGCCTGGACATCCAACGCATCCCTGCCAAGGCGGTCAACGGCATACACGGACACGGTGTCACCTTCGCGGACATAGGCCAGTAGCTTGGCAAACCCCGGTCGCAGCGCAGCAGGGACGCCACCGCTCACACCCTCATCAGAGAATTCGCAATCGAACGCCCGCCCCTGAGCCAAGACTTGGCGCTGGGATTCGACGGACTGGGTATCACTGGAGGTACGGTGGTAGGCGATGTAGGACATAGGCGACCTGGCACGAAAGGTAGTAGCCCACATCATGACCTGGCCCACAAGTCGAGTCAATATCTTCTGGACCAACCCTGGGCCAGCCTCCCGACCATGGCTCGCAAGGTACAACTTTCGGATGCGGGATGTGCTCAAGTCCCCCTCATTGCGAAACCGCTCGCTGGGGCAGACTGTCTAGTAGCCTTGACAACGCTTACGCACCCTATAGCGGGGCGGGGGGAACCCGATTCTTGGATGGGCAAGCACCCCCCTCGAAATAGCACAACGATTTTAATCTTGCACCCAAAAGAGAAGCGGCCCCTTTGGGCCGCTCAGAATCGCACTATTTCTTTTTCCCGCGTATCGGGCGCTGTTTCACTGCTCTAACGGGCTTCTTCGGCGCAATTTCAGGCGGAAGATCAGAATTGGTCCAACCAGCCAACTTGTTCATAGCATACTCCGCATTCGATTTCACCGGTCTTGAAACCGGTGGCAAATCGCGCTGGAAGTAGTGTGTTGCATCACCATATCTTGCACCGGTATTTCCGCCAATGCACGGGAGATCCTTATGATGAATATCCCACTGCGCACCTAGTTTTGACGCCCATTTACCCGAATGATGCAGAAAAGCCGCATGCGTAGGGCTTCCGTTCAAGGTATATAGGGCGACTATTTCCTTTCCCGCAATGGGGTCAGGACCGGCGCAAGGAACAAAGCCCTTTGTAGCAAATGCTTCAATGAAGGCTTGAACGGTGACCGAACGCTCAACTCCATCCGGCCAATATCCATCCTGATCAGGCCACCAATAGCGTTCGTCCTCTCCCATTGCCCACGCGATGCAGTTGTACTTCGGATCTCGATCTGATGTTATCTCTAGATCCCCAACGACCGCTCGATGGAAGCCTTGTCTGATTTTTGCTTCTATAGTAATCAACGCCCCCCCTGCCATAGCTTACTGATCCTTATTCAGCTCCCACCATTGAAGCCAAGCCTTAGACATCAGCTCCAGCCTCCCCTTCATTGACGCATCTACAGGGTCGTGCCCAGTTATCGCACGCAGCGCCCAGAACCACCAGAAAGGACTCGCCTTCAACTCGGCAAAGATGAAAGGCAACGCTTCCCGACCCATACCAATAATTCGTTGGTAGGCAGGATGCATAGCCATTTCTGTCGGACTGGACGAGTAAGCGACCGCTTCACGCCATTCATCTTTCAGCTGTGCAAATAGCTTAGCTTGGAGAGAAATTTCCCCGCCAATTTCATTCAGATTCTCGCCTGGAGAAACAATCCTGATACGTTTTCCAGTGATTCGCGGCGCAACTTTTTTCGGTTGAGGCGGCGAACGAAGCAGCGAGCTGACGCGACTGGGAGTTGCGTAGTCAAAAGCAGACGAAATCTCGTCGCTTGACCCGTATCCGTAGGAAAAAGAGAAGTCCATGATTTACTCCTCAGGACAGTTTAATTTCGCCGATACCTGCACCGGCTATAAAAGTCGATAACGCCGACTCCTTTTCAATCGCTCTTTCGACTGCCTTTTTCAATCGCTTCAGGTCATGGGAGTCCAATGCGATGGAAAAGGTATCGTCACTGCCCGTATGTTCGATTCGCAAGGTATGGTAAACGACAGCTGATTCAACTTCGATTTTTCCGTCCGTCTTGAATACAGGGCGAATATCAGAAAAAATTTCACACTGAGAAAGTGCCCTCTCATGCGTTGCTAGCAAACGCATCGCTTTCGCTTTAATGCGGACGGTAGCATTATCTAGAATCGTCAGCAGATTGGCACGCAGCTTCTTAAGTGCAGAACCCGTAAACTCATTTCCGTCAGCCTTGGCTGCAGCTTGCGCCGAATGCACGAGGCCCGTAGCAACTTCGTCCCCGTCCACTGCGGAGGGAAGAACCTCATAAATGAATGGCAGGAGATTGTTAAACCATAGGACCGCAGTATCAGGGTCTACAGCTTTCAGCGGCTTCTCTGAGACGATCCGATAGGCTTCTGTTGGCGTCTGAAGCTTTTCTAGATTTTCGGCCAGGAAATTGGCTAGTTCTGCCGCTCCCGCAGCGTTTAGGCGTGCGACGCCCCTCAACATATTCAGCGCTTTCGACTGAACATTGAAAAATTGCACGAACTTGCTCCCTTCACAGGTGCGGAGAAGACCCTTCGATCCGCACCGATAGCCAAAAAAGTTCACCCAGGTCTTGTGATCGGCAATTGCCGCACCCACTCGTGCAGCCTCCCATGCCAAACGACTCTTCCGAAAAAATCTTATGGATCAACAACTTAGCCTTGCCACAAGTGTTGCAATTTCGGTCGGGCAGCGTAATGTAGCGCAAGCGCCAATAGCGCAACAGTCCCCTTTGTCAAGCCCTTCGGGAAGTCTGCAACGTCTTGCGCACACGAAAGCCATGACGCCTCCTCAAGCCACTGCTCACTAAGCAAGCGACTCGAAACGTCTTCCGTCATACCTTGCGGCATGCCCCAGCGGGGAAGCAGCAGCCCGGCATTAGGAGGCAGACTTTCGATGCACCAGCTGTCGCCCCTTCTCCCGCGCCCCTCGCAGTGGCCGAGCAGGCCCACCGATGTCGCTTCCGACTATTTGAGTAAGCAAGAGATGGCGGCCGTGCAGTCTTGTTTTTGGGCCGCTCTCGAGCCGTCTTTGTAGTTGGTACCCGACGCAGGTACACTTAGCCAAATAGACGTTCAGAAAACTCTCAACAAATCAACGGCTTAGCGGAGCTTCGGCGTTTCGGTGGTTCGATTCCGCCCTTGGCCACCAGATTCAAGAAAGCCCGGCTCTGCCGGGCTTTCTGCTTTCTGGCTCGATCGCGTCGCGATCAGGCGGTGCTCTCTCCATCGACCGGTCGCGCCACCGCCACCGCCATCGCCCATTTCGCGCTGCCAGGCATCAACATCACCCGATGCAGCACCTCGGTGGCCGGCTGCAGCGCGGACATCTCAGCATCGTTCTGAGTCAGGACGGGGACATTCCGGATGGGATCGCCAACGCCCCTAAGCGCCATCGTGCTCAGGCGGCACGCGTGATCCTTGAAGACGACCGCACATCCATTCGGGCCGAACACCAATGCGCAGCCATTTGCCTCGAGTGCATCGCAGCGCCGGACGACGTCATGGGATCGGAGCAACAGAAGATCAAGGCCTCGCCTTGGCCCAGCATCACGGGGCTCCCGCGGCGGGGTCGGAATCCGAATCACCGACTTGAGCGAATCGAGTCCCCGGGACCACGGCGTGAATTCGCTCGTCAGCAGAAAATCCAGGTCATCGCAGACCCTCACCTCGAATGCCAGCCCTCGATCCTGGATGGGCTCCAGGATCTCCGCAATGGAGCGTGGCGGACCTGCACGTCGGCCCCCGCCGGCGGTCTCTGAAGCTCGCTTCATCGCCTCATGCAGGCCGTCGTCACGACCCGTCGCGAGCATCTCGAACGCGCCGGCGAACAGCTCGCTGTCGGGCACCTTCAACCGATGCCCTTGCATCAGCAGGTCCAGGACGCTGCCGCATAGCTGGCCGTCAATGTGGTGAGCGGAAGCGGCCGGAACGCCACCGCCCTCGAGCGTCTGCGATGGAAACTGTCCTTGGACGGCGGAGGTAGTCGGCAACATAAGAGCCCCTGGTCAACGCCAGTCCGGCCAATCCGGACCAGCGACCCCCTAGTCGGCTGCTGCGCCGTGGACGTTCAAGACTCCGCGAGCAGGCGCCCACACCGTCAACGCGTGATGATGTCCCGATGCATCGGCGCCAGCAATGACAGCAAGCGGTTCTGCACCGCGAACGGCACCTGCTGGTCATCCATGGCGAACTGCAGGTCCTCGACCAACGCATTGAAGTCAGCCTTGTCCAAGCCCAGGTGGGCATGCGACTTCACCATCGTCTCGCCGTCGTAGACACAAGGCCCGCCGGTGAGCTGGCAGAACTGCTTGCGGATCGACTCCTTCAACGCCTTCGGATTGACGCCGTCGAACTTCTTCTTGATGCGATCGTCCGCGTAAGCGCGATCGAGCATGCCGTCGACGATGCGGGCGATGCCCTCCTCGCCGCCGAGCGAGCGGTACAGCGCATCGTCCGCCGCGTTCGCCCGCACGCCGGCACCCAGGCCGATCAGCAGCGCCAGCGCGCCGGCCATCCACATCCTTCGAGCAGATCGCATCGTCAGGGTCTCCTCGTCGATTCGTCGTGGTGGCATGCGGGCGTCAGGTCAAGGATCAGTATGCGAACTGGATCGACCCGTAGACCCCGCGCTGGCGCCGCGGCTGGATGCCGGGCACCACACGCCCCAGGTCCACGTAGGCTGCCGTCAGCGAGAGATGCTTGTTCGGCGCCCAGGCAACGAACACATCCTTCCAATCGTCCTCGCGCAGCGCATCCCCGAGGACCGACGGATTGAGCTTGTCGGGCTTCATGCGGTACTCGGCGCCGATCGCCCACTGTTTGTTGATGAGGTACGCGACCGATACCTCGGGGACCAACGAATAGCGGCTGCTGGCGGTGCCGCCAAAGCCCAGCAGACCGTTCTGGTTGGCTCGCGTCGCGCGCAGTGTCACGTTCACCAGCGTGCTCTGCGCGAGCAACAGCTTGGTGGCGCTCAGGTAGACGTCGACGCCGTTGCGCTTCGCGCCGAGGGCACTGAGCGTCGGCGCCAGTCCGCCGGCATCCAGGTGCTTGTACTCGACCCCCAGCGCGATCTGCGGCATCCAGGTGTCCGCGTCGAGCACCGCATCGCCGACCAGCCGCAGTTTCGCGCCGAGGATCGTCTGCTTCAACCTGAGCCCCGGCAGGCCGAGCGCGGCACCCGTGCCGCCAGCGCTGAAGTCCTGCTTCGCGAGCGACAGCTCGGCGCGCTCGCCGAAGGCCACGGACGCGCCGTAGCCGGAGAGGCTGTAGTCCTGCACTGGCAAGCGCGTGAAGTAGGCCGTGGCACCGATCTGGCCGCTGGTGGCATAGCTGCCTGTCAGCGCCCAGGGGGTCAGGCCTCCACCGGCGGCGCCGTCGATGCTGCTCACACCGCCGGTCAGCAGCAGCTTGCCCTGCGCCTGCGCGGCACAGGCCAGCGGCACGGCCAGCAACAGGGGGACAAGCGTTCGAATCATTACCAGGCGCCGGTGTTGGCCATCGAGATCCACGGCTCGGCCGGCGGCAGCGCCGGACCGTCCTGCAGCAGTTCGACGGAGATGTTGTCGGGCGAGCGCACGAAGGCCATGCGGCCGTCGCGCGGCGGACGGTTGATGGTCACGCCGGCGTCCATCAGGCGCTGGCACGCGGCGTAGATGTCCGGCACCGCGTAGGCGACGTGGCCGAAGTTGCGACCGCCGGTATAGACCTCCGGATCCCAGTTGAACGTGAGTTCGATCTGGGCATCCTCATCGCCGGGCGCGGCGAGGTAGACCAGCGTGAAGCGACCGGCCTCGTGCTCGGTGCGGCGCACTTCCTGCAGGCCGAGCGCGTCGCGGTAGAAGTTCAGGGAAGCTTCGAGGTCGGTCACGCGGACCATGGTGTGCAGATACTTCATGAGCGGTCGGCGGATGGCGTTGGAGGAATGGAAACGGAATGATGCATTGTGGCCGCGACCGGCCCGGCGCGCATGCACGAAGGCCATGTGCGAAGACCGTCTCGATGGGGCCGCACCAAAAGAAAAGGCCCGCATCAGCGGGCCTTGGTGCAAGCGGAGCGCGTCCGGGGTCAGGTCGCCTGCGGCGCGGCGTCGCCGCCCTGCGCCTGTTGCGCCGCTTGTGCCAGGCGTTGCGTCAGTTCCTTGCGGAAGCGGTTCAGCTCCTGGACGCTGGCGAAGCTGCGCTCCATCAGCAGGCTCATGTTGTGCAGGATGCGCTCGACGACCTTGTTCTCCCAGACGGTGTCGAACTGGATCTGCTTGTCGAGCCAACGCTCCAGCCACTCCGGATCCGGCAGACGGCTCTGGATGGTGTCGCGCGGGAACAGCTTGGCGTTCACATGCAGGTTGGTCGGGTGCAGCGCCTGTGCGGTGCGACGCGCGCTGGCCATCAGCACGCCGACCTTCGCGAACGCGGCCTTCGCCTCGTCGCCGAACTTGGTCATCGCGCGCTTCATGTAGCGCAGGTAAGCGCCGCCATGGCGGGCCTCGTCGCGCGACAGGGTCTCGTAGATCGCCTTGATGACCGGCTCGGTGTGCCACTCAGCGGCACGGCGGTACCAGTGGTTCAGGCGGATCTCGCCGCAGAAGTGCAGCATCAGCGTTTCCAGCGCCGGAGCCGGATCGAATTCGAAGCGCACCTCGTGCAGCTCGGCTTCAGTCGGCACCATGTCCGGGCGGAAGCGGCGCAGGTACTCCATCAGCACCAGCGAATGCTTCTGCTCCTCGAAGAACCAGACGCTCATGAAGGCCGAGAAGTCGCTGTCGTCCTTGTTGTCGCGCAGGAACATCTCGGTGGCGGGCAACGCGGACCACTCGGTGATCGCGTTCATCTTGATCGTGCGCGCCTGGTCGTCGGTCAGCTTGGACGCGTCGAACTTGTCCCACGGAATATCCGTGTCCATGTTCCAGCGCACGGCCTCGAGTTGCTTGAAGAGTTCGGGATAAAGCATCTGTCTGCGTCCTGTTGAGCGCGGCGGATTCTACCGGTCGCACCATGACAATCCCTTACGCCATTGGCCCGTGGGGCGATCTGGCCTAATCGCGCTTCCAACGAACCTGACGTCGTGTTCGCTTCTTGCGAAGCAGCGCGGCCCACGGACATCCGGATTTACCGATCCCAGGAGACAACGACATGACCCCGTCCTTCGGCACCTTCCTCCGGCGAACCGCGCTCCTGCTGGCGGTGCTCGTGGCACCGTTCGCGGCGAGTTCCGCTCACGCCGCGCCCGCGGCGGAGACCGCCGCCGCGTCCACCGCATCCTGCCCTGAACTGCTCAATCGTCAAATGCCCCGTCTGCAGGATGAGAAGCCTCAGGCGCTCTGCCAGTACGCCGGCAAGGTGGTGCTGGTGGTCAACACGGCCAGCTTCTGCGGCTACACGCCGCAGTACAAGGCGCTGGAAGCCCTCTCGGCGCGCTATGCGGACAAGGGCCTGGTGGTGCTCGGTTTTCCGTCCGGTGACTTCGGCAACCAGGAGTACGGCAGCAACAAGGAAATCGCCGAATTCTGCGAGAACACCTTCAACGTGAAGTTCCCGATGTTCAGCAAGAGCAACGTCGCCGCCGGCAAGGCCGATCTGAACCCGCTGTTCGCCGATCTGGCCAAGCGCACGGGCCAGTCGCCGAAGTGGAACTTCCACAAGTACCTGATCTCCCGCGACGGCAAGCAGGTCATGAGCTTCGCGTCCGGCGTGAGCCCGGACAGCGCGCAGTTCACCCAGGCGGTGGACAAGCTGGTCTCTCAACCGCAATGAGCGGGGCGCTGTCGCACTGAACTGGAAAACCAGATCTTTCGCGTCTCATTCGCTTGTAAAAGCTGAACGAAAGGCGCGGGATTTGGCAATCGGCGCGCCTGTGGCGAGGGGTCGTCATCACCTTGAAAACTGTCCCGGCTAGGCGGGACACCGGTGACAGTTGCTCACTTATTCGTTCATCGATGGGATGACATCGACTGCGATGCGCTGCACCATGACGGCTCGTTCAACACATCGCTGACGACTGGCAGCGTGTCATCAGGTCGTAACAGCGCTCCCTTTGAGGACGCTTAAATCGACCGGAAGGCGCAGCAGTCTGGGAGGGCATTCCGGGTTTCCACCGATCCCGGCAGCGATGGGAGTACAGTCAACGCATCCACTTTCAGCCGCAAGACCTGCTTCCTCGTGAAGCTGCAATCCCGAGGCCTTTCTCCTCCTCCTCCCTCCCTCCCTCGTTGGCCAGGGGCGTCTTGAGGCTACTTTTATACCCAGGGCTTCCGCATCGCGGAGGCCCTTTGTATTTGTGGGGCGACCTCAGGCGAGCCAGCCCTTGCGACGGAAGTAGATGAAGGGCGCGGTGACCGACGCCACCATCAACCCGATCGCGAAGAAGTAGCCGTACTTCCAGTGCAGCTCGGGCATCGCTTCGAAGTTCATGCCGTAGACGCTGGCGATCAGCGTCGGGGGCAGCAGCGCGACGCTCGCGACCGAGAAGATCTTGATGATCTTGTTCTGGTTGATGTTGATGAAGCCGACCGTGGCGTCCATCAGGAAGTTGATCTTGTCGAACAGGAAGGCCGTGTGCGAATCGAGCGAGTCGATGTCGCGCAGGATCTGCCGGGACTCCTCGAACTGCTCCGCGTTCAGCATGCGGCTGCGCATCATGAAGCTGACCGCCCGACGCGTGTCCATGACGTTGCGGCGGATGCGGCCGTTCAAGTCCTCCTCGCGCGCGATGGCCGCGAGCACCTCGCCGGCCTCGGTGTCGTTGACGTCCTTCTTCAGCACCCGGGCGCTGACCTTCTCGAGGTTGTCGTAGATGCCCTCGAGCACGTCCGCCGAGTACTCCGCGTCCGCGTCGTAGAGCTTGAGCAGCACGTCCTTGGCGTCCTCGATCAGCGCCGGGATGCGACGCGCGCGCAGGCGCAGCAGGCGGAACACCGGCAGGTCCTCGTTGTGGACCGAGAACAGCACGTTGTTGAACAGGATGAAGGCCACGCGCACGTTGCGCGGCGCCTCCATGTCGTCGATCAGGAAGTCGGAGCGGATGTGCAGCTCGCCGTTGTCCTCTTCGTAGAAACGCGCGGACTCCTCCAGGTCTTCGTCGACGATGTCCTCGGGGATCACCAGGCCGAAGCGCTCGCGAATCCAGTCCTTCTCCTCGGGCGTCGGGGACTCCAGGTCGACCCAGACCGGGTCACGGCCGTCGTCCGTGCGCGCGAGCAGTTCGGCGGCAGTCGCGATCTCCTCCTGGACCATGCCTCCCTTGAGGCGGCCGTTGTCCAGCGTGAAAACATTCAGCATGCGGGTCCTTCGTCGGCGGTGACGCGCTCTGGCGAACGCGCAAGCCGGAGTGCGCGTTGACGGATCGCTCGGGATCGTCGCGGCGCAGGAAATGTCGGGGAGCGGGCGGCGCCGGAAAATCGGCACGCGCGGGATGCAGGTCGAAGGTGGCCCGTCTCACTCCGGACAAGCGTCGCGGCGGCGTTGGTGCGGTGACGCTGAACGCTCAGGGGCTGCGGCGGATTGACGCTGGAGTGGATGGCCACCGAGGGTGGTCGCTGTCCAAGGGGAACTCCAGTAATCGGGACACGGAATTATCACATCGCGTCCTCGGAGGCGGCAAGGAAGGACGCTCCGGAGGGTCCGCCGCACAACACCCAGCATTCGAGCACGGACCTTGCCATGCCGCAAGGCGGGAATATTCGCCCCCAAACCTTGCTTTTGATCACTTGCCCGGGCCCCGGATCGGGAGCAGACTGGGCTCGTCTTCTTCTTCGATATCGCCTCAGAACCCGCATGCCATCGGCCCTCGCGGCCTTCCGGGTCCCTCGCGGACCGCACTTCTGCACGCCATCTTCTGACCCCTCCACCCGGTCCCCGAACGCTTCCGGCTCCAGGTCGGCGGCGTGTCCTTCCACCCACATCGATTTCCTCACCCCTCAAGGCATCCCTACCCCCAAGACCCTGAACCGCTCTTTTTCCTGCGGCATCCGCCGCCGACTCGACACCGTTTCCGACCAAGCCCTTGTGAAAGGAGGCTTTATGAACCTGACCATCAGCGGCCACCATCTCGAAGTGACACAGGCTCTGCGTGAGTACGTGCTGAACAAGTTGAGCCGGGTGATCCGGCACTTTGACCAGGTTGTGGACATCAACGTCCTGCTGACCGTGGAGAAGCAGAAGGAGAAGGATCGACGCCAACGCGCGGAAGTCACGTTGCATGTGAAGGGGAGGGAAATCTTCTGCGAGCACTCGCACGAGGACCTCTACGCGGCCATCGATGAGCTGATGGACAAGCTGGATCGGCAGGTCTGCCGCCACAAGGACCGGGTGCAGAACCATCATCACGAGTCGGCCAAGCGCATGGACCTGAGCGCCGGGTGACCGGCACCGGGGCTCCGGCGCGCCACGCGCCGGGTGGAAGCCCCTCCCGGACCTCGGGGATTTCCCGGAGGTCCCTCCGCAAGGCGGCCCCTCGGGCCGCCTTTTTGCCGAGAATTGTTGCAATGCAACACCAGGGACGACGTTTTCACAGCAGCGTCGCATCCGTCACGCCCCCTGTCGGTAGCGGGATTCCTATAATCCTGTCCCTCAACCCTCGAATCTGCGCCCCGCTGGTGCGCAGCGCTGCTCCCCCAGCCCGCCGGTCGTCGTGACCGGCAAATGCCCGATGAACCGTCTCGCCGCCATCCTTCCCGCCAGCAACGTGCTGGTCGATGTGGACGCTTCCAGCAAAAAGCGGGTCTTCGAACACGCGGGGCTGCTCTTCGAGAACAACCATTCGATTTCACGCGCCGCGGTCACGGACAACCTGTTCGCCCGTGAGCGTCTCGGATCCACCGGACTGGGTCACGGCGTCGCGATCCCTCACGGCCGCATCAAGGGCCTGAAGAATCCGCTGGCCGCCGTGCTGCGCGTGCAGCAGCCGATCGGCTTCGACGCACCGGACGACGAGCCGGTCACGCTGCTGATCTTCCTGCTGGTGCCGGAAGCGGCGACGCAGAGACACCTCGAGATCCTCTCCGAGATCGCCGAGATGCTGTCCGATCGCGAACTGCGCGAGCGCCTCAAGACCGAACCCGAGGCCGCCACGGTGCACCGCCTGATCGCCGACTGGGAGCCGCTGAAGTCGGTCGCCTGAGCGACGACGCAGCGTCCCGATCCTCCACCCCCACGACCGCGGCCCACCGAACTTGAAAGCCACCTCCATCAGCGCGGACCGGTTGTTCGAGGAACACCGCGAGGCCTTGCGTTGGGAGTGGATCGCCGGGCACGCGCACCCTGAGCGCCGCTTCGACGAAGCCGCGCTGCGCGACGCGCAATCGGCCGCCGACCTGGTCGGCTACCTGAACTACATCCATCCGTACCGCGTGCAGATCGTGGGCCGGCGCGAGGTGGGCTATCTGAGCCAGGCCTCGGGCGACGTGCTGGACCGCCGCATCGCGCGCATCGTCACGCTGGAACCGCCGGTGATCATCGTCGCCGACGACCAGGTGGCGCCGGACCGGCTGGTCGCCATGTGCGACCGCGCCGAGATCCCGCTGTTCACCACGGCCGAGAGCGCCGGCCATGTCATCGACCTGGTGCGGGCCTACCTCGCGCATGTCTGCGCCAACCGCACGACGCGGCACGGCGTGTTCATGGACATCCTCGGCCTGGGCGTGCTGCTGACCGGCGAGTCCGGCCTCGGCAAGAGCGAACTGGGCCTGGAGCTGATCAGCCGCGGCCACGGCCTGGTGGCGGACGACGCGGTGGACTTCTTCCGCATCGCGCAGACGGCGATCGAAGGCCGCTGCCCCGAACTGCTGATGAACCTGCTGGAAGTCCGCGGCATCGGCCTGCTGGACATCAAGGCGATCTTCGGCGAGACCGCCGTGCGCCGGAAGATGCGGCTCAAGCTGATCGTGCACCTGGTCCGCAAGGAAACGATGGAGCGGGACTTCGAACGCCTGCCCTACGAGCCGCTGTACGAGGATGTGCTCGGCATGCCGGTGCGCAAGGTCGTGATCGCGGTGGATGCGGGCCGCAATCTGGCCGTGCTGGTCGAGGCCGCAGTGCGCAACACCATCCTGCAACTGCGTGGCATCGACACCTACCGCGAGTTCGTCGAGCGCCACCAGCGCGCGATCGAGCAGGGCCTCAACGACACGAACTGAACCTCGGCCCGGATCGCAGGGACATGAGAAAGGGGCTCCACGGAGCCCCTTGTCGTTCCTGCCGTTGCCGCCGGCCGTCGCCGACGTCCAACCCCGCTCAGCGGACCAGCTTGTTCGGACAGTCCTTCTTCACGCAGTTCGCGTACAGCGCGAGCGAGTGCTCCTGCAGCTGGAAGCCGCGATCGAGCGCAATGGCGTGCTGGCGTTCCTCGATCTGCGGATCGTAGAACTCCTCGACGAAGCCGCAGGTCAGGCACACGAGGTGGTCGTGGTGATGGCCCTCGTTCAACTCGAACACGGCCTTGCCGGACTCGAAGTGGTTGCGCGACAGCAGGCCCGCCTGCTCGAACTGCGTGAGGACGCGATAGACCGTCGCGAGACCGATGTCCGCGCGTTCATCGAGCAAAGCTTTGTAAACGTCCTCGGCGGTCATGTGCCGCTGCTGGGTCGTCTGGAAGATCTCGAGGATCTTGATGCGGGGCAAGGTGGCCTTGAGCCCGCTGTTCTTGATTTCGTCTGACCGGTTCATGGGGTTTGCGCCTGCGGAAGAGCGTGGGTGCGAGCCGCTAGAATCCGGCGATCATAGCCTTTGCGCCTCGGCCGAGACGTGCCATGTCATTGAATTCCCGTATCGCCCGCATTGCACGCCCGAACGCCTCCGGCGCCGCCGTGGCAGGTCTGGTTGTTGGTCTCCTGGCGCTGGGCGGTTGCTCGCAGATGCCCAAGTTCGACGCGCTCTCCGTGAGCGGCGAGAAGGTGCTGGGCCTGGTCACGCCGTATCGCGTCGAGATCGTCCAGGGCAACGTCGTCACCAAGGAGCAGGTCGCCGCGGTCAAGCCCGGCATGACGCGCGCCCAGGTGCGCGACGTCCTCGGCTCGCCGCTGCTGGCAGACGTCTTCCATGAGGCGCGCTGGGACTACGTCTTCACGATCCGTCGCCAGGGCGCCGCGCCGCAGAACCGCCACATCCTGCTGACCTTCGACGGCGACCAGCTGTCCAAGATCGACGCGCCGGACGATCTGCCGACCGAGAAGGAATTCATCGCGTCGATCAACACGCTGAAGATCTCCAGCAAGGAACCCAAGCTCGAGCTGACGGAAGAGGAGCGCAAGGCGCTGCCGCCGCCGGTGCGCACGGCCGCGACCACGACGCCGGAGCCCATCGGCCCGACCCGCGACTACCCGCCGCTGGAGCCCCGCCGATGAGCCGACTGCGGATCGCGATCACCGGCGCGTCCGGCCGCATGGGCCGGATGCTGGTGGAGGCGGTGCTGGCGGCGGAGGACCTCGAACTGGCTGCCGCCCTCGATCGCGCCGGCAGCCCGGCGCTGGGTCAGGACGCCGGCGCCTTCCTCGGCCAGACGACCGGCGTTGCCATCACCGACGACCTCCGCGCCGGCCTGTCGAAGGCCGACGTGCTGATCGATTTCACCCGTCCCGAAGGCACGATGACGCACCTCGCGCTGTGCGCCGAGCTGGGCGTGCGGACCGTCATCGGCACCACCGGCTTCAGCCCCGACGAGAAGGCGAAGATCGGCGAATTCGCGCAGCGCGCCGCCGTCATGATGGCGCCCAACATGAGCGTGGGCGTGAACGTCGTGCTCAAGCTGCTGCAGCAGGCGTCGAAGGCGCTGGCGCAGGGCTACGACATCGAGATCGTCGAGGCCCACCACCGCCACAAGGTCGACGCGCCCAGCGGCACCGCGCTGAAGATGGGCGAAGTCGTGGCCGAGGCGCTCGGCCGCGACCTGAAGACCTGCGCGGTCTACGGCCGCGAAGGCGTCACCGGCGAGCGCGATCCGTCAACGATCGGCTTCGCGACCGTGCGGGGCGGCGACGTGATCGGCGACCACACCGTGATGTACCTGGGCATCGGCGAGCGCATCGAGATCAGCCACAAGGCTTCCAGCCGCGCCACCTTCGCGCAGGGCAGCCTGCGCGCCGCGCGCTTCCTGGGTGAGCGCAGGACCGGGCTGTTCGACATGAACGACGTGCTCGGCATCGCCTGAGCCCGCGACCTCTCCTGATCGGCGCCCGACTCACGACGCGATGACCGAACTGATCCATCTCTGGCAAGCGGGCGACGGTGTCGCCCGTTTCGTTTCCCTGCTGCTGCTGGCGATGTCGGTCTGCAGCTGGGTGCTGATCTTCTGGCGCAGCTGGACGCTGGCGCGGGCGCGGACCGATCTCGGCCGCGGCCTGCCGGTCTTCTGGGCGGCGCCCGACGTCGGCCAGGGACGGGATCAGCTCAAGGTGCTGGACCGCGGTGCGCTGATGCTCCCGCTGATCGACGCCGCCATGCAGGACAGCGCGCCGGGCACGCTGGCCGCCTCCGCGCAGAAGACCTCGCAGCTGACGCGCCGCCTGCGCGACGCGCTCCACGTCGTGCTGAACGGTCTGAGCCGGGGTCAGGTCGTGCTGGCGACGATCGGCGCCACCGCCCCCTTCGTCGGCTTGTTCGGTACCGTCTGGGGCATCTACCACGCGCTGATGAGCATCTCCTCGACCGGCAACTTCAGCCTGGACAAGGTCGCCGGTCCGGTCGGCGAGTCGCTGATCATGACCGCCGCCGGCCTGGCCGTGGCGATCCCGGCGGTGCTGGCCTACAACCTGTTCGGCAAGTGGGTCGCCGCCTGCGAGGCCGAACTCGAAGGCTTCGCGCACGATCTGCGCGAGCTGGCCGGCGGCGCCTGAGCGTCCCGCCCGTCCGGACGCATCCGCCATGAGTTTCGGCCGCCTCGAACGCCGCGAAGCGCCTAAGCCAATGGGCGAGATCAACATGACGCCGCTGATCGACGTCATGCTGGTGCTGCTGGTGATCTTCATCATCGCGGCGCCGCTGATGGGCAGCGCGCTCAAGCTGGACCTTCCCAAGAGCGACGCCGCGTCGCCCACACCCGGCGCGAGCTTCATCGCGCTGTCGATCACGCCCGAGGGCGAGTACGTGCTGGGCGACGACAAGCTCGATGCCAAGGCCATGCGCGAGCGCCTGGCGCAACTGGCCCAGCGCCAGCCCGATGCCGAACTGCGCCTGAGCGCCGACCAGTCCGTGCCCTACGGCAAGGTCGCGCAGTTGATCGGCTGGGCGCAGAAGGCGGGGCTGAACCGGATCGCGTTCGTCGCCGAGAACGGCGAGCCGGCCGACGACGCCGAGCCTGCCAAAGGCGCTGCGCCTCCCCCGAAGCGCTGATCGTTCACCCCCGCAAGGCGGCCCTCCCACAGAGGATGGGGCGGCCGCGCGCGGCCTCCTACAATCGACGGCTACGTTGCCCGAGCCACCATGAACGAGAAATACGCCCCCTCCGAGGTCGAACAGGCCGCCCGCGATCACTGGAACGCCCGCGACGCCTACCGCGTCGTCGAGGACGCGTCCAAGCCGAAGTTCTACGCCTGCTCCATGCTGCCCTACCCGAGCGGCAAGCTGCACATGGGCCACGTCCGCAACTACACGATCAACGACATGTTGACGCGTCAGCTACGCATGAAGGGCTACAACGTGCTGATGCCGATGGGCTGGGTCGCCTTCGGCCTGCCCGCGGAGAACGCGGCGATGAAGAACAAGGTGCCGCCGGCCGCGTGGACCTACGACAACATCGCCTACATGAAGTCGCAGATGCAGGCGATGGGCCTGGCGATCGACTGGTCGCGCGAGATCGCCACCTGCAAGCCGGACTACTACCGCTGGAACCAGTGGCTGTTCCTGAAGATGCTGGAGGCCGGCATCGCCGAGCGCCGCACGCAAGTCGTGAACTGGGACCCGATCGACCAGACCGTGCTGGCCAACGAGCAGGTCATCGATGGCAAGGGCTGGCGCTCGGGCGCGACGATCGAGAAGCGCGAGATCCCCGGCTACTACCTGAAGATCACCGACTACGCCGAGGAGCTGCTGGCCGCGGTGGCCGATCCTTCGGACAAGAACTACCTGTCGGGCTGGCCCGAGCGCGTGCGCCTGATGCAGGAGAACTGGATCGGCAAGAGCGAGGGCGTGCGCTTCGCCTTCCCGCACGCGATCGCCGGAGAAGACGGCCAGCCCATCCAGGGCGGCCTGCTGTACGTCTTCACGACGCGCGCCGACACCATCATGGGCGTGACCTTCTGCGCCGTCGCACCGGAGCATCCGCTGGCCGCGCACGCCGCGAAGAGCAACCCCGCGCTGGCCGCGTTCATCGAGGAATGCCAGCAGGGCGGCACGACCGAGGCCGAACTGGCCACGCAGGACAAGAAGGGCCTGGCGACCGGCCTCTTCGTGACGCACCCGCTGACCGGCGAGCAGGTCGAGGTCTGGGTCGGCAACTACGTGCTGATGAGCTACGGCGACGGCGCCGTGATGGGCGTGCCCGCGCATGACGAACGCGACTTCGCCTTCGCGAAGAAGTACGGCATCCCGATCAAGCAGGTCGTGGCGGTGGGCGACGAGGCCTACTCGACCGACGCCTGGGCCGAGTGGTACGGCGACAAGCAGCGCGGCCTGTGCATCAACTCCGGCGCGCTGGACGGCCTGACGCACAAGCAGGCGGTGGACAAGGTGGCCGAGCTGGTCGGCACCAAGGGCCTGGGCGAGAAGAAGACCACCTGGCGCCTGCGCGACTGGGGCGTCAGCCGCCAGCGCTACTGGGGCACCCCGATCCCGATCATCCATTGCGACACCTGCGGCGCGGTGCCCGTCCCCGAGAAGGATCTGCCCGTCGTGCTGCCCGAGGACTGCATCCCCGACGGCAGCGGCAACCCGCTGAACAAGCGCGCGGACTTCCTGGACTGCAGCTGCCCGAAGTGCGGCGCCGCGGCCAAGCGCGAGACGGACACGATGGACACCTTCGTGGACAGCTCGTGGTACTTCATGCGTTATTGCGACGCGACCAATCCGGACCAGATGGTCGCGAACGGCACCGACTACTGGATGCCGATGGACCAGTACATCGGCGGCATCGAGCACGCGATCCTGCACCTGCTGTACGCGCGTTTCTGGACCAAGGTGATGCGCGACCTGAAGCTGATCACCTTCAGCGAGCCCTTCACCAACCTGCTGACGCAGGGCATGGTGCTGAAGGGCGCGTTCTCCCGCAAGCCGGAAGACGCCGGCAAGAACTACTACTGGGAACACGAGGTCGACGTCATCCGCAACGAGCACGGCCAGCCGACCGGCGGCACGCTGAAGGCCGACGGCCTGCCGCTCGAGTACGAGATGACGACGATGTCGAAGTCGAAGAACAACGGCGTCGACCCGCAGGCCCTGATCGACGAATACGGTGCCGACACGGCCCGCCTGTTCGTGATGTTCGCGTCGCCGCCGGAACAGACGCTCGAGTGGAACGACGCCGGCGTCGAAGGCGCGCACCGCTTCCTGAAGCGCGTGTGGGGCTTCGGCACCAAACACGCCGACGCGATCAAGACCGGCGGCGCCGATTTCGCCGCGCTGAGCGACGACGGCAAGGCGCTGCGCCGAGAAGTCCATCTGGTGCTGAAGCAGGTCTCGTACGACTACGAGCGCATGCAGTACAACACCGTGGTCTCGGGCGCGATGAAGCTGCTGAACGCGCTGGAAGGCTTCAAGGCTGAAGGCCAGTCGGCCGCGGTGCGCGAAGGCTTCTCGGTGCTGCTGCGCGTGATCTACCCGGCCTGCCCGCACATCGCGCACGCGCTGTGGACGGAACTCGGCTTCGCCGCCGAACTGGGCGAGCTGCTGGACGCCGCCTGGCCGCAGGTCGACGAATCGGCCCTTGTCCAGGACCAGATCGAGCTGATGCTGCAGGTCAACGGCAAGCTGCGTGGTGCGATCAAGGTGGCGGCCTCGGCCGACAAGGCCACGATCGAGGCGATCGCGCTGGCCAGCCCGGACTTCGAGAAGTTCGCCGAAGGCAAGGCACCGAAGAAGGTCGTCATCGTGCCGGGTCGTCTCGTCAACGTGGTGGTATGAACATGAAGCGCCGTGATCTGCTGTCGTTCGCTTCCCTGGGTGCAGTCGGTGCCACCGGCCTGCTGTCGGCCTGCGGCTTCGAGTTGCGCAAGGAACCCGTCTATCACTTCAAGACGCTGGCGCTGACCGGTTTCATCCCGCACTCGCCGTTGGCGCAAGAGCTCCGCCGCCAGGTGCAGCGCAGCACGATGCGCCTGGTCGAGGACCCGAACCGCGCGGACGTCATCATCGAGGCCGAGCGCGAAGTCCGCGACAAGACCTCGGTGGCGACGACCGCGGCCGGCCAGATCACGGAATGGCAGTTGCGGCTGTCGTTGGACTACTCGCTGCGCTCCGCGGGCGGGGACATCCTGCTGCCGCGCACGGAGCTGCGCCTGACGCGCGACATGAACTACAGCGAAAGCGCGGCGCTGGCCAAGGAGCAGGAAGAAGCGGCGCTGCAGAAGGCCATGCAGGTGGAGGCCGTCGGCCTGCTGCTGCGCCGCCTGGCGGCGGTGCACCTGCCCAACTGAACCCGGACGGACCGCGCGCATGCAGATCAAGGGCGAAGCGCTCGCCGGCCATCTGGCGAAGGGGCTCAAGCCGGTGTACGTCGTTCACGGCGACGAGCCCCTGCTCGCCCAGGAAGCCGCCGATGTCCTGCGCGCCGAAGCGCGCAAGCAGGGTTACAGCGAGCGCCAGGTCTTCATCGTCAGCGGTGCGCACTTCGACTGGGCGTCGGTGATCGCGGCGTCGCAGGCGATGAGCCTGTTCGCCGACAAGCAGTTGATCGAGATCCGCATCCCTGGCGGCAAGCCTGGCAAGGACGGCTCGGACGCGCTGCAGCGCTACGTCGACGGCCTGCCGCCGGACGTGCTGACGCTGGTGACGCTGCCCCGCCTGGACAAGACCCAGATGAGCAGCGCCTGGTTCACGGCGCTGGACAGCGCCGGCGTGTCGGTGAAGGTCGACCCGGTCGAGCGTCGCGAGCTACCGGCCTGGATCGCCCGACGGCTGCAGCAGCAGGGGCAGCCAGTCGCAGCTGGGCCGGACGGCCAGCGGGCGCTGGAGTTCTTCGCCGACCGCGTCGAAGGCAACCTGCTCGCCGCACACCAGGAGCTGCAGAAGCTCGCGCTGCTGCATCCGAAGGGCGAGCTCAGCCTGCAGCACATCGAGGCCGCCGTGCTGGACGTGGCGCGCTTCGACGTCTTCAAGCTCAGCGAGGCCTTGCTGAGCGGCAAGGTCGGCCGCGTGCTGCGCATGCTCGACGGCCTGAAGGCCGAGGGCGAAGTGGCGGTGCTGGTGCACTGGACGATGGCCGAGGACATCCGCGGCCTGAAGCGCGTCCATGACGCGGTGGCTGCGGGCAAGCCGCTGCCGATGGCCTTGCGGGAGTCCCGCATCTGGGGACCCAAGGAGCGCCTCTTCGAACGCATCGTGCCGCAGTTGCACGGCGCGGCGCTGACGCGGCTGGTCGTCGCCGCACAGATCTGCGACGGGATCGTCAAGGGCTTGCGCCATCCGGAATGGCCCACCGATCCCTGGGAAGCCCTCGGACGATTGGCCCTCCTCCTGGAGCAAGCCCTGCGCCCGCCGGCGCAGAAAACCCGCTATGGTTGACGCTTGTCGTCCCTCTGGCGTCGCTGATGAGCTACTCCCGTTCCGCCCCCTTCCTGATTGCCGCCGCGACTTTGGCGGGGGCGCTGATGAGCGCCCCGGCAGCCCGCGCGGCGGACTGGACGATCCAGGTCCGTGACGCCGGCGGCGCACCGGTGCCGAATGCGGCCGTGGCCGTCGAACTGAAAGGGCAGCCGGCCAGGCCGGCAGCAGGCGCCACCGCCGAGATGTCGCAGCGCGACCGCCAGTTCCAGCCCCAACTGCTGGTGGTGCAGACCGGCACCGCGGTGAACTTCCCCGATTTCGACACCGTACGGCATCACGTCTACTCGTTCTCGGCGACGAAGAAGTTCGAGCTCAAGCTGTACTCCGGCACGCCGTCGGAACCGGTGGTCTTCGACAAGCCGGGCGTGGCCCAGCTCGGCTGCAACATCCACGACCGGATGAGCGCGCACATCGTCGTGGTCGACACGCCGGTGTTCGGGATCACGGACGCCAAAGGCGAGGTCAAGCTGAACCTCCCGCCCGGCGATCATCGCCTGCGCCTGTGGGCGTCGCGCCTGGGCAATGCCGCGCCGACCGCGCAACCGCTGGCAGTGGGCGCGGGCGCGTCGGGCGTGTTGAAGGTCGAGCTGAAGGACTGACGCCGCGATGCGCTGGCCGGACTTCCTCAACCTGCGGCGGCTGGAAGGGCGCATCGTCGCGTTGTTCCTGGCGCTGCTGCTGGTCGTCCAGCTGCTCAACCTCGCGCTGATCGACCAGGGCATCGGACGCAACGCCCGCGCGCAGGTGACCGAGGAACTCGAGGCCGGCGAGCGCATCCTGGTCCAGCTCATCGACGAAGACAACCAGCAGCGCGGCCTGGTGGCCGACCTGCTGCAATCGGATTACGGTCTGCGCCAGCTGGTATCCGCCGGCATCCAGGGCGAGGAACTCCGCGCGATGCTGCAGGACGTCTTCACCAACCTGAGCGAACGCGGCGATGCCGCGTTCATCGGGTATGCCGACGACGCCTTCAAGCTGGTGACGGCAACCGACGCGATCGCGGCGAAGGTGACGCCGCTGCTGCGCGGCGTGACCCGCGAGCAGCAGGGCCGCACGCAGAGCCAGTTGCTGCTGCTGGACGGCAAGGCCTACCAGGTCGTGGTCGCGCGGATGCGCGCAGCGGGGCTGGGCGGCTGGATCTTCACCGGCTTCGAGATGAAGAGCGACCAGTTGCAGGAGCTCAAGCGCATCGTGCGCATCCAGGGCGTGCTGCTGGCGCAGTCGGCGACGGGGCAGTGGCAGGTCCTCGCGTCGGTGCTCGATCCCGCGGCGACGGCGCGCGCGGTCCAGGCGCTGCCCACGCTGGGCGCCTCCGATCGTGAGGTGCGCACCTTCCACATCCCGCTGGATGACGAGCTGTTCCAGGCCCGCCTGCAACCGCTGGCGCACGGCGGCGATACCGACAAGTCGGTGGCCGTGCTGCTGTTGCGCTCGGTGGACGAGGCGCTCGCGCCGTACCGGCGCCTGCAATGGATGCTCCTCGGACTGAGCGGCGTCGGCGTGCTGCTGTTCGCCGTCGGCGCCGTGCTGACGGCACGGCGCATCAGCGGACCGGTGAAAGCCTTGGCGAGCGCGGCGCACCGGCTCGGCCAGGGCGACTATGCGCAGCCTGTCCAACGGCCTTCGCGCGACGAGATCGGCGATCTGGCCGAGGCCTTCGAGGCGATGCGCCAGGGCATCCGGGCGCGTGAGGAAGAGGTGAACCGCCTCGCATTCTGGGATCCGCTGACGGACCTGCCGAACCGGGAACAGTTCCACCAGGCGCTCGCCAGACGGATGGCGGAGAGCGACGCGCGTTTCTCCTTGCTGATGCTGAACCTGGATCGCGTCAAGCATGTCAACGACGTGCTTGGGCGCCCTTTCGGCGACCGGCTGCTGCGCGCGGTGGCGGACCGGCTGCAGCACCTGCTGACGGGCGAGGTGAGCCTGATCGCGCGCGTGGGTGGCGACGAGTTCCTGCTGATGATCGACGGTGCCGGTGCGACGCGGGCCGAAGCGATCTGCAAGCGCATCCAGCGCGACTTCGAACGGGCGCTGAGCATCGACGATCAGACCGTGGACCTCTCGGCGGGGATGGGCGTGGCGCTGTACCCGCAGCATGGGCGCGACCCGATGCTCCTGCTGGCGCGCGCGGAGCTCGCGATGCATGCCGCCAAGCGGGGCCAGAGCGGCTGCGAGGTCTACGCGCCGAGCATGGACGCGGCGAGCCAGGAATCGTTGTCGCTGCTGAGCGAGTTGCGGCATGCGATCGACGCCGGCGAACTGCGCCTGTTCCTGCAGCCGAAGGTGGACCTGCACGGCCAGAAGATCTCGGGCGCGGAGGCGCTGGTGCGCTGGCAGCATCCGACGCGCGGGTTGGTGCCGCCGATGGAGTTCATCCCCTTCGCGGAGCAGACGGGATTCATCCGCCAGATCACCGCGTGGGTGCTGCATGCGTCGGCGCAGGCCTGGATGGGCTTGCAGCGGGACGGACTGGCGCTGCCGATCAGCGTGAACCTGTCGACGCGGGACCTGATGGACCAGGACCTGCCGATCAAGGTGGCGGACCTGGTGGCAGGCGTGCCGCCGCCGGCGCTGTGCCTGGAGATCACCGAGTCCGCGATCATGGACGACCCGCAGCGCGCGCTGCAGACGCTGGAGCAGTTGCATGCGCTCGGGTTCAAGCTGTCGATCGACGACTTCGGCACCGGTTATTCATCGCTCGCCTACCTGAAGCAGCTGTCGGTGGACGAACTGAAGATCGACCGCAGCTTCGTGATGAACATGGAGCGCGACATCGACGATGCCAAGATCGTGCGCTCGACGATCGAGCTCGCACACAACCTGGGGCTGACGGTGGTCGCCGAAGGGCTGGAGACCGCCAAGCAATGGACGCTGCTGCAGACGCTGGGCTGCGACCAGGGGCAGGGCTACTTCCTGTCGCGGCCGATGCCGGCGGAGAAGTTCGCGGACTGGCTGCGCGGTTGGCAGCCGCCCGACCTCGACGACGCGCAAGCGAACACGATCCTGGCCGGGCTGTGAGGGACAGGTCTTGCCCGGCATGAACGCTGAGCCAGCAGCGACCTACTGACTCGTGCGAGTAGATCCCTCGAGCTTGCTCCCGCTGATTGGGGATGCGATCTCCCCCTCTGAAGCGATTTCCTTTTGCAGGACCTACCGAGATGATTCACACAGATCTGGGACCCGAACTGGAGGCCATCGTGCTGAATCTGATCGAGAGCGGAAAGTATTCGTCGCGCACGCAGGTGCTGCGGGACAGCGTGGAGCTGCAGGCTTGGCGCGAGGCGAGGTTGAAGGCGTTCGAGGACTCCTTCGCCGAAGGTGTTGCCGAGGAGGCCATCAGTGAGGGCGAAAGCGTCGAAGACGTTTTCCTGCCGTTGATCGCCAAGTACCAGGCGCTGGCGGACTCGAAGAAATGATCGTCCGCCTTCTTCGGAAGGCGCGGGCAGATCTGGACTCCATTGGCGAATACATCGCGCGGGACAACCCTTCGCGGGCCCCGTCGTTCCTGGCCGAACTGATGGCCAAGGTCAACGGGTTGTCGACCATGGCTGAGTCATTTCCGTCCGCCCGCCTTCGCCCCTACCCTCACATCCGGCGCCGCAGTCATGGGCGATACGGCATCTTCTATTCCGTGAACGTCATGGCGCAGCGTGTCATGGTTCATCGCATCCTTCATTCATCTCAAGACCTCGCGAGGGCCTTCAATGCTTGAAAGCAAACCAGACTCAGCACATCGCATGGATGAGATCGAATCAACCGAGAGTCGACGCGCCAACCGCATTGCTTGAATGAAGGCATTTGAAGAATCCATCTCTCGCGGCAAGGCTGCGGCCGCGGCAGGGAAAGGCAAAGCCGCGGACGAAGTCTTCGACCGACTGATCGCCGAATACCAAGCGATGGCGGACGCGAAAGAGGGATCGCGTTCCTAACCTTGACTACTCAAGAGTCTCGGTCTTCGAGCGCATCACACAGGGCTTCCAGCCCGGCGCGAACGGTTTGCGCGCGCACCGCATGCCGGTCGCCGGTGAAGTGCTCCTTCCACACCCGCACGCGCTGCCGGCCGTGCATCAGCGCGAGCCACACCGTCCCGACCGGCTTGTTCTCGGTGCCGCCGCCCGGCCCGGCCACGCCGGTCACGGCGATCGCCCAGTCGATGGGTGCGTGCGCCACCAGGCCGCGCGCCATCTGTTCGGCCACTTCGCCGCTCACCGCGCCATGCAGCGTGATCAGCGCCGCCGGCACGCCGAGCAGCTCCGTCTTCGCCTGGTTGGTGTAGCTCACCACGCCGCGCTCGAACCACTGGCTCGAACCCGCCAGGCTCGTGCACGCCGCCGCGATCAGGCCGCCGGTGCAGGACTCCGCGGTGCCCATGCGCTCCTTGCGCTGGATCAGCGCCAGGGCGATGCGTTCGATCAGTTCGGATTCGTCGGGAAACAGCATGGGGATCTCCTCGTCGATGGATCTGGATGATCTGGCATCCGTGGATGACAGCGCCCGGCCGTCAGTGCAACAAGGCCCTCGCGCCGGCCAACACCACAAGCGTACATGCAGCCGCCACCAGATCGTCGAACAGGATGCCGAAGCCTTGCCACACCGTCACTGGCTGGCCGGGCTCGATCTTGAACAGCGCATCGGCCCAGCGCACTGGACCCGGCTTGGCCGCGTCGAAGAAGCGGAACACGCCGAACGCCGCCAGTTGCCACCAGAACCCCGCCGGCATGATCAACCACAGCACGAGCCAGATCGCGACGATCTCGTCCCACACGACCGAACCGGGATCGCAGGTCTTGAGATGCCTCGCCGTCACCGTCGAAGCCCACCAGCCGATCGGGATGCTCGCGGCGATCACCACGCCCCACATCACCGGCGTCAGCCACAGGTTCAGGATCGCGAACGCGGCCCAGCCCCACAGCGTGCCCACCGTTCCCGGCGCCTTCGGCGCCAGCCCGCTGCCGAACCCCATCGCGATCCAATGCGCGGGGTGCCTGGCCATGAAACCGAAAGTCGGACGCACCGCGCTCATGATTTGAAGTGGTCGAAGCTCTGCAGGCGATCCTGCAGCGGACGCCCCGCGCCGTCGACGACGCGCAGGCCGGGTTCTTCATCGATGCGCCCGACGCGGTACACCGGCGTGCCGGACACGCGACCTGCCTCGAGCACAAGCTCACGCGCGTCGGCGGGCGCGGTGAAGACGAGTTCGTAATCGTCGCCGCCGCTCAGCAGGCACAGCTGCTGGATGTCTTCCGGCATCGCGCCGAGCACGCCCGACCGCGGCAGATCCGCCAGTCGCAAGGTCGCGCCGACGTTGGAACGCTTCAGCACATGGCCGATGTCGCCGGCCAGACCGTCGGACACATCCGCCGCGCTCGTCGCGATCCCGCGCAGCGCGCGTCCGAGCGCCACGCGCGGTTCGGGCATTTCCATCCGCAGACGGGCTTCGTCGAACTGCGACGCGCTCAGCGACAGCGTGCCGCGGAACACCTCCAGCGCCAGCCGCGCATCGCCCAGCGTGCCGCTGACCCAGACGTCGTCACCCGACTTCGCGCCCGAGCGCAACAGCGCCTGGCCTGCTGGCACTTCGCCCATCGCGGTGATGTTGATGTTGAGCGGCCCCGCCGTCGTATCACCGCCGGCAAGCACGATGCGATGCGCATCGGCGAGTTCGAACAGCCCTTGCGCGAAACCCGCCAGGAAAGCCTCGTCGACGCGCGGCAGCGCCAGCGACAGGAAGAAGGCCTTGGGGGTCGCACCGCAGGCCGCGAGGTCGCTGAGGTTCACTGCCAGCGCCTTGTGGCCGAGCCGCCGCGGCGACACCGTCGACAGGAAATGCCGGCCCTCGACCAGCATGTCCGCCGTCACCAGCCACTGATGGCCCGCCGACGGCGTCAGCACCGCGCAGTCGTCGCCAATGCCCAGCGTGACCGCGCCGCCTTCGGTCCGGCCGGCGCGCCCGGCGCGGCCGAAGAAACGGTCGATCAGATCGAACTCGCCCAGCGGCCGGCCGTCCCGTCGCTCGCCCTCGCCAGACGTACTGGCAGACGTAACGGCACACATACCGGCAGATGCACCGGCAATTGCGCCGGACGCGTCAGAAGAATCACCCATGGGCGGCATTGTCGCCGCGCAGCAGGTTGGACAGCTCGACCGCGGACTTCACATCCATCTTCTCGAAGACCCGCGCGCGATGGACTTCCACCGTGCGCACGCTGATGTTGAGCTGGTCCGCGATCAGCTTGTTGGGCAGGCCCTGCACGACCAGCTGCATCACCTCGCGCTCGCGCTCGGTCAGGTCGCCGACGCGATGCCCCAGCGCCGACTTCGCGTCGCGCGCGGAGATCGCCTCGGCGCTCTGCGCCAGCGCATGCTCGACGCGGTCCACCAGCGCGTTGTCCGAGAACGGTTTCTCGACGAAGTCGTAGGCGCCCTGCTTCACCGCCGCCACCGCCGTCGGCACGTCGCCGTGACCGGTCAGGAAGATCACCGGCAGCGTCTCCAGCAGGCCGCGCTCGATGAGCCGCTCGAACAGCGCCAGGCCGCTCATCCCGGGCATGCGCACGTCCAGCAGCAGACAGCTCGGCGCCGACGGCCAGTCGCGCCCGCTGCGCGGCAGGCCGTCCAGCATCGACTCGAAGGCCTCGGCGCTGCCGAAGCCCTCGGACAGCAGCCGCCGCGAGCGCAGCAGCCAGGCGAGCGCGTCGCGCACCACTTCCTCGTCGTCGACGAGGTAGACCATCGGCAGGGACTGCGGCTTCATGCGGACGACTCTCCAGATCCAATGACGGGGAACCGGTCGGCTCCGGACTTCGGCGCCGACCCAGGCGCATCCTCGCACGGCAGGCTGAAACGGAACTCGGTCCCGGTCGGCGACGCGGGCGCCACGCGGCTTTCGAAATCCATCGCGCCGCCATGCTGCTCCACGACCGTGCGGCACAGGCTCAGGCCCAGGCCCATGCCTTCGGTGCGGGTCGTGAAGAACGGCGTGAACAGCTGACGCGCCACTTCGGCCGGAATGCCCGGCCCGCGGTCGATCACCGCGAAACTCAGCCAGCGCGGCTGCAGGCGCTTCACCTGGATGATCAGCGCCCGGTCGGCGAGCGGCGTCGGGCCGTCCATCGCCTGGATCGCATTGCGGGTGAGGTTCAGCAGCACCTGCTCGACCATGGTCCGGTCGCAGCGCACGCGCGGCAGGCCCCGGGCCAGGTCCATCTCGATGCGCGCGCCGCTCTTGCGCGCCTGCAGCCGGATCAGCGGCAGCACCGCCTCCAGCAGCTGCTCGACGTTCACCCACTCGCGCGCCGCCTCGCGGCGCCGGACGAAGTCGTGCACGCTCTTGATGACGCGGCCCGCGCGCTCGGCCTGCTCGGCGATGCGTGTCACGGCCTGGCGCACCATGGCCGGCGTCTGCGGATCGTCGGCCTCGCGCACCATCAGGTTGATCGAGGCCGTCGCGTAACTCGCGATCGCCGCCAGCGGCTGGTTCAGTTCGTGGCTCAGCAGCGAGGCCATCTCACCCACCGTCGCCAGCCGCGCCGTCGCCTGCAGCCGGTCCGACTGCTGGCGCGACAGCTCCTCGACCTTGCGCTGCGCGCTCAGGTCCAGCACCGCGCTCATCCAGCCGGTCTGCTGGCCTTCGGCGTTCAGCAGCGGCGCCTCGTAGATCATCACCGGGAAGCGCTCGCCGGTGCTGCGCGCGAAGACGGTCTCGAAGCCCTCGCGCGGCGGCAGGCCTGCTTCCCAGCGCGCCTCGCGGTCGTGGTGGCGGCGCCAGTATTCGTCGGTGAACTCCGGCGGCCAGTACGGCGGTGCGTGCGGCGGACGGCCGGTGCCGACCACTTCCTCCGCCGGGTAGCCGACCATCGCGCAGAACGCCGGATTCACATAGCTGATGTTGCCGTCCAGGTCGCGGGCGCGCAGGCCGGTGATCAGCGAGTTCTCCATCGCCTGCCGGAACGCGAGGGACTCCGCCAGCGCGTGTTCCGCCTGCGCGCGCTTGCGGGTGTCGCGCGCCAGAATGATGACCAGCGCGAAGAGCGCCATCGACAGGCCGAGCACCAGCGCCGTCGCCAGGTTCGGGATCAGCTGCGGCCGGCCGGTGGCGTTGTCGACGCGCAGCTGCAGGCTCAGGCCCGGCAGGTCGAGCAGTCGCTCCGACAGGTAGAAGCCGGTGCCGCGCGTCAGGCCGGTGCGCGCCAGGCGCGTGCCGTCGCCTTCGACGAAGGACATCTCGAAGCGCCGTGCCTGGTCCTGCGAGACCGACTCCTCCAGCAGCGGCCGCAAGCCCATCGTCGCGACGACGTACGAGCGCGGCTCGCCGGCGCGCACACGCGGCAGGCAGAGGTCGGCGACCTCCATGCCGTCGCCGCCCGGGCCCGGCACGAAGTAGGAGCGCGAGAACAGCGGCGTGCCCTGTCTCAACGCGGCGATGCAGGCGAGCTCGGTCTCGATCTGCAGCTGCTCGCGCGACAGGATCGAGAACAGCGGTGGCGCGTACGGCGTGTCGACGGCGCGCCGCACCTGGCGCTCCGAATCGCGCAGCTCGATGCGCAACAGCACGCGCGTCTGGCGCAGCTGCGCGGCGGCGTTGCCGCGCCAGTCATCGTCCTCCGCCCACATCAGGCCCTGCAGGCCCTGCAGGTCGCGGCCGATCAACTGCTTGGCGCGCGCGGTCACCTCGGCGGCGGCCAGGTCGGACGCCTCCTGCGCGCGGGCCGCCTCGTGACTCAAGGTCAGCGACAGCAGCAACGACTGCGCGATCAGCAGCAGCGCGACCAGCGTTCCCCACAGCAGCGCACGCCGCCAGCGCCGCGGTCGGGCGCCAGGCGCCATCGGGGGAAAGGGGGCGGCGGGCCGCATGATGGTCGGAGCAGGCAAGCGGAAATCGCTGAAGTCGAGAAAGGCGGCGTGAACGCGACGTGAAAGGCGCTTGAAAGGATCGCCCACGCGTGCGATGGCAAGGGGTCTCGCGCGCGTGCGGGGCAGGCAGTATGGCGCGCCGCGGGCCCGTGGCGATGCGCAGTTTCGCGTATGTGCCTGCGGCCCTGCCGACATGCAGCATACGCATAGTCCGCACTGCCGCCGTCGGGGCGGACTCCTACAATCGCCGACCCGGCCCACGACGGCGGACCGGTTTCAACCAGAAGAGTCCCCCATGTCCACGTCCGAAGAAAAACGTGCGCAGCTGCGCCAGGCCGCTCTCGAATACCACGAGTTCCCGACCCCCGGGAAGATCGCCATCGCGGCCACCAAGCAGCTGATCAACCAGCGTGACCTGGCCCTGGCGTACTCGCCGGGCGTGGCGGCCGCGTGCGAGGAGATCGTCGCCGACCCCGCCAACGCGTTCCGCTACACCTCGCGCGGCAACCTGGTCGCGGTGATCTCCAACGGCACCGCCGTGCTGGGCCTGGGCGACATCGGCCCGCTGGCCTCCAAGCCGGTGATGGAAGGCAAGGGCGTCCTGTTCAAGAAGTTCGCCGGCATCGACGTCTTCGACCTCGAGATCGACGAGAAGCACGACCTCGACAAGCTGGTCGACGTGATCGCCGCGCTGGAGCCCACTTTCGGCGGCATCAACCTCGAAGACATCAAGGCGCCGGACTGTTTCTACGTCGAGCGCGAGCTGCGCAAGCGGATGAAGATCCCCGTCTTCCACGACGACCAGCACGGCACCGCCATCGTGGTCGCTGCCGGCCTGCTCAACGGCCTGAAGGTCGCGGGCAAGGACATCGCGTCGGTGAAGCTGGTGACCTCGGGCGCGGGCGCCGCCGCCCTCGCCTGCCTGAACCTGCTGGTCAAGCTGGGCCTGCCGCGCAAGAACATCTGGGTGACCGACCTGGCCGGCGTGGTCTACGAAGGCCGCACCGAGCTGATGGACCCGGACAAGGCCGTCTACGCCCAGCCCACCGAGCAGCGCAGCCTGCGCGACGTGATCGCCGGCGCGGACATCTTCCTGGGCCTGTCGGCGGGCGGCGTGCTCAAGCAGGACATGGTCGCCTCGATGGCGGCGCGGCCGATCATCTTCGCGCTGGCCAACCCGAATCCGGAGATCCAGCCGGAGGACGTGCACGCCATCCGCGGCGACGCGCTGATGGCCACGGGCCGGACGGACTATCCGAACCAGGTCAACAACGTCCTGTGCTTCCCGTACATCTTCCGCGGCGCCCTGGACTGCGGTGCGACGACAATCAACGACGAGATGGAGATCGCCGCCGTCCACGCGATCGCCGAGCTCGCCCAGGCGGAGCAGAGCGAGGTCGTGGCCGCCGCGTATGCCGGTGCGAACCTGAGCTTCGGCCCGGAATACCTGATCCCGAAGCCTTTCGACCCGCGCCTGATGATGAAGATCGCTCCGGCGGTCGCGCTGGCGGCGGAAGCCTCGGGCGTCGCGCTGCGGCCGATCGCCGACATGCCGGCGTATCTGGAGAAGCTGCAGAGCTTCGTCTACGCCTCCGGCACGACGATGAAGCCGATCTTCCAGATCGCGAAGAAGGCCAAGCACAAGCGCGTGGCCTACGCGGAAGGCGAAGAGGAACGGGTGCTGCGCGCGGTGCAGATCGTCATCGACGAGGGCATTGCCCGTCCGACGCTGATCGGCCGTCCGGAGGTCATCGCGCAGCGTTGCGAGCGCTTCGGCCTGCGCCTTCAGGAAGGTCGCGACTACGAGGTGGTGAACACCGAGTTCGACCAGCGCTACCGCGACTACTGGCAGACCTACCTCGCAATGACCGAGCGCAAGGGCGTGACCCAGCAGCTCGCCAAGATCGAGATGCGCCGCCGCCTGACGCTGATCGGCGCCATGATGCTGCACAAGGGTGAAGTGGACGGGATGCTCTGCGGCACCTGGAGCAACACCGCGATGCACCTGCAGTACATCGACCAGGTGATCGGCAAGCGCCCCGGCGTGAAGACTTTCGCCTGCATGAACGGTCTGATCCTGCCGGGCCGCCAGATCATGCTGGTCGACACCCACGTCAACTACGACCCGACCGCCGAGCAGATCGCCGAGATCACGCAGATGGCGGCCGAGGAGATGATGCGCTTCGGCCTGCGTCCGAAGGCGGCGCTGCTGTCGCACAGCAATTTCGGTTCGAGCAACTGCCCGTCCGCGGTCAAGATGCGCGACGCGCTGGCCCTGATCAAGGAACAGGCGCCCTGGCTGGAAGCCGACGGCGAGATGCACGGCGACGCCGCGCTGGACCCGCACTACCGCGATCAGCTGGTCTCCAACAGCTCGCTCACGGGCGAGGCCAACCTGCTGGTCATGCCGAACATCGACGCGGCCAACATCAGCTACAACCTGCTGAAGACGGCTGCCGGCGGCGGCATCGCGATCGGGCCGGTGCTGCTCGGCGCGGCCAAGCCGGTCCATGTGCTGACGCCGTCGGCCACGGTGCGCCGCATCGTGAACATGACGGCCCTCACCGTCGCGGACGCCAACGCGGCTCGCTGACCCTGCCGTTTCCGGACCGAAGAATATTCGGTTCCGGGCCTACCGCGCCCCTCGAAAGGGGTGCCGGAAGGCCTTTAAACCCGACCTGCGGCCCGGTCTATAGAAAAAGTTTGTAGCGGCTCACCAGCCGATTTCCTTGGGATGACGAGCATGTCTCCCATCGATTTCAGCGTATGTGTGCGCACGCTCACAGTGCCGCTTTTTAGGGCATTCTGGTCACCCCCGGCTTGAGCATTCGGGTCCGTTTCTGTACCATCTCGGTTTCAGAGTTCAGGGTTAACCCTCTCTGACCCCACCCACGCCACCGACGATTGCAGGCTCCCCAGCGGGTTCTGTCCGGTGCCGCGGGCATGGTTGGACATGAACTCGGAACCCCCATCTAGGAGGAACGCGACAATGCTTTTGCAGACAGTCCGTCCCAACATCGTGCAGGCGATCAGAGCCTACCGGGTCGAGGACTTGATGCAGGCCGCGCAGGACGCCGGCCAACACTTCCTGTACGCCGACCTGTCTCCAGCGGAGACCAAACAGGACGTGCTGGAATTGATTGCCAGCAATTTCCTGTTCCCGGCCCACTTCGGGAAGAACATGGAAGCGCTGTACGACTGCATGACCAATCTGGTCCACAAGTCGGGTGCGCAGCCAGGGTTCGTCGTGGTGCTGGACCAGTTGCCGGACCATGCGAAATTCGATCGTGAGGCGCGCGAGCAGTTGCTCGACGTCTTCCGCGAGGCGGCCGATTTCTGGGCCGAGCGGAAGGTCTCATTCCGGTGCTTCTATTCTTTTCAGTAGCCCGCTCTCAAGAACAAGGTTCCTGGGAGCGGGCGACCGAAGTGGCCCCCGAGGTGAAGCCGGTGCTCAAGAGCACCAAGGCGAATCCGAATCCGAACTTCGGCATGAACATGCCGATGATGTGCAGCGCCTTCGATACGTCCATGTGGCTCAGCGCCGCATGAGGCATTGAAGATCGACTGACCTCCGGGTTTGACGCAGAAGGCCTTCCGGCGACGGAAGGCCTTTTTCTTTGGGCTCAGCCTTGGACCGCGAGCGCCAGCGCGACGAACTCCGCCACCGGCACCTCTTCGGCGCGGCGTTGCAGGTCGAACTCGCCCTGGAAGCCGCGGGCTTCCAGCCACTTGCCGAGCGAATGCCGCAGCAGCTTGCGGCGTTGCGAGAAGGCCGAGGCGACCAGTTCGCTCAGCAGCGCCTCGTCGACCTTGGCCGGCGCCGATAGCGGCACCATGCGCACGATCGCCGAGTCGACCCGCGGCGGCGGATCGAAGGCCTCCGGCGGCACGTCGAACAGCGCCTCGACGTCGTAACGCCATTGCAGCATGACGGTCAGCCGGCCGAAGTCCTTGTTGCCCGGCTTGGCGGCCATGCGGTCGACGACTTCCTTCTGCAGCATGAAGGTCTGGTCGACCACGTGGTCCACGAAACCCAGCAAGTGGAAGAGGATGGGCGAGGAGATGTTGTACGGCAGGTTGCCGACAACCTTCAGCTTGCGGCCGCGCTCGGCGGCCAGCGCGGCGAAGTCCACCTTCAGCACGTCGGACTCGATGACCGTCACATCGCCGCGCTTGCGCATGCGGGCGGCGAGGTCGCGGTCCAGTTCGATGACGGTCAGCGGCCGGCTCGACGCCGGCAGCCGCTGCAGCAGCGGCAGCGTCATCGCGCCCAGGCCCGGACCGATCTCGACCATCGCCTGGTCTTCGCCCGGCGCGATCGCGTCGACGATACCGTCGATGATCGCCTTGTCGGTCAGGAAGTGCTGGCCGAAGCGCTTGCGCGCGACATGTCCCATGAACTCAGTCCCGGCCGGTCAGTCCAGCCACTCGCGCGTCTCGATGAAGGCGCGGGCGCGGATTTCCTTCATCCAGTCGTTGTAGGCGTCGTCGTACTTGCGCTCGCGCAGCGCATTGCGGGCCTGCTCGCGCAGCTGCTTCGTATCGAGCACCACGTCGCGGCGCTCCATCACCTGGATCAGGTGGATGCCGAAACGCGACGGCACCGGGTCCGAGATGCCCTTGAGCGGCAGCGCATCCATGGCCTGCTCGAACTCGGGCACGAAGCCGCCCGGCGAGACCCAGCCCAGGTCGCCGCCTTCCTGCGCGCTGCCGTCTTCCGAGTTGGCGCGGGCCAGTTGTTCGAAGGTGGCACGGCCAGACTCGATCGCCCGCTTGAACTCGACCATCCGGCGGGTCGCCTGCTCGGGGCTCAACTGCTCGGAGGGGCGCAGCAGGATGTGGCGCGCATGGGTCTGCACGACCACGTTGATCGATGCCTTGCCGGTCTGACGCTCGATCAGCTTCAGCACGTGGAAGCCGGCTTCGGAGCGCAACGGTTCAGGCCGCACCTCGCCGTCCTTCAGGTCCTTGACCGCGTCGACGAAGACATCGGGCAGCTTGTCGGCGGCGCGCAGACCGATCTCGCCGCCGCGGTTCTTGTTCGCGTCTTCCGACACTTCGCGGGCGACCTTGGCGAAGTCCTCGCCGGCCTTGATGCGGGCCAGCGCGGCGTCCGCGCGGGCCTTGCGCTCGGCGACCACCGCGACGCTCGAGCCTTCCGGCACCGGCACCAGGATCTGCGCGATGTTCAGCTGCGCGCGCCCCTGCAGCGCGGCCTGGCGCTCTTCCAGGTACTTGTCGATGTCGCCGTCCGTGACGCGGATGCGGCCCTGCACCTCGCGCTCGCGGACGCGCTCGCTCAGCATCTGGTCGCGCAGGTTCTCGCGGAAACGCTTGAAGTCGATGCCCTCGGCCGCCAGGCGCTGGCGCAGCTCGGGCATCGTCAGCTTGTTCTGCGTCGCGACGTTCGCGACGACACGATCCAGCTCCGGCTCGTCCACGCGCGGGCCGTTCTCACGGGCGTAGGTCACGACCACCCGCTCGTCGACCAAGGTGTCCAAGGCCTGCTTGTGCAGCAGTTCGTTGGTGACGGTCTGGCCGCGCTGACGGGCTTCCTCGCGCGCGCGCTCGGTGCGCTGGATCACTTCCGACGCCGCCACGATGTCGGTGTTGACGATCACCGCGATGTAGTCACCCGGCTTGAGCTGCCGTTGTTCGACGACCGGACGATTGACCGCCGGCGTCGATGCCGCAGCAGCAGGCGTTGGGGCCGCCGCCGCTGGGGTTGCCGCGGGCGTCGTCTGCGCCGAGGAAACCGAGCCGGCCAGGGCGGCGCTCAGGGACAGGAGGGTGGCCGCCACCGGCTGGAGATATCGCATCGAACGCAGTTCAGTCATATGTGCCAAAAGCCGAGCGCTCGGAGCTCAGCGAACGGTAACCCGGGATATTGTCTCTCAACACTTTCAGCGCATTGGAGCCCAGCGGCGACAGGCCGACCAGCTCCAGCTGGAGGATCAGTCGGGTGTTGGTTTCCGCGCGGCCGGTGGCCTGGCGTTCCGCGCCGACGCGCAGGATCCAGCAGCCCGAGTCGTACTCGGCGCCGACCACGGAATCGGTGAAGCGCTTGTCGCGCATCGAGTACTGCAGCCGGCCCGCGCCGTACCAAGCGCCGGCGCAACCGGGTCCGCCGGAGACCGACTTGCGGTCCGGTCCGAACAGCGGCCATTGCCAGGCCAGCTCGACCTGTTCGCTCTGCCCGCGGGCGAGTCGGTAGGACGCGCTGACGGTGCGGAACGGACCGGGGGAATAGCGCAGCCGCAGCACGGTCCGCTCGACCTTGCCGTCGGCGGAATTCAGCTGCAGCGTGCTGTCGGTCCACCAGGCCTGGTTCAAGTGCGCCGAGGCCAGCAGCACCACGTCGGAGAGCCGGTGCGTCTGCGGCGAGCCGTCGGGCGTGATCTGCTGGTTGCGGAACAGGTAGCGCTGGACCATGCCCAGGCGCAGCTGCTCCTCGCCGCGCTCATCCTCGATCCAGCGCGTGGTCGCGCCGAAGGCCAGCATGTTGGCGTCGTTCACCCGGTCGACGCCGGAGAACTGGTTCTCCGCGAAGACCGAATCGAAGTTGTAGTCCCGCGGCGCCGCGTCGAAGTTGGGCATCGCGCTCTGGTCGCGGTACGGCGTGTTGACGTACAGCAGGCGCGGTTCCAGCGTCTGGCGCATCGCCTGGCCGAACAGCGAGGTGTTGCGCTCCAGGATCCAGCCGTGGTCGACGCTGAAGGTCGGGATGGTGCGGCCGATCGAGCGCCGGCCGGTCGCGTCGATCGGCTGGTCGAGGTTGTAGCTCGCCGCGTTGATCGACATCTTCGGGATCAGCCACCAGGCCGCACCGCTGAACGGCAGGCTCAGGTGACCGAGCAGGTGGATCCGCTCGCCGGTCTGCGTCTGCGAGTCCAGCGCGCCGCCGGGCAGGTCGAAGCGGTTGTACTCGAGCTCCAGGCCGCCCTCCAGGCGGGCGCGGCGACCGGTCGGGAGATAACCGGCCAGCACCGATTCATCGGCGCCGCTCTGCAGCCGCACGCCGATCTGCGGCGAGCGCTGGTACGGCGAGGCGAACTTGTCCTCGATCTGCGCGACCTGCAGCGGCTGCCATTTCTGGATCCGCGCGTAGGTCTGCATCTCGCCCCAGTTGAAGCTGAAGTCGCGCTGGGTACGCACATCCGTCGACAGCAGGCGCGGCGTCTGCGACAGCATCCGGCTGCGCAGGTCCTTCCAGTAGTCGTCGTCGGAGACGCGCTCGGTATGGACGTTGTAGGTCCAGTTGGGCATCACGTCGCCGTCGGCGTTCAGCCGCAGGTCCCAGCGCGAGATGCCGGTGACCCGGTCGTGCGGCAGCAGCGCGTAGTCGATCTGGCCGCGGTGGCCCGGCTCCAGATAGCGGAACTGCGTGTCGACCCCGGGACCGCGGCGCGTCATCACGAAGGGCGTGATCGTCGCGTCGCGGTTGGGTGCGATGCTCCAGTAGAAGGGCTGGCTGTACTCGACGCCGCTGCGGTTGTCGATGTTGACGTTGGGCGGCAGCAGGCCGGACTTGGGCTGGTCGCCGAGCGGGAAGCTCAGCGACGGCGCGGCCAGGATGGGCACGCCCAGGAAACGCACCACGGCGTCCTTCGCCACCCCCTCGCCGGCGTCGAAGTCGAGGTTCAGGCTGCTGGTGACCAACTCCCAGTCGCGCTTGCCCTTGCTGGCGTCGGCCGCATCCTGCTCGCCCTTCTCCGACACCGGGCAGGTCGAGTACGTCGCCTCGTCGGCGCGCATGCGCTGGTCGCCGAGGAAGTGGATCGCCTTGGCGCTGCCGCTGCCGCCGGTCGCGGCGAAGAAGTAGGTCGGGCTCTGGAGCTGGCCTTCGAACTTGTCGACGAAGAGCTCGAGCTTGGGCCCGCGCAGCACGGCGCCGTTCTGGCTGAGTTCGACGTTCCCCTCGGCGGTGGCCAGATCCTGCGGATAGTCGTAGCGCAGGTTCTTCGACTTCAGCAGCATGCCGCCGTAGCGCAGCTGGACGTCGCCCTCGGCGGTGGAGGTCTGGTCCATGTCGCTGGTGATGCGGTCGGCGCTCAGCGCCAGCGCGGGACGGGCGTCCTTGCGCTTGGTCTGGTGCAACTGCTTGACCGACTTGAGGATCAGCGGCTGGCCGGCGGACTCCTGCGCCTGCGCGGACGAAGCGTGGAACGCGGAGAAGCCGGGCAACGCGACCGCCAAGGCGGCGGCCAGCGAGATCGGGCGGGGACGGGAAACCGGTGGGCGCATCAGGCGGGCAGCGTCTTGCAGAGGTCAGGCGGCCGCGCGTCGATCGCGCCGCGCTGCCCGGGGTTTGTAGAATCATTATCCACGAGGCTTGCGAGCCGGCAGGACCGCCGGAGCGCCTTGTCACCGACCCCGGGGCCGCTCACGCAGCGGCCCTTCTGCTTCCCCCGCCGATGACCCCTTCCGTCCCGCACGCCCCGAACGGAGCGCCCCCGCTCTGGCCCGACGCCGACCGCGCCGCCCGATTCCATCGCTGGCTGGCACCGCTCGTGGCGACGCACGGCCTGCGCGAGGCGACGCTCGCCGCGGCCAGCAGCGATGCGGGCTTCCGCCGCTACCTGCGCATTGCCACGGCCGACGGCGGCACGCTGATCGTCATGGACGATCCGGCGTCGCCCAACCAGGTGGCGAGTTTCGTGAAGGTCGGTGCACTGATGGCGGAACGCGGCCTGCACGTGCCGAAGATGCTCGCGCACGACGCCGACCTCGGCTTTGCGCTGATGGAAGACCTTGGTACCGGGTCCTACCTGGACGCGCTGCTCGCCGCGCAGCGCGCGGGCGACACGGAGACGCCGCGCGTGCTGATGCGCGACGCCACCGCCGCGCTGCTGCGTTGGCAGACCAGCGGGTCGGCCCGTGCCGAGGGCGTGCTGCCGCAGTTCGACGAGGCCTTCGTGCGTCGCGAGCTGCAGATCTTCGTCGACTGGTGCGTCCAGGCCCACCACGGCAAGACCTGGAACGACAAGCAGCGCGGCTACTGGGACCGCACCGTGGCGTTGCTGTCGGCCAACGTCCTGGCGCAGCCGCGCGTGCCGATGCACCGCGACTACATGCCGCGCAACCTGATGGTCTGCCCGGCGGGAAGCATCGATTCCAAGGTGGCCGATGCGGCCGTGGTCGGCAAGGGCGCGGCCTTCGCCACGCCCGGCATCCTCGATTTCCAGGATGCGGTGATGGGTCCCATCACCTACGACATCGCCTCGCTGATGCGGGACGCGTTCATCTCCTGGGAAGAGGCCGAGGAACTCGACTGGGCGGTGAGGTATTGGGAAGGCGCGAAGCGCGCCGGCCTGTTCGGCCTGGATCCGAACGGCGAGGACCCGCACGAGATGGCGCTGGACTTCGGCCTGTTCTGGCGCCGCCTCGAATGGACCGTGCTGCAGCGGCAACTGAAGATCATGGGCATCTTCTGCCGGCTCAAGCACCGCGACGGCAAGCCGCACTACGCGGAAGACCTGCCGCGCTTCTACGCCTACGTCGTGAAGACGGCGACGCGCTACATCGAGCTGTCGCCGCTGCTGCGCCTGATCGAAGACCTCCAGCCTCAATACACGCAGGTCGGTTTCAGCCTGCGCTGAATCGGCGCGAACGCGCGGCGCGTCGCGCTGAATCAATCTCCCTCGGCCGGCGTGGCCGCGGCCTTCGCCGCTTGTGCTGCCTGAGCGGCCAGGAACTCCTGCGCTGCCCGGTACGACGGACAACCCGCGGCGGTGAGCCACGGATCCTCGTCCTTCCCGCCGAAGATCTCGACGAGGAAATCCATGAACGCGCGGGTGCGCGCCGGGACGAACTTGCGGGTGGGCATTGCCGCCCACAGCGCGTAGCTGTAGATGCGCCACTGCGGCAGCACGCGCTCGAGCGCCCCCTCCATCAGCGCGTCGCCGACGACGAAGGACGGCAATCCGGCCACACCCAGCCCGTGCAGCGCGCAGGCGTACTTGGTGTCGACCGACGAGGTCGTCATCACCGGCCGGCTGGGGATGGCGAAGAAGCTCTCGGTGGTGAGGCCGTCGACGCCGCAGCGCTCGAAGGTCACGCCGCGGGTCAGCTCGTGGATGGGCGGCAGCATGACGTCGTGCTGCTTGAGGTCGGACGGATGCTGCGGCTTGCCGCGCCGGCCCAGGTACTCGGGCGAGGCGCACAGGATCACCTCGGTGCGCGCCAGCTTGCGGGCGATGAAGTCGCCCTGCAGCGGACTGCGGGTGGAGATGACGGTGATGTCGAAGCTCTCGTCGAGCGTGTCGACGGGGCCGGGCGCGACCAGTTCGACGCTGACCAGCGGGTACAGCGCATGGAAGCGCGCCATGTGACGCGCCAGCTGGTGGATGGCGATCGCCGGCGGGATCAGCACGCGCAGCGTGCCGCGCGGCTCGTTGGTCGCCGCGGAGGCCAGCGCCTCCGCCTCCTCGATGTCGCTGAGGATGCGGCGGCAGCGTTCGAGGTAGCCCTCGCCGACGTCGGTCAGCGACAGCCGCCGCGTCGTGCGGTTGAGCAGCCGCGCGCCGAGGTGCTCCTCCAGATCCGCCACCAGCCGCGTGACCACGGCGGGTGCCAGGTCCATGGCCCGCGCGGCGCCGGCGAGGCTGCCCTCGTCGATCACGCGGGTGAAGACCCGCATCGCCTTGACCTGATCCATCCCGTCTCCTCCGGGCGGACGCCGCGTCGCCGCGGGCCGCCTCTCTGTGCGTCGATCAGCGGACCTTGACGGCCTTCCGGCCGCCGACCGGGTCCGCGGCGGTCAGGGGTGCGCGGCGATCACCTGCGCCACCGCGGCGGTCAGGCGCTTGCCGTAGGGCACGTGCAGGAACTCGTTGGGACCGTGGGCGTTGCTCTTGGGGCCCAGCACGCCGCAGACCATCATCTGCGCGGCCGGGAAGCCCTTCTGCAGCATGCTCATCAGCGGGATGGTGCCGCCCTGGCCGATGTAGCCGACCGGCTGGCCGAAGTGGGCCTGGCTGGCGTCGTCCAGCACCTGGCTGAGCCACGGCGAGAGTTCCGGCGTGTTCCAGCCGGTGGCGCCGTAAGCACCGGCGCGGCCGTCCGGCACGAAGCTGACCTTGGCGTTGTAGGGCGCGTTGTCTTCCAGCAGCGCCTTGAGCTTGAGCGCGGCCTCGTTGCCGTCGATCAGCGGCGGCAGGCGCAGCGACAGCTTGAACGCGGTGTACGGGCGCAGCACGTTGCCGGCGCTCTTTAACTCGGGGAAGCCGTCCACGCCGGTCACCGACAGCGTCGGCCGCCAGGTGCGGTTGAGCAGCACCTCGACCGGGTCGGAGGTCACCGGCAGCACCGGCGCGCCGTCGGCACCGCAGGCCCAGGGCAGGCGCTTGTAGACCTCTTCCTTCAAGATCGCGGCGGTCGCCTGGGCCTGCTCGAAGCGCACGCCGGGGATGTCGCAATGGAAGGACTCGGGCAGCAGGCGACCGGTCTTGGAATCCTCCAGCCGGTCCAGCACCTGCCGCAGGATTCGGAAGGACGAGGGCACCACGCCCGACGCGTCGCCGGAGTGGATGCCTTCGGTCAGCACCTCGACCTTGAGCACGCCCGAGACCATGCCGCGCAGCGAGGTGGTCATCCAGAGGCGGTCGTAGTCGCCGGCGCCGGAGTCCAGGCAGACCACCAGCGACACGTTGCCCAGGCGCGGCCGCAGCAGGTCGATGTAGGCCGGCAGGTCGTAGGAGCCGGATTCCTCGCAGGCCTCGATCAGGCCGACGCAGCGCGGGCGGGGGATGCCCTGCTGGTCCAGTGCCAGCAGCGCGGTGATGGAGGCGTAGATCGCGTAGCCGTCGTCTGCGCCGCCGCGGCCGTAGAGCTTGCCGTCCTCGTACTTGGGCGTCCACGGGCCGAGGTCGGCGCGCCAGCCGTTGAACTCGGGCTGCTTGTCCAGGTGGCCGTAGAGGACGACGGTGTCGGCGCTCTCGGCCTTGGTCGACGGCAGCTCGAAGAAGATGACCGGCGTACGGCCGTCCTGGCGGATGACCTCCAGCTTCAGGCCGGGGATCTTCTTGCTCTCCACCCACTGGGCGGCGTCGCGGACGACGCGCTCGATGTAGCCGTTGGCCTGCCAGTCGGCGTCGAACATCGGGCTCTTGGCAGGGATGGCGATGTAGTCGGTCAGCGCGGGGACGATCTCCTGGTCCCAGACCTTCTCGGCGAAGGCGCCCAGGGCGCTGATTTCATCGGTCTGCAGCGGCAACGACGGATCACGTGCGTTCATGTGGATCTCCTGCGCGGCCGGTGGGCCGCCTTGGCTGGGTCCGGGGTCGCGCGAGGCGGCCGGTCCGGGCGGAACATGGGGAATGGAAGCGGGAAATGGGGTGGGGGGACTGGATCGACTGATTCTAGGAG
>NZ_DASVNZ010000138.1:0-4360 GCF_036486225.1 Roseateles sp. | reverse complement strand
GTGGCCGGCGCGGTGGCGCTGCTGGTGACGCATCCGCCGGTGCATGAAGTGCCGCGCGGCGCCGTCAGCCTGCGCACCAACCTGCTGACCGGCGGCGTGACCGAGGCCCGTTCGGGCTCGATGCTCCAGATCCCCGGTCTTCACGACGTCCGCGATCTGCCGGTGCGCGACCGCAGCTATCACCCGGAGCGCTTCGCCCGCGCCGACGGCGAGGCGCCGCTGCAGTCGCTCGAAGGGCTCTCCCTGGGCCTGGACCTGACCGTGCGCTGGACCGTCGATCCGACGCGGCTGGCGCAGCTCGCCGCCTCGCTGCCCGAAGACATCGAAGGCGACGTGATCGCGCCGGCGCTGCAGGGCATCGTCTATCGCCAGATTGCCACGCACACGGTGCGCGAGATCTTCTCGACGCAGCGCGGTCCCATCCAGGCCGCGCTGGAGTCCGAGCTTCGCCGCAAGCTGGCGCTGGACGGCGTCGTGCTGCGCGGTCTGGAGATCGGCAACGTCGACCTGCCGCAGGAGTACCGCGCCGGTCTGGAGAACCTGCTCTCCGAAGGCCTGGCCAGCGAGAAGATGCGCTACACGCTGGAGCTCAAGGAGAAGCAGGTCAAGCAGACCGAGCTGGAGGCGGCCGCCGAGAAGGTCCGTCGCGAGACCTCCGCCGAAGCCGCGGCGCGCGAGCAGATCATCGCCGCCAAGGGCCAGGAAGAGGCGATGAAGCACGTGCTGCCGTTCAAGCAGCGCCAGGTCGAGCAGCGCCAGCTGGAAGCCGAGGCCGAGCGCGTCGCGCGCGTGCGCATGGCCGAAGGCAACGCGCAGGCGCGCGGCATCGAAGCCGAGGGCGAGGCCAAGGCGCGCGAGAAGCTGGCCGACGCGGAGGCCTATCGCCAGACGCGCATCGGCAAGGTCGCGGTCGACCAGATGGCCGCCGAGGGCGCGCTGCTGAGCCGCCATCCGCTGCTGATCCAGAAGGCCATGGCCGACAAGCTGTCCGACAAGGTGCAGGTGATCATCGCGCCGCCGCCGTCGGACGGCGGGTTCATCGGCAAGACGCTGCTGGGCACGAAGTCCGAGCAAGCGACGCCGTCGACCCAAGAGCAGTCCGCGCAATGAATGCCACGAAGGAGAACGCCATGTGCCGCATGAAGCTCGTGATGGCCGCCGCCATCGCCGCCGTCGCTGTCCAGCTGCTCTGTGTCCATTCGGCCAATGCCGCGACCAATGCCGCGGTCAATGCCACAGCAGACGACACGACGCCGAAGCCGCCGATCAAACGCGTCGGCCCGGACGACGCGGCGCCGCGCACCGCGCTGGTGGTGCAGGACAACGTCGCGATGCGCGCGGCGGCCAAGGACTCGTCGCCGGCGCAGGCGCAGCTCTGGCGCGGCGAGGCGCTGGAGATCCGCGGCGAGCGCCCCGATCACTTCCAGGTCTACGACTACCGCCGCGAGCGCGGCGGCTTCGTCCGCAAGGCCGCGCTGCTGCCGTTGAACGGACCCGCCGCGCAGCCTGACGCGCTGCTGGCCGTGCTGCGCGTCGTGCGCCAGCAACCGGGCTCGGAATCGCTCGGCCTGGGCCTGGCCGCCGCCTACGTGCAGTCGACCACCGCAGCGCAGATGAACGGCATCGACGGCGCGGAGGCGCTCGATGCGATGGGCACGCTCGCCGAGCGGCTGGCCGATCGTGCCTCGCGCACGCAGTCGCGGTCGGACGGCGTGGCGACGGTCGCACCGTCCGCAGCGGAAACGCAGGTTGCCGCGCAGCTCGACGTCGCCGCGCGTTACGGCCTTCGCTTCCGCACGCTGGAGCGCGAGGCCGGCGCCATGCAGCTCTGCTACGACGGCGAGGCGTTCCGCCGCGTGCTGGCGATGCCCGCGTCGACGCCGGAGCAGAAGGCGCGCGCCGCGCTGGCGCTGACGCGCGTCGACTGCCTGGACCCGGTGGCGACGCCGCCGCAGCGCGAGCAGATGGACCAGTGGCGCGCGGACGTCCTCGACAAGGTCGATCTGAGGGACCCGGCGCTGGCGACGCACTGGCGCAACCGCGTGCTGATGCGGCAGTCGGGCGTGTGGAGCAGTCTGGCGTTCATCCGTGCGCGTCGAGCAAGTGCCGCGAGCGCCGCGGGCGCTGCCGGTGCAACCGGTGCGGCTGCCGTGCCCGTGGCCTTGCAGGTGGACGCCTCCTCAGCCGCATCGCGCCGTTCGCTCGAGGCGTTTGCGCGCGTGGTGCCGGCGGAGCTGTCCGACGACGATCAACCGACCTACAACGACGCCGCCATGCGCGGCAATGCGATGCGCTGGGCCGCGCTGCCGATGGGGGCGCCGGAGCAGGCGCTCGGACCCGTGAAGCTGAACGTGGCCGCCGGCCAGCCTGGCGAGACCTGCCTGACGCTGACGATGAACGGTGCGAAGGAAGGCAGCGCGCCGCTGCTGCGCCATTGCGCCTGGGGACTGGTGATGACGGCCTCGGCGCGGATCAACCGCGAGGGCACGGCGATCTCGATCGCCTCGGTGCCTGCGGACGGCTGGCGCGAGCTCTGGCTGCTGCGCCGCACGGCGCAGGGCTGGAAGGTGTCCGTGCTGCCGCCGGTGGCGGCGCAGCCGGGCCTGGGCTACGCTGAATTTGCTGGCTGGGTGCCCGGCGGCAAGGAACTGCTGGTCGCGCGCGAGTCCCGCGCCGAAGGCCGCTACAAGCGCAGCTATGAACTGGTCGACCTCGACACGCTGGAGACCAAGCGTCAAGCCGGCGACGTGACGATGCTCGGTGCGTTCCAGCGCTGGCAGGCGGCGGATTGGAAGGGCACCAGCCTGAGCGCGAGGTGAAGACTGCGCCATTTCGCATGGCGCCGCGGCGGGCTCAGAAGAGGCGCCTCATTCCCTCAAAGGTGGGCCCTCTTCATACCCCCCGCCGCCCGCAACTTTGAGTCATGGCAGAAAGGGATTCGATTTCGAGAATGCGTACATCGCGTCGACATGAGGTCGATGGCAGAAAGGCAGAAACGATGTTGCAGCGAATCGAATTCGAAGACGAGCCTGAGGAGGCCGCGCTGGCGCCAGTGCCGGAGTTCCTTGAGCCCGGACGGCCGGTGTGGGTATACAGCAAGAGTCAGAAGCCGTACCTCTACCGGCCGTGGATGAACCCTTGTTCGCCCGGTGAGTGGCCGTACGACCTCCAGGCGCTTCGCGGGACGGAGGACTACGAGGACATCCTCGAATGGTATGCGCAGAAGCATCCGCATCTTCTGCGCGAGGACTTCTGGGTTGTCGATCGGGAGCTTGCGCGATGCGCGGGAGACCGGCAGATCAGCGTCCGCGTGATCCAGGATCCCGAGGAGCACAACATGGACTTGCAGTTCACGCTCTTCGGCTATGCACCGGACGCGAAGTATCCCCATCCTGAGATCGAAGCGTTCGAAGCGCTGCACACGACCGTTCCTGCGATTGATCGTCTGTGGCTGGTCGCCTTTGTTCGAGCATGGCCCGGTCGATTCGAAGATCGGCACCTGGTGAGGTGAGGGCTGAACGATGACGGTTTTTGACCCCGATGAAGTCCTCATCGTCGCGAAGCATCTCTGGACCCGAAATGATGAAGCGAGCAACCGCAGCGCGGTGTCTCGCTCCTATTACGGGGTGTTCTTGAGGGCTCGCGACATGGCAGGCATTTCCAAACGACATCCCAAGGTTCACCAGTGGACCCAGGAGCACTACGAACGTAGCGGCGAGAAGGGTTTGGCCAAGAGGCTGGGCGATCTTCGCCGCAGCAGGAATGCTGCTGACTACTCGACAGACCGGCACGTCACGCGACAGGAAGCTGAAGAGGCCATGAGCCTGTCACAGCAGATTCGCGCGGAGCTTCGGGTGCTTGCCGGTCGTCGGCACTACCGGGAAGGGATCAACGCGGCGGACGGTGACCGCTGACCCGCTCAGTCTGCGGTGAGCTTCACCAACACCTGCCTCAGCCGCTGCGCGTCGATCGGCTTGGTGAGGAACTCGTTCATCCCCGCGGCGAGCGCCTCGTCGCGTTCCTGGACCAGCGCCGCCGCCGTCAACGCGATGATCGGCAACTCCGTCGCGTCGTAGCGCTGGCGCAGTTGCCGTGTCGCCTCGTGGCCGCTCATGACCGGCATCTGCACGTCCATCAGCACCGCATCGAAGGGCTTGCCCATGCTGGCCGCGGCCGTCACCGCCTCCACTGCCTGGCTGCCGTCGCTGGCCTGCGAGACCTCCGCGCCCCACTGCTCGAGCATGGCCACGGCGATCATCATGTTCACCGGGTTGTCCTCGACCATCAGGACGCGGCGGCCCGCCAGCTCCGCGTCGTCCGCCGGCGCGCGGCGTTGCGCGCTCCCCGGCGCCGGTGCCGC
>NZ_DASVNZ010000106.1:0-1766 GCF_036486225.1 Roseateles sp. | reverse complement strand
CGGCCGCACCGAGCAGGCCGCGCGCGCCGCCGAGCTGCTGCCGCGCGGCGTGCACCGGCGCCTGGACGCCTATGTCTCGGTGCAGGACCACCTGCCCGCGATCTACGGCCTGGGACGCTACGGCGTGCCGTCGTCCGCGCCGCCCCAGCGTCAGGCGCGCGCCAAGCAGCTCAAGGCCTACCTGGTGATGCAGGAGCAGGCGATCGCGCAGGGCCTGGCGCAGCTCCAGCATCTGCGCGAACTCTTCGCGGTCACGCCCGGCGCTCGCCAGGGCCTGTGGACGCAGATGATCGGCGCCGACGCGGTGCCGGGTCTTGACAAGCTCTACACCCACGCGCCGCAGGTCGTGGCCGACGCGGCGTACCGGTCCTTCGACCGTTCGACGCGGCGCAAGAACCGGGCGCTCGATCACCTGCTGGCGCTGCACGGCGAGACCTACACGCAGAACTCGATGCGGCAGTTCCTCGGCCACCTCAGCCCCGAGGAGGCCGAGACCCTGCTGCTGGAGAACAAGGCCACCTGGCTGCGCGACATCGTCCAGTTGACGCGCGACCGCGCGGGCGGCTTCGATCCCTGCCGGCCGTCGTGGGACGTGGCGGACAACTGCGGCGGATTGCAGCGCCGCGCCAGCCTGCTGCTGGGCTTCAGGCAATGGCACGACCGGCCGCTGACGCGCGTGCTGCGCGAGCAGCGCTTCACGATCGTCGCGACGCCGGGCGCCAGGCATCAACCGTGGCTGCTCGACGGCCAGGACGACGCGGTGCGGCTGGCGCCGTCCGCCGGGCACGCGGTGCAGCCGGCCGACCGCGCGCAGGTGCGAGAGGACCTGCAGCGCATGCCCTGGCTGCGGCTGCCGATCCCGGCCGGGCTGCTGCGCGCCGGGCAGCGCAGCTCGCGCTACCGGCTGATGCCGGGTGTGGGCGAAGCGCGCCGACTCATCCTCGGGCCCGATGAGGACAAGCGCTGGTGGCTGCTGGGCGAGTTCCCCGATGCCGCCGCCGCGCGCCGCGGCGCGGCCAGTCTGCGGCTCTTCCTGCGGCACCTGGACCAGGAGAGCGAGGGCCTGCACGTCGTCGAGCATGTACTGCTGCGCCCGCTGCGGCAGGACGCGCTCGCGCATGCGCGCTTGGGGCTGTCGAAGGACTTCCATCAGCTGCGCGTGACGGTGGTGCTGCCAGGATGGACGCAGCGCACCTCGCAGCCGGCCTTCCGCCACTTCGCGGAGGAGACGCTACGCATCAGCTGCCCGTCGCACCTGACGCTGCGCTGCGTGTGGCTGGACGCGGAGACTATGCAGCGCTTCGAGGACACCTATTCCGCCTGGCTGGAAGCGCGACTCGCCTGGGCCGGCGCGCCGGACGACGCGCGCGCCCGGACGCTGGCGGACGAGACCGCCTGCCGCGTGATCGAGCGGCTGGGGATCGAGGATCCGACGATGGACGGCGGTCCCGACAGCGGCGGCGGCCGGCCGCCGCCCGGTGAGGACGACGGCCACGCGCCGATCGTGCAAGGCCATGCGTGAATCCGACCGTCCTTCGCCGCACATCGTCGAACGCATGACCGTCGACGCCGACTTCGGCGCCTGCCTGGGGTTCGGTCCGGGAACGGGTCAGGGCCAGGGCCTGGGTCCAGGTGGTCCAGGCATGGGGGCGTCGCCGGGCGAGACCGAGGCGCGCCTGGTCGCCTGCGTGCAGGGCCCGCTGCTGCGCGTGATCGACGAGGTCTTCGACGCCTGCTGCCCGCCCGAGGAGCAGTGGCGCCTGGAC
>NZ_DASVNZ010000134.1:0-3359 GCF_036486225.1 Roseateles sp. | reverse complement strand
GCCCAGAGCGCCGCGGCGCGCGCGGCCGGCAACGCCGCCGGAGCGATCAGCCCGTCCAGGCCCGCGATCAGTGCTTCGCGCAGCGCCACCGGCGTATCGAGCATCAGCAGCCGGTAGTCGTGCGGGTGCTGCAAACCCCAGTTCACGAAGGCGCGCGCGACCGCCGCGGCCTCGCCCCCTGAGGCGGCGCCATCCGCCGCGCCCTGCAGGCGCGTGAGCAGTGTGCGCAGGCTGTCCTCGGCCAGGCGCGCAAGCAGCTCGCTCTTGTCGTGGAAGAAGCTGTAGAGCGTCGCGTGCGAGTAGCCCACCGCCGCGCCCACCTCGCGCAGCGTCAGGGCGTCCGCGCCGCGCTCGGCGAAGAGTTCGCGCGCGGCGGCCAGGATCCCGGCCTCCAGCGCCAGTTTGTGCGCCGCTCGCCGCTGCTGGGACGCGGTCGGCGTCGCGCCGGCATCGGCGCCGAGGTCCAGCGCCGCGTCGCCGTCGAGATCGAGTTCGCCCTCGTTCATCGCCTTGCGTTGCGCCTGGCGTTTCAGCGGACCTTCCGGCTTGGCCACCTTCTGCCGCACGCGCGGCTGCGGCTTCGCCTGCGGTCGCGCCTGCGCGGCCCCGTCGGGCCTGTCCTGCACGACGCCGGAGGTGTTGTGCAGGCCCTTCGGACCGCTGGGACGCGGATCCGGCGTCGGCGCACGGCCGCCGCTTGTGGATTTGCTAACCATTGGGTAGTATTTGATCGACGGTTTGAATGAAGACTGGACGATGCCACAAATGCCTGCGATTGACCATGCTGACGCGCCTTTCGTGCGGCCGCTTCTTGAGGCCGTGCCCGTCACGCATCCCGACGCGGTGCTGCTGATGCATCTGCTCAACCGGCGGTTGGCGTTGCTCAGCGGCGACTCCGGCGCCAGCGGCTTCGAGGCCGCGTCGATGCCGGCGGGACGATCCGTGTTCCTGGTCGCGCGGGGCGAAGACGGCGCCCTCCTCGGCTGCGGCGCGGTCCGCCCGCTCGCGCAGGCCGGGACCGCGCCGGTGGCCGAGCTCAAGCGGATGTTCGCCCGCGACGGCACGCGCGGCGTCGGCGCCGCCCTGCTCATCGCGCTGGAGCGGGAAGCGCTCGCCATGGGCTATCGCGCGCTCTGGCTGGAGACGCGGCGCGTCAACGACCGCGCGCTGCGCTTCTATCGCCGGCACGGCTATTCCGAGATTCCCAACTACGGCAGCTATGTGGGGCGCGAGGACGCGGTGTGCCTCGGCAAGCCGCTTCGCCAGCTTCTCCATGCCGCCTCGCCGTCGCCGTCATCGTTGAACAAGGATCCCTCATGGAACTGATCGAACTGCGCAGCACGGACCGAGACTGGATGCCGGCACTCGGCGAGCTGTTCTTCGACGTCGTCGACGGCGGCGGCTCGCTGGGCTTCCTCGAAGACGTCGACGAGGGGCAGATGCGCGAGTATTGGGAAGGCGTGTTCGAGCAGCTCGGGCCGCGGCATCGGCTATGGGTCGCGCGTGAAGGCGACCGGATGCTCGGCACGGTGCAGCTGTCGCTCTGCGGCAAGCCGAATCAGCGCCATCGCGGGGACGTGATGAAGCTGATGGTCCATCGAGATGCACGCAGACGCGGCGTCGCCGTCCAGCTGATGGCCGTGCTGGAGCGGACCGCGCGGGAAGCGGGCCTCACCTTGCTCACGCTCGACACCGAAGCGCAGTCGGCCGCGGAGACGTTCTACCAGTCGCAAGGCTTCCAGCGCTCCGGCGAGATCCCGTTCTTCGCCGCCAACCCGCAGGGAGAGCTGCAAGCGACCGCGCTGTACTGGAAGTGGCTGGACTGAGAGACCGGCAGCGCCTCAGCGCGACACGCGCATCAGCTTGCCGCCGTCCGTCACCGTCAGCAGCGCGCCGTCCCGCGCCTGGATCACGTCGCGGAAGCGCTCGCCCAGGTCCCCGAACATCTTCTCCTTGCCCGTGACCGTGTCGCCGTTCAGCGTGATGCGCCACAGCGCGGTGCCCGCCAGCGAGCCCGAGATCAACTGTCCTCGCCATTCCGGGAACATGCTGCCGGTGTAGAAGGCCAGCCCCGCCGGCGCGACCGAGATCGGCGTCCAGGTCGTCAGCGGTTCGACGTAGGTCGGCGCATGCGTGCCGCCACCGATGCGGCAGGCATCACCGACCGGCGAGCCGTACTCGCAGCCGTAGCTCTTGATCGGCCAGCCGTAGTTCTGGCCGGCGCGCGCAATGTTGACCTCGTCGCCGCCCTGCGGGCCGTGTTCGGTGAGCCACAACTCTCCGGTCTGCGGATGCAGCGCGGCGCCCTGGATGTTGCGGTGGCCGTAGCTCCAGATGCCGGGCTTGGCGCCCGCGGCGAAGCTCGGGTTGTCCGCCGGGATGCTGCCATCCCGGTTCACACGGATCACCTTGCCCAGCGTCTGCTGCAGGTCCTGCGAGGGGCTGCCCTTCATGCGCTCGCCGGTCGTGATGTAGAGCGTCTTGTCCCGAGCGAAGACCAGCCGCGAGCCGTAATGCCCCGTGCCGTCGACCTTGGGGGCCTGGCGGAAGATCACCTGCACACCGGTGAGGGCGTCGCCCTCCAGCCGACCGCGCGCGACCGTCGTGCCGGCTTTTCCGGCCTCGGTCCCGGTCCCCGCTTCGGCGTAGGAGAAGTAGACCCAGTTGCTGCCCGCGGTCGCGAAGTCCGGATCGATCGTGATGCCCAGCAGGCCGCCCTGGCCGCTGTCCAGCACCTTGGGCACGCCGACGATCGTGGCCTCGGTCTTGCCCGCTGCCGACAGCCGCACGATCGTGCCGCCCTTCTGCGTCACCAGCAGGCGGTTGTCCGGGAGTTGCACGAGGCCCCAGGGGCGATCGAGCGTGCTGTTCAGCGTCTGCATCGTCGGGGCGCCTGCGCCCCCGCCGGGTTGGGTCGGCGCGGCGGTGTCGTCGCCGCCGCCGCTCCCGCCGCCACAGGCCGTGGCCGCCATCGCGACCGCCAATGCCGACATCCATTCCGCCACGCTCATGCCCGTTCTCCTTGTGCTGATCGCGGGCCCCCGCCAGGAATCCGGCCGCCCGCGTCGGCGTCACGACGCCGTGAAGGCGCCGAGTCTAGGCCGACCCCGCGACGGAGTTGCAAGCGGTTGAAATCGGCCGCGCCAGTGCCGCCATCCACCCCGCCATCCACGCCGGCAATCGCCGTGCGCGCCCGGCCCCGGGCCGGATGGCCCTGCTTGTGCAGGCCCCGCGCTTCCTCTACCCTGCCCGCAGTCCGGCTCCAGACCCACGTCCAACTCTCCTGAGAGGAGCGAGCCATGTCCCCCAGCACCACCCCCGACCCGGAAGGCCCCCCCGCCGGCAGCCCAGGCGGCGCC
>NZ_DASVNZ010000125.1:0-10596 GCF_036486225.1 Roseateles sp. | reverse complement strand
CGGACTGCCCGACGCGCTCCAGGTCTGCGCCGCCAACCTGTCCAACGCGATCGGCCGTCTCGTCGAGGCCGAGCTGCTGCCCGCCGGCGACCCGGACAGCGCCGACAGTCCCGGCGTGGAGGACGCCCTGCGCTGGCTGCTGCTCAGCGACGCGCTCTGCGCGCGCTGGCAGCTCGGACGCAGCTCGCTGCTGAACACCATCTTCCTGCTCCGGCTCGCGGCGCTGGGGCGCCTGGACTTCGCGGCGCTGCAGCGTCTGGCGACCGCGCAAGGCCTGCCCCTGCCCGCCACGTCCTTCGGCGACCTCGCCGCGCAGCGCTGGGCCTCGTGCCGGGCGAGGCAATCCCAGATCCCCGCCGACCAGCGATGCGCCTTCCTGCTGCTCTGGGCCCGGCACGCGCTCGACGAAGGCGACGCCTTCAGCGCCACCGACCTCGTGCGCCAGGCACGGCTGCAGGCGCGCAAGCTGCGCGATGAGGAAGCGCGGCGGCGCTATCTCGGCGAGGCCGACGCGTTGATGCCGCAATCGCGGCAGGCGTGAAAGCCCCGAATACCGCGGGAGGCCAGGCGCGGGCACTCCACGACGTGGGGGGCATCGCGTCCGCGAACCCCCCACATCATTCCGGCCCCACCAGCACTCGCTGCCTTCGGGCCTTGGCGGAACAGGCGGAACGGGCGTAACGGCACTTCGACGACTTCCATCGAGGGGGACTTCGCACACTGGCGACATCCCTCACAGCCCGGAGACGTCCATGTCCTTTCCCCGCCTGATGGCGAGCGCGCTGCTCGCCTGCCTCGTGCTCACCGCCTGTCGCGCCTCGATCGCTCAGACCACACCCGCCGACCAGCGCGAGCGCTGGGAGACCCGCCCCGAGCTGCAACGCCCCTTCGATGAACTGGGCACGAAGGGCACGCTCGTCGTCCTCGACACCCGCGCGCATCGTTGGATCGCGTCGGACAGCGTTCGCGCCTTCCAGGGTTTCCTGCCCGCGTCGACCTTCAAGATCCCGATGTCGCTGATCGCGCTGGAGACCGGCGCCGCCGTCGACGAGACGCAGCCGTTCAAGTGGGACGGCACGAAGCGCCGCATCGAGGACTGGAATCGCGATCAGACGCTCGCCTCGGCCTACAAGGTCTCGGCGGTGTGGGTGTTCCAGTCGCTGGCGCGGCAGATCGGCCAACCGACGGTGCAGCAGTTCGTGCGCGACTTCCGCTACGGCAACGCCGTCGCCGGTCCGGTGGGCGACCGCTTCTGGCTCGACGGCGACCTGCGCATCTCGGCGGTGGGCCAGATCGAATTCCTGCGCCGCGTGCATGACCGCGCGCTGCCGCTGTCCGACCGCAGCTACGACATCGCGCGCCAGGTGATGCTGCGCGACCAGGGCCCCGGCTGGCGCCTCTACGCCAAGACGGGCTGGGCGGACAACACCCAGCCGGGCCTGGGCTGGTTCGTCGGCTGGGTGGAGCAGGACCGCGACGCCCGCCCCGTCTACTTCGCCCTCAACATGGACATGAAGGATCCGGCCTTCTCGTCGAAGCGCGAAGAGATCGTCAGGCGCGTGCTGCGCGGGATGGGTGCGATGGATGCCGCCGAGCAACGATGACCGATACTTCCGGATCGTCATAGATCCTGGATTGGACGCCCCGATGAAGTTCCGTTCCCTTGCCTGCCTGGCTGTTGTTCCTGCCCTGCTGCTGACGGCCGGTCTGGCGCAGGCCCAGGTCGTCGTCGCCAACGCCTGGGTGCGCGCCACGGTGCCGCAGCAGAAGTCCACCGGCGCCTTCCTGCAGATCAAGTCGCCGACGGACCTGAAGCTGATCTCGGTCAGCACGCCCTCGGCCGGCGTGGCCGAGGTGCACGAGATGGCGATGGACGGCGACGTGATGCGCATGCGTCCGGTGGCCTCGCTGGCGGTGCCCGCGGGCAAGCTGGTGGAACTCAAGCCGGGCGGTTATCACGTCATGCTGATGGACCTGAAGGGGCCGCTGAAGACGGGCGACGCGGTCGTGTTGACGCTGGTGTTCGAGGGGGCCGACAAGTCCCGCTCGACCGTGAGCGTCCAGGCGCCGGCCCGGACCGGCCCGGTCGAGGATCCCAAGGACCCGCACGCGGGTCACGGCGACCACAAGCATTGAACGACGGCTCGAGGCGCGTCAGCGCCTGAGCCCTTCGGCCAGGTGATCCACCAGCGCCTTCAGCCGTTGCGGCAGGAAGCGCTGGCTCGGCATCAGCGCATGCAGCGGCATCGGCCGGCCGACCCAGTCCGGCAGCACTTCGACCAGCGCCCCGCTGGCCAGGCTGTCCCGGATGTCCAGGCAGCTCTTGTAGGTCAGCCCCCGCCCTTCGAGCGCCCACTGGTGGGCGATGCCGCCGTCGTCCGCCGTGCGACGCCCCTGCACCGTCACGTCCACCGGCGCCGCCTGCATCGCGTCGCGTCGCCAGAAGCGCCAGTCGCGCTCCAGCCGGTCGCCGATCTTGAAGCGGATGCACTCGTGCTGCGTCAGCTCGCCAGGATGGGATGGCCGGCCGTGCCGCTTCAGGTAGTCCGGTGACGCGACCAGCAGCCGACGGCCATCGTGCAGCTTGCGCGCCACCAGCCGCGAGTCGGCCAGTTCGCCATAACGCAGCGCCAGATCGACCTCGTCACGCACGACGTCCTGCAGCGCGTCGCCGACGTTGAGCAGCAGCTCGATCCCGGGATGCCGGTCGAGGAACCCATCCAGCAGCGGCAGCACGATGCGCCGCGTCAGGTCGCTCGACGCGCTGACGCGGATGCGCCCGCGCAGCGCCGTGGCGCCGCGCCCCTTGGCGGCCGCATCGTCGACGCCCTCGGTGGCCAGGGCGAGGCCCTCGTCCAGCAGCTCCAGCGCGCGCTGCGCATAGTCCCTCAGACGCTCGCCGGCGGCCGTCAGCCGCAGTGCCCGGGTGCTGCGCTCCGCAAGCCGCACGCCCAGCCGCGCCTCCAGCTTCTTCAGCATCGCGCTGGCCGCGGCCGGGGTGATGCCCAGCTCCCGCGACGCCGCGGTCAGGCTGCCGCCGCGCGCGCACTCGATCAGCAGGCGCAGCTCGGCGGTGTTCTCGATGTTCATGGCGGCCTTCACCCGTTCGATCTTCAATCCACTGTTGAAACTGATAGCAATTCAGCGGTCTTCATTGATTCTGCCGGAAAGCCCACCATTCGTTCCCGCAGCATCCTGCTTCTCCTTTCTCCCTTCTCCCTTTTCCCTTTCCGTTCTTCCGTTCCCACCAAGGAGTCCCGCCATGAAAGCCGTCGGCTACTTCAAGTCCCTGCCCATCACCGAGGCTGAATCGCTCATCGACCTCGAGCTGCCTACGCCCGCGCCCGGTCCCCAGGACCTGCTGGTCGAGGTCACCGCCATCGCCGTCAATCCGGTCGACACCAAGATCCGCGTGCGCCGCGCCAGCGCCGACGGCACGACGCCCGTGGTCCTCGGCTGGGACGCCGTCGGCACGGTTCGCGCGATCGGCACGGAGGTGGCCGGCTTCGCCGTCGGCGACCGCGTCTGGTATGCCGGCGACATCACCCGTCCGGGCAGCAACGCGCAGTTCCAGTGCGTCGACCACCGCATCGCCGCGCAGGCGCCGGCTTCGCTCAGCGACGCCGAAGCCGCCGCGTTGCCCTTGACCGCGATCACCGCCTGGGAGCTGCTGTTCGACCGGCTGCAGGTGCAGCAGCAGCCAGAGCGTCCGGTCAGCCTGCTGGTCACCGGCGCAGCCGGCGGCGTGGGTTCGATCCTGGTCCAGCTGGCGCGCCGGTACCCGCATCTGACCGTCATCGGCACCAGCTCCGAGCCGGACGGCGAAGGCGGCAAGTGGCTGCATGCGCTCGGCGCCCACCACGTGATCAACCATCGCGAACCGATCGCGCCGCAGATCGCCGCGCTGCAGAAGAACGGCATCCCGCCGCTGCGCTACGTCACCAGCCTCACCCACACGCCGCAGCACTTCCAGGGCTTCGTCGACGCACTGGAGCCGCAGGGCAAGCTGGCGATGATCGACGACTTCGGCCCGAACGACCTGGACGTGATGGCGCTCAAGGGCAAGTCGCTGTCGCTGCACTGGGAGCTGATGTTCACGCGCAGCATGCATGCCACGCACGACATCGCCGCCCAGGGTCGCCTGCTGACCGAGGTCGCCGCGCTGGTCGATGCCGGGAAGATCCGCACGACGCTGTCCGACGTCGTCGGGACGATCTCCGCCGACAGCCTCAAGCGCGCCCACGCCTTGCAGGAGAGTCAGCGCCAGCGCGGCAAGCTCGTGCTGCAGGGATGGCCCGCCTGAGCTTCGTGCGCTGTACGGCGCGCGTTGCGCGCTTGCCGCACTGTCCGTCACAACTGTGACGTCTTACCGCCCCGGCCCGCCGGGGCGTTTTCATTCGTGGGGACTCCCGGGAAAACCTCCAGTGCGCGCGCACGACGAGCAGGCGATACCTCCAGCCTCGGACGCCACAAAGCAGTTCGGGCGACAAAGTCAACGAACGGCCGACCCCGGCCACGAAGAACAAGAGGGATCGTCATGAACATCCGCAAGGTCCTGGCCGCCGTCGTGAGCGCCGCACGGCCGGCCACGCTGACCGCCGTCCTGCTGTGCGCCGCCGCGCCGGCCTCCGCCGCCACCATCGGGGTCATCCTGCCGGGCAGCTATCCGAGCACCACGCAGGCCGAGGAACTGCAGCTCGGCATGACGCTGGCGCTCAAGACCTGGCCCGGCGACGCCGCGCCCAAGCTGCTCGTCAAGGACAGCGGCTGCGACGCCCGCAAGGCCGACGCCATCTCGCAGGAGTTCATCAAGGCCAAGGTCGACGTCGTGCTGGGCAACTGGTGCGAGATCAACGCCGGCGCGGACGCGCTGCGGGCCGCGGGCATCCCCTTCATCTCCAGCAATGCGGAGCGGATGAAGGCCCAGGACCTGCAGCTGCAGCTGGGCCGCATCGAGCTCAATGCCGGCGAGAAGATCGCCGCCGACCTGCGCCGCCAGACGGGCCTGCGGATCAGCGCGCGGACCTCGTGCTGGATGGACTTCGACGCGACGCTGTCGGAACGCGTCGACGCGGTGCTCTGCCCCGTGCTGACCATCGACCGCGGCCGCTGGGACCAGGTGGCCAACACCTATGGCGCGGCGTTCCGCAAGCCCTTCACGGCCTCGGCCGCGCGCGGTTACGCGGCGATGGAGGTGGCGCTGAACTACCTGCGCCGCGCCAAGGCCATGAAGCCCGCGGCGGCGCTGAAGGACACCCAGTCGATGGCGACGCTGCTGGGTCCGGTGCCCGCGCTGGACGCGCCCGCGCCGCCGACGGCGCTGCAGCTGGTCTTCCGGCACGATCTGCCCAAGCTCAACCCGCAGCAGTCGCAGACGCTGGACAAGCTGGTCAAGACCAAGGGCTGCGCCTGCCCGGGCGGCACGCTGCGCAACGGCTGCCCGCGCGATTCGGGCCCGTGGGGCGAGCTGCCCTTCGTCGTGCGCGGCGGCGGCACGCCGGCCGCCTGCGCCAAGCCGATCGGGGTGCTGGAGCTCTGAGGGGTCTTCTCTCAGGGAGGCATCAGCGCCACAGCAGTCGCGCGGCGATGCGCAGCGCGATCTCGATCAAGGACGGCGGTCCGTCCCCGGTCGAGCCGGGCCATCCGGACGCGTCCCAGTCACGCTCCCTGCGCCCGTCGCGGCGCTCGTTCTCGGCGTCGTAGCGCTTCTCGTACTTGCCCTTCCAGAAGAGTCCGTGCTTGCCGCCGGCCGGATCACGGTGCTCGAAGGGGTAGGAGGCGAGCCGCTCGCGGCGCTCACGGCGTTCGCGCTCGGCCTGCGCGTCGGCCTCCAGCCCGTCGTGCTCGATCGCGTCCAGCAACGGGCCGAGGTCGTCCAACGACGGCGCGACGACCGTGTGCTGGCACTGCCCGCATCGCGTCTCGCGGGTCGGGTCCATGGTCGCGCCGCAACCCCGGCAGGCCCAGCCGACCGGCTTGCCGCCGTTGGGCATCAGCAGCGGCTCCGACGGCGAGCGCTTGCGCAACGCGTTCGCCAGCCGCGGCATGTCCACCATCAGCAGCGGACTCTTGCACCAGGCGCAGTCCTCGCCCTTCCCGTCGGCCGGACCGCCGCAGCTCAGGCAGAAGAACTGGCGCTTCTCGGCCTGCAGCGCGTAGCGCTCGCCAGGCAGCAGCGGACGGACCAGACCGCGCTCGGCCAGCATGCCGGCCTGGCTGTGCAGATGGCCGCCGCAGCTGCCGCACTCCAGCACCGGAAAACGTCCGTAGCGCGTGAAGTTCCGGACCTCCTTCAAGGCCTTCGCGCACAACGGGCAGGCGCGGTCCGGCTGGTGCGGCACGTCGCTGCGACGCAGCCGGTGCAGGTCGCGCAGCAGCTGGATCCAGGCGGCCGTCGAGAGGTGCACCGACTCGCGCGCGTCGAACCACACCAGGCCGCAGGGACCGCAGTGATCGACATCGACCGTCGCCGGCGCATGGTGCCCGGGCAGGTTGACGTGGCGCATCGGTGCGCGGCACTGCGGGCAGCCGATGGCCGCGCCGGGGCGCAGCGGCACATCGCCATCCGTCGCCAGCGGCGGCAAGGCGGCAGACGACCCGGCGGACGAATCGGCGGACGAATCGGGCACGGTGTCGGCGAACTCGTCGGCGGGACGTCGCCCCCGCGAGGATGTCGAAGTGGTGGGCAAGGACATGCCCGACATTCTGGTCCCTGCGCTGTTCGCCCCGATGGGGGGTGCGGGTCCAGTCGATGTGCGCGTGCGACACCGCACGCCGCGGCCGGGCCGGTGACGCGCCGCCTATAGTCCGGTTCTCGGCGAGCGGCGGGCGTCAGGCCCCCGCCCCGCGACGACAAGGAACGCCCATGGTCAAGAAGCAACAGAAGACGGCCGGCCCGAAGACGGCACGAGGCCGCCGCAAGGGGGCCGCGGCAGCCGCGCCGGCGCAGTCGGCGCATTCAGCCGCACCGGCATCGACGGACACGCCGTTCGCGGAGCAGGTGAAGACCTCCGCGCAACAGATCTGGTCGGCGGGACTGGCGGCATTCGCGAAGGCGCAGGACCAGGGCGGCGCGGCCGTCGGCAAGGCCGAGGCGACGCTCGACAGCGCCGCGCACCGCATGAGCGATCTGGCCGGCGAAGTCGGCGCCCGGGCCGGCCAGCATTGGGACAAGCTCGAATCGATCTTCGAGGATCGCGTGGCGCGCGCGCTGGCGCGGTTGGGCATGCCGGCCGCGGAGGAGGTCGCGCAGCTGACGGCGCGCGTCGAGGCGCTCAGCGCTGAAGTCGCGATGCTGCGCGCCGCGCAGTCCGGCGGCACGCCGAAGCCGACCGCCAAGCCCGTTGCGAAGCAGAAGCCCGCCTTGAAGCAGCCCGTATCGAAGAAACCCGCGGCGAAAAAACCCGCAGCGAAGAAACCGGCGGTGAATACACCAGCAGTGAAGTCCGCCAAGGCCCCGAAGGGCGGCAAGCGCACCACCTGACCCTCTGCCGCCGTCAGGCGGCGTGCACTGCGTCACGAAACGTATCGCCATCCCCATCGCCCAGGGGGATGGCACCCGCGAGGCGGTCTCGAACAATTCGACACATGCGCAGACGCTCCTGCGCACCTCTTGTCGAACTCCCGAGCCCGCACCATGAAGCGCCTGATCGCCGCCCTCCTCGTCACCGCCCCGTTGTTCGCCCTGGCGGCGCCGGTGAATCTGGTCGCCAACGGCAGCTTCGAGACGCCCGCCGTCGGCCCGGGCACCTGGACCATCGTCAACAGCGCGGTCGGCTGGACCGTCGGCCCGAACGGCCTGGAGATCCGCAACAACGTCGCGGGCAGCGCCTACGTCGGCAGCAACTTCGCCGAACTGGACACCAGTGCCAACAGCTGGATCAGCCAGGCGCTGAACACCGTCGCCGGCCAGACCTACTCGCTGAGCTTCGCCTACACGAACCGCCCGGACAACCTGGGCGCCGCCAGCAACGGCCTGGCCTGGAGCATCGGCGGCCTGGGCGGCACCGTCGGCAACAACACCGACACGTCCTGGGCCACCTTCTCGACCACTTTCATCGGCACGGGCAGCCCGATGACGCTGCGCTTCGCCGCCGTCGGCACCAGCGACGGCTACGGCACCTCGCTGGACAACATCGTCGTCAACACCATCAATGCCGGCGGCAACGCCGCGGCCGTGCCGGAACCCGAAAGCCTGGCGCTGATGCTGGCCGGCCTGGGCGCGATGGGCATCGTCCTGCGCCGCCGCAAGACGGCTGGCAAGGCCTGACCCCACACAGAAAGAATTCGGGTCCTCGATGACTCGTTGGGAGCGCCGTGGGTAGAGACCGCGGACGCGCAAGAAGAAAAGGGCACCCCTTGCGGGGTGCCCTTTTTCGTTGGCGATGGCGGCGCTCAGCCCAGGTAGCGCGATTCCAGATGCTTGCGGAAGTGCGCCGGGTTCAGCGCCTCGCCGCTGGCGCGCTGCACCAGTTCCGGCGTCTCCCAGCGGCTGCCCTGCGACCACACGCGCGCCTTCAGCCAGTCGAAGACCGGCGCGAGATCGCCGCGCGCGATCTCCGCGTCCAGCGCCGGCCGCTCGCGACGCATCGTCGCGAACCACTGCGCCGCGTACATCGCGCCCAGCGTGTAGCAGGGGAAGTAGCCGAAGAGCCCGCAGCCCCAGTGCACGTCCTGCATGCAGCCGTCCTTGTAGTTGCCGCGCGTGTCCAGGCCCAGAAGCTCCTGCATCTTGGCGTCCCACAGCGCGGGGATGTCCTCGACCTCGATCTCGCCCTCGATCAGCGGGCGCTCGATCTCGTAGCGCAGGATCACGTGCGCCGGGTAGGTCACCTCGTCCGCGTCGACGCGGATGTAGCCCGGCGCGACACGCGTCATCAGCTTGTGCAGGTTGTCGGCGGCGAAGCCGCGCTGCGCGCCGAGGTGACGCTCCACCAGCGGCTGCAGCAGTCCGGCGAAGCCGGGATGCGCGGCCAGCTGCATCTCGAAGGACAGGCTCTGGCTCTCATGAAGGCCCATCGAGCGCGCGCCGGCCACCGGCAGGCCCAGCCATTCGCGCGGCAGGTTCTGCTCGTAGCGGCCGTGGCCGGTCTCATGGATGGTGCCGGTGAGGCTCTGCAGGAAGCTGTCGTCGCGGTAACGCGTCGTCATCCGCACGTCCTCCGGCACGCCGCCGCAGAACGGGTGCGCGCTCTCGTCGAGCCGGCCCGCCTCGAAATCGAAGCCCAGCAGCTTCATCGCGTCCAGGCCCAGCGCGCGTTGCGACGCGGCGGGGAACGGTCCCTGCGGATGGACCACGCTGTCGGTCGACTGGCGCGCCATCGCCTGGCGGATCAGACCGGGCAGCCACTGGCGCAGATCGCCGAAGACGCGGTCGATGTCGGCCGAGCGCATGCCCGGTTCGTACTGGTCGAGCAGCGCGTCGTAGCGGCTCAGGCCCGAGTCGTCGGACAGGTACTGCGCCTCTTCCCTCGCATAGCGAACGACCGGGCGCAGGTTCTCGACGTAGCCGGTCCAGTCGTTGGCGGCGCGCTGGTGGCGCCACGCATGCTCGCAGTGCGAGTTGGCCAGCGAGCGCGCTTCCACGAGCCGCTGCGGCAACGCGTTGGCCGAGCGCCACACGCGGCGCATCTCGCGCAGCGAGGCGCGCTGGAAGTCATCGAGCGGCTCCTGCGCCGCGTCGTCGAGCAGCTGGCGCAGCGCGGGATCGGTGCCGAGCTGATGGAGCAGTCCGCCCATCTCGGCGAGCGCCTCGGCGCGCGCCTGCGCGCCGCGGGCCGGCATGAACGCGGACTGGTCCCACGAGGCGATCGACTGCAAATGGGAAAGACGGTGGATGCGCTGGTGGCGCTGGCACAGGGCGTCGTACGCCGGGGTGCTGGGGGTGCTCATGGCGGGGGTCTCCTCTCGAGTCCCCGGATTGTGCAACCCACAGCCGACGTGAATCCGCTTTGGGCGCCCCGCGTCGTTGCAAGTCCTCGCCATAGCGCCGCTATGGCTCCGGCTCGCGCCTAGCCGTGCATCCCAAATCGGATCCACGTCGACTGCGGGTTACTCGAAGATCGCGATGCCGATGGCCGTCATCAGCAGATAGCGCAGGAACTTGCCCACCGCCATGTAGGCCACGCACGGCCAGAACGGCAGCCGCAGCCAGCCCGCCAGGGCGCATAGCGGATCGCCGACGATGGGCAGCCAGCTCAACAGGCAGGTCTTCGCGCCGAAGCGCCGCAGCCAGCCGAGCACGCGCTGGTCGCGCGGCGTGTGGTGGACGGCGGCCTCGTAGGCGCGTTCGGCGCCGTAGCCCATCCACCAGGTGATCGCGCCGCCGATCGTGTTGCCGGCCGTGGCCACGAGGATCGCGGGCCAGAACAGCTCCGGCTTCGCATGCACCAGCAGCAGCACGACGGGCTCCGAGCCCATCGGCAGCAGCGTCGCCGAAATCAGCGCGATGACGAACACCGCGCCCAAGCCCACCTGCGGGAGAGATAGGGTCTCCAGCATCAGGTGAATCATCTGTTGCAGCCAAGCTTCCATGCGTGGGATTATCTGAAGACCATGTCCTTGCGCCGCCTAGCCGTTTCGTCGTTCGCGCTGATC
>NZ_DASVNZ010000121.1:0-3715 GCF_036486225.1 Roseateles sp. | reverse complement strand
GCGGCGGGAGCGCTCGACGCGGTGCTGCGCACGCGGCCGGCGGGGGGCGAGCCGCTGGCGGAATTCCACGTCTGGCACGAGGCGCCGTCGCCGTGGCCGGACGACCTCGCCGCGGACGGCGCGAACCGCGCGCATCCGATGACGGCGTGGCGCGACACGCAGGCCGACGCCGATGAGCGGGCACAGGTCGAGCGCATCCGCGACTACATCCAGGACGGCGACTGCTATCAGGTCAACCTCACGACGCGGCTGAGCGCCGAGGCGCTCGACGGCTTCGACGAGGTCGCCCACTTCTTCGCGCTGCATGCGTCGCAGCCCGGCGGGTTCTCGATGTTCCTGCGGACCGGGACCGGCGCCCACGACCACAGCGACGGCGATCGTGGCGCAGTGGCCAGCGTGTCGCCGGAGCTCTTCTTCGACTGGCGGCCGCTGCCGGAGACGCCGCAGGCCAGCCACACCTGGCTGCTGTCGGCGCAGCCGATGAAGGGCACGGCGCCACGCGGCCGCGACCGCGTCGGCGACGAGGCCGCGCAGACCTACCTGCGCACCAGCGCCAAGGAGCGCGCCGAGAACCTGATGATCGTCGACCTGCTGCGCAACGATCTCTCGCGCGTCGCGGTGCCCGGCTCGGTGCGCGTGCCGCGGCTGTTCGAGCTGCACGCGCTGCCGACGGTCTGGCAGATGACGTCGACCATCGGCGCGGTCACGCGGGGCGGGCTCGCGCTGGACGAGGTCATGACCGCACTGTTCCCTTGCGGGTCCATCACCGGCGCTCCGAAGAAGCGCGCGATGGAGGTCATCGACGAACTCGAGCCCGGCCCGCGCGGCTGGTACTGCGGCGCGCTCGGCCTGCTGCAGCCGGGCGGGGCGGTGACCTTCAACGTGCCGATCCGTACCGTCGAGCAGACGGGACGGGCGCTGCGCTGCGGCGTGGGCAGCGGCATCACGCTGGACTCGCGGCCGGGCGACGAGATCGACGAGTGGCGCGCGAAGGCGCGCTTCCTGACGCGCGCCCAGGCGCCCATCGAGGCGCTGGAAACGATGCGGCTCGAGGACGGCGAGTTCGCGCGCGCCGGCCGGCATCTGGCGCGGATGCAGCGCACGGCGCGGCATTTCGGGCTGGGATGGTCGGTGGACGCGGCGAAGGCCCGCCTCGTCGACATCGCGCGACGCCATCCGCGCGGCGCGTGGCGCGTGCGGTTGACGCTGTCCCGTGACGGCAGCTTCAATGACACGGTGCAGGCATTGCCGATCACCACCACCACCACCACGACGCCGCCGACGCGCGCGGCGACCGGGACGTCGGCGACCCCATCGACGACATCGACCGATCCGGTCGGCCCGTTGCTGGTGGCGCTGGCGCGGAGCGCGATCGACACGCGCGGTCCGGCGGCGGAATTCATCCAGCACAAGACGACGCGCCGCGAGGTGTACCAGGCCTTCCTGGACGCCAAGCCGGCGGACTGCTTCGACGTGCTGCTGTTCAACCGGGACGGCGAGCTCACCGAGGGCTGCCTGACCAACCTCGCGCTGCAACGGGCGCCGGACGGGCCGTGGCTGACGCCGCGCGCCGAGGCCGGCCTGCTGCCCGGCACGCTGCGCGAGGAACTGCTGGAACAGGGCCGGCTGCGCGAGGCGCGGCTGACCCTGGACGATCTGCGGCGGGCGCATGCGCTCGCCATCTTCAACGGTGTCCGCGGCTGGCGTGAAGTGCGGCTGCGGCACGAGGACTCCCATGACGACGACTTCCCAACGACGCCGCCCGGCGACGCGCAAGACACCCGCGGTCGATGAAGCGGCCGTGCCGGCCGCGGCCGATGCCGCCGTGGACGCGGTGATCGAGCCTGCGACCGACGCAACGGTCGAAGCCACGCCTGTTCCGGCGAGCGAAGCTCCCAAGCCAGCGCGCAAGCGGGCCGCACGCGCGAAGGCGCCCGCCGAGGTGGTGCCGGAGGTGGCCACGCCGGTCGAGGCGACGGCTGAACCTGCCGAACCTGCTGAACCTGCTGAAACGATCGAACCGGCGCCGAAGAAGCGCCCGGCGCGCAAGCGCGCGCCGGTTGCGGAAGTCGCTGAGCTTGCGACCGAAGTGCCCGTCGATATCGCGGCTGAAGTGGTCCCCGAAGCGACCGCCGAGGCGGCGTTCGAGGTGGAGACCGCTGATGTCGAGGAGGCGCCTGCCCGCAGGAGCCGCCGCAAGCCCAAGCCTGAGCCGGTGATCGAGGAGGTGCCGGCCGAACCGCCGCGCTTCACGCTCGGCGCGCGCGAGGAGGACGGCGTGTTCGGCGACTACGAACTGCGCGACGGCGAGACCGGCGGCACCTTCCGCCTGCGCCTGTTGGGCCGCAAGACCTGGCGCTGCGACTGCGCGGACTATCGCGATCAAGGCTCGTGCGAGCACGGCGATCAATTGCTGTCGCTGTTCGACGACGCTCAGCACGCTGCACTCGATGCCGGCTGGCCCGCGCGAGAGGCCGAAGTCTGGCTGGTGCCCGGCGACGAGCGCGAACTGCAATGGGTCTGCGGCCGCGACGTGCCGCAGCGACTGCGCGATCAATCGGGCCTGGACGATCAACAGCGCCGCCGCGCCGAAGGTGGCCATGCCTGGCTGCAGCAGGTGCTGAGCGACGCCCGCGCGCTCGGCGTCACCCTGCGCGTCGATGCGCCGGTGTGGCCGCAACTGGCCTGCGGTCGCGATGCGCAGGCGCGCGTGCAGCGCCTCGAGACGCTGATGGCCGACGGCGCCGCGATGCGCGCGCTGCTGCGTGACGAGCTGCCGACCCACGCCTGGGAGGCCGCGTTGTTCGCCGTCTGCGCCGGCCGTGCGCTGATCTCCGATGATCTCGGGCTGGGTCAACGCGGCGCCGCGATCGCGGCGATCCAGCTGTGGGCGACGCTCTTCGGCGTGAAGCCGGCCGTCGTCATCGCGCCGGAAGCCGCGCATGCGTCCTGGCAACGCGATCTGAAGCGCTGGCTCGGCGACGACGCGAAGTCGGTGACCGTGGCCGCCGCGCCGCCCGCGAAGCCGCAGCCCGCGCTGCTGATCGTCGACGGCATCGAATTGATGGACGCGGATCGCCTGGCCGCGCTGCGTGCGCTGCCGGTCGCCCAGCTGCTGCTGATCGCGCACGAGGAGCCGCTCGCCGATGCGCGCCTGGGCGAGTGGGTCGACTGGCTCGACGACATGCGTCGCGGCCCGCTCTCCGACCTGCGCGTGCTGCCGGAGGATGCCGGGAAGAAGGTCAGGCGCGACGCGCTGGAACCCGTGCTGCTGTCGCGCCGCAAGCGCGAGCTGGACGAGCAACTGCCCGCCGCGCTGCTGACGCCGCTGTGGCTGGACGGCGCGGCGTCGACGGGCGCCAGCCTGCCGGCCGCGCCGCTGAAGCAACTGCGCCAACTCGTCGAGCGCTGGACCGCGTTGCGCTTCCTGACGAGTGCCGACCAGCAGCAGCTGCTGGAGGCTTTGGCCTTGCTGCCGCCGGCTTCGCGTCAGGCGCTGGCGGCCAAGGCCGAGGCGGTGCTCGCGCTGCGCCGGGACTGGATCCAGACCGCTGCCGTGCCGGCCGCGAGGCGCCTGGTGATCTGCGCGCGCTCGGAGACGCTGCTGGACAGCTTGTCGATGTCGCCCCAGTTGCGCCGTCTGCCGCCGCAGCGACTGCGCGCCGGCGACACGGCCGAGGTCCGCGAGGCCGCGCTGTCGGCCTGGCGCGGCGCC
>NZ_DASVNZ010000120.1:0-1914 GCF_036486225.1 Roseateles sp. | reverse complement strand
ATCCTGCCGGGCGGCAGCGGCTACGCCTGGGCCTGTGCGGCGCTGATGGCCGTCCCGCTGGCCGTGATGGCGCGGAAGTGGTGGTCCGAGACCGCCGAATGAGCCTGGGATCGCCCCGTCTCGCTTCCTGAAGCCCACCTGAAGAACCGCAGACAAACAACACGACAGACAGAAATTTCCTGTATCTGAGTTCGTAAAAACACAATTGCGAATAGTTCGCATTAGTGCAGAACAAGAACAGGAGAAGCATGTTGATGGCGTCGAATGCCGTCCGGTTCCAGGATGGAACGGAGATGGAGCAGCCCTTGGGGGCCGGTGGGGGTCGTGGCAGGAGCGCCGGTTTTTCGGGTGCCTGGCTCGCTGCGATGACCGCTTTGCTGCTGAGCGCCTGCGGCGGCGGCGGTGAGGCCCGCGGCGATGCCGCCGTCCCGCCGGCGGCCACGCTCAGCGCCCAGGCGGCGCTGGGCGAAAAGATCTTCAAGGACGTCTCGCTGTCCGCGTCGGGCCGCCAGTCCTGCGCGACCTGCCACAGCCCGGACAACGCCCACTCGCCCGCCAATGCGCTGGCGGTCCAGCTCGGCGGCGCGCTGATGGACCGGCAGGGCCGGCGCCAGGCCCCGTCGATCAACTACCTGACGTTCAACCGCGCCTTCGTCTTCGCATCGGACGGCACGCCCACCGGCGGCTTCTTCTGGGACGGCCGCGCCGCGAGCCTGGCCGACCAGTCGCGCGAGCCCTTCCTGAATCCGGTCGAGATGGCCAACCCGGACGTGGCCGCCGTTGTCGCCAAGCTCGCCAATGCGAGTTACGCGAGCGAGTTCAAGACCGTCTTCGGCGCGGACATCCTGAGCCGGCCGGACGACGCGATGGCCCGCATGCAGTTGGCGCTGTCGCAGTACCAGCAGGAGGACGCGGACTTCCGCGCCTTCAGCAGCAAGTACGACGAATTCCTGCGCGGCAACGTCGCGCTGACCGATGCCGAGAAGCGCGGCCTCGCGCTGTTCAACAACCCGGTCAAGGGCAACTGCATAGGCTGCCACCCGTCGGCCAAGGGCGCGGACGGCAGCTTCCCGCTGTTCACGGACTTCACCTACGACAACCTCGGCGTGCCGCGCAACGCGGCGATCACGGCCAACGCCGACGCGACCTACTTCGACCTCGGCCTGTGCGAACGCGCGGACCTGCCCGGCCGTGCGGATCTCTGCGGCGCCTTCAAGGTGCCGTCGCTGCGCAACGTCGCGCGACGGCAGGCGTTCTTCCACAACGGCCGTTTCGGCACGCTCAAGGACGCGGTGACCTTCTACGTCCAGCGCGACACGAATCCGGAGAAGTGGTACTCGAAGAACGCCGACGGCAGCGTCAACAAGTTCGACGACCTGCCCCGGCAGTACCACGCCAACGTGAACACGACCGAGGTGCCCTACAACCGCGGCCCCGGCGACGCGCCGGCGCTGACCGACGCCGAGATCGACGACGTCATCACCTTCCTGCAGACGCTCAACGACGGCTACCGCCGTTGAGCCGGGCGGTGCCCGCCGACGCCGGCGCCCTGCCCCTTCCGGACTTCCCGCTTTCCACGAATGAACAACGACATCATGCGCAACACCGAACTCCGCGCGCCGCGACTGGCGCCTTCCGTTCTCGCCCAGGCCCTGCTGGCCGGCGGCCTGCTGCTCGCCGGCGCCGCGCACGCGCAGACGGCCACCGAGGCTGAACTCGCCCGCAAGCTCGACCGTCTGGCCGCCGAACTGGCGGAGGTGAAGGCCCAGCTCGCCACGCTGCAGCAGCAACGGCAGCCGGCGGTGGCCGGCAACGCGCCCGCGACGGCCTCTGCGTCTTCTTCGCCTTCTTCGCCCGCAGCGACGACCGCGGCGACGACCGCGGCGACGACCGCGGCGGCCGAGCCGGCCCCGC
>NZ_DASVNZ010000093.1:0-39382 GCF_036486225.1 Roseateles sp. | reverse complement strand
TGCTTTCGCCGGTCGGGCCCGGCAGCTACACGTCGATCAGGGTGCGACGCGCACCGGCGGCCAACGTGCGCCACGCCCCGGCGACCACGGGACCCTGGCCGGCGGCGGAGCGCTCCAGCGCCGTCGCGCGTTCATCAACGGGCCGCTCGGCCCAGCCTTCATGCGCAGTGAACAGCGGCGACAGGTCGGCCCCCGCGCCGGTCGTCGACAGCGCCGGCGCCTCGGCGGCGGCCTCCACCTTCGGCTGCGCGACGAAGCGCAGCAGGTAGTGCGGGCCGCCGGCCTTCGGGCCGGTGCCGGACATGCCTTCGCCGCCGAACGGCTGCACGCCGACGACCGCGCCGATGATGTTGCGGTTCACGTAGACGTTGCCGATGCGCGCTTCCGACGCGAGCCGCAACGCGCGGCTGTCGATGCGGGTCTGGATGCCCAGCGTCAGGCCGTAGCCCAGCGCATTGATCTCGCGCACGACGCCGTCGACGTCGCCGCTCCAGCGCACCACATGCAGCACCGGACCGAAGATCTCCTTCTTCAGCGAAGCGATCGTCGGCAGCTCGACCGCCACCGGCGCCAGCAGGCGCGCGCAACCGTCGGCCGGCACCGCCTCGGCGATCAACGTGGCCTCGCGCTTGAGCCGCTGGACGTCCTTGGACACGCCCTCGAAGGCCTCGTCGTCGATCAGCGGGCCGACGTCGGTCGCGAGGTCCGCCGTATCGCCGACGCGCAGTTCCTTCACCGCGCCGCGCAGCATTTCGATGACGCCGTCGGCGACCGCCTCGTGCACCGCCAGCAGGCGCAGCGCCGAGCAGCGCTGACCGGCGCTGCGGAAGGCCGATTGCACGACGGCATCGATGACCTGCTCCGGTAGCGCCGTCGAGTCCACGATCATCGCGTTCAGGCCGCCGGTCTCGGCGATCAGCGGCAGCGCGGCGGCGCCGGGCTTGGCTGCCAACTGGCGATTGATGATCTGGGCGACCTGCGTCGAGCCGGTGAAGCACACGCCCGCCGTCTGCGGCGCGGCGACAAGGCGCGCGCCGACCGTTTCGCCGCGGCCGTGCACCAGTTGCACCGCATCGACCGGAACACCGGCCGCATGCAGCAGCGCCACGCACTCGCGCGCGACGACCGGGGTCTGCTCGGCGGGCTTGGCAGCGACGGCGTTGCCGGCGGCCAGTGCCGCGACCACCTGACCGGCGAAGATCGCCAGCGGGAAGTTCCACGGCGAGATGCAGACGAACACGCCGCGCCCGTTCAACGCGACACCGTCGGCAGCCAGGCGCTCGGCTTCATCGGCGTAGTAGCGCAGGAAGTCGATGGCCTCGCGCACCTCGCTGATCGCGTCGCCCAGGCTCTTGTAGGCCTCCTTGACCAGCAGCGCGCAGTACTGCGGCAGTTGCGCCTGCAGCGCGTCGGCGGCGCGGCGCAGCACGGCGGCGCGCTCGGCGACCGGCGTCGCGTTCCAGCCGGCGAAGCCGCCTTGCAGGCGCGTCATGACCGCGTCGACCTCTTCCGCCGTCGCCTCGACCATGGCCGGCACCGTGCCGGCTGCCAAGGCGTCCAGCAAGACCTGGCGCTGCTCCGGCACGGCGAGGTCCAGGCCCGACGAGTTGTCGCGGCCGCGGCCCGCCGTGTCGCGGTACAAGTCGATGGGCAACGGCAGCGAGGCCTCGTCGCGGATCTCCGTCATCGGCGAGGACAGCAGCTCTTCCGGCGCGACGGTCGGGTCGGCCAGCTGGTGCACGAACGACGAGTTGGCGCCGTTCTCCAGCAGGCGACGGACCAGATAGGCGAGCAGGTCGCGATGCTCGCCGACCGGCGCGTAGACGCGGCAAGGAATCGAGCCGTCCTTCAGCACTTCGCGATAGACGCCCTCGCCCATGCCATGCAGGCGCTGCATCTCGAACTTGGCGCCCAACGAGCGCGCCATCTGCAGGATGGCGGCGACCGTGCCGGCGTTGTGGGTGGCGAACTGCGGGTAGATGACGTCGTGGTGCCGGAGCAGCGCCTGGGCGCAGGCCAGGTAGGAGACGTCGGTGTGGGGCTTGTGCGTGTAGACCGGGTAGAACGGCAGACCCTGCTCCTGCGCGCGCTTGATCTCGCCGTCCCAGTAGGCGCCCTTCACGAGGCGCACCATGAACTTCAGCCCATGTTTGCGGGCGATCGCGGCGACCGCTTCCACGACGTCGCGGGCACGCGTCTGGTACGCCTGCACCGCGAGGCCGAAGCCGCGCCATTGCGGGAAATGCGTCGCGATGCGCGCCGCCAGCGTGTCGAGCAGCTCCAGCGAGAGCTCGAGCCGGTCGACTTCCTCGGCGTCGATGGTCAGGTTGATGTTGGCCTGAGCGGCCTTCTCGACGAGCTGCCACACGCGCGGCAGCAGTTCGGCGTAGACGCGCTCGCGTTGCAGGACCTCGTAGCGGGAGAACAGCGCCGACAGCTTGATCGAGATGCCGTCGCTGCCTTCCGGCGATTCGGCCTTGCGGCCGGCCGCGATGGCGGCAATCGCGTTCAGGTAGGAGGCCTGGTAGCGCTCGGCGTCACGTTCAGTGCGGGCGCCCTCGCCCAGCATGTCGTAGGAGAAACGGAGTTGAGCCTGCACCTTGCGCGCGGCGTCTGCTTCCTTCATCGCTTCCTGGATGTTGCGGCCCAGCACGAACTGGCGACCCAGCAGCTGGATGGCGCGCACCGTCGCAGCGACCACCGTCTGCGCGCCCAGCCGCTTCATCAGGCCCGAATCGGCCTCGGCATCCGGCAGGAACTTCTTGGACAGCGAGATCGCGCTCGCCGCCAGGCCGGCCAGCATCTTGTGCGGACCGTCCGAGGCGCCGTCGAAGTCCGCGCGGCCGAGCTGGTCGGCGGTCAGCGCGATCGCGGTCTCGGCGTCGGGCACGCGCAGCAGGGCTTCCGCCAGGCGCATCAGTGCCAGGCCTTCGGCGCTGGTGATCGGGTACTCGCGCAGCAGCGATTCCATCGCCCAGAACGGCGCCGGATTGCCGCGCACCTGCTGCACCCAGGGCCTCGCCTGATCTACCACCGTTTGCCAGTTCAGCGCCTGCATCTCGGCGGCCAGCGCGCGCACCAGGGGCAGTTCCTCGCGGTACGGGTCTGGCAGGCGGGAGGTCTCCGGCGGGAGGGAAAAGGCGGTCATAGAATCCTCGGATGTTCGTGCGAGGGGCGCTCCCCTAGCGAATAGCGGGAGTTTAGAAACTAACGCACCGAATTACTCTCCAATGTTTCTGACGTTCGCCGGAGGGAATCCAGCATGAGCAGCCTCGAGGACCTGGACAAGATCGATCGCCGCATCCTGGGGCTGCTGCAGCAGGATGGGCGCATCAGCAACCTGAAGCTGGCCGAGGAGGTGCAGATGTCCGCGACGGCGGTGCTGGAGCGCGTGCGCCGCCTGACCCGCGACGGCTTCATCCTCGGCTACGAGGCCAGGCTCAACCCGGCCAAGCTGGGCGCGCAGATGCTGGTGTTCATCGAGATCCTGCTCGACCGCACGGTGCACGACGTCATGGACAACTTCCGCGCCGCGGTGCAGGCCCGGCCGGAGATCCTGGAGTGCCATCTGGTCGCGGGCGGCTTCGACTACCTGCTCAAGACCCGGGTGTCGGACATGGCCGCCTACCGCGAGTTCATCGGCGCAGTGATCTGGACGCTCCCCGGCGTCCGTGAGACCCGGACCTACGCGGTGATGGAAGAAGTGAAGAACACGACCGCGTTGCCGCTCTGAGCAAGGCGACCCTCGAGACGGTCATCGGAACGCGATGGAGACGGCGAAGGGGACAGCGACCGGGATGGCGCTGTCCTTGTGATTTCCACACACCGCCGAGGATTGCAAGCGAATTCAAGGGGGAGATGTCCCCCCCCGCCAGCCCCTCCATCTGCGGGCTGACGTACGGGCTGCGACAGGATCACCATGGAGTGCCTCTCCCGTGATCCTGAGGTTTCCGAGATGAAGTACCGGTCCTCCCAGTCCCCGTCCCAGCTCCCGCGCGCCGCGTCCAGGCCATTCGCGGGCGGCGGACCCGACAGCGAGCTGCCCAGCCACTACGGCGACAGCCGGTTCAGCCATGGCGACAGCCGCTATTCCGACAGCGGCAGCAGCTTCGGCGATTCCGACTTCGGCGCCGAGCCGCCCCCGCGACGATCGCTCGCCGGCCCGGTGGAAAGCTGGCACGACTCCAGCTTCATCCTGCGTCGCGGCCTGGAGGTGCGCGAGGTCAGCGCCAAGGAATGGCGCGTGTGGGCGGAAGCGCCCGCCGCTCCCTCGGCGCCCACGGCTTCGACGCCGGCAACGCCGCGGCGGCGGATGAACAGTGATGGCGATGTGTGATCGGGCCGTGGCCCGTCGACCGGCCGATCAGGCCAGCTGCAGACGCTTGGGCGCGCGGCGCAGCGGCTCGGGCGGCGGCGTGACGACGAAGTCCTCCGGCGGCATCGGCCGGCCGTAGTACCAGCCCTGCGCCCAGTCGCAGCCCTCGCGACGCAGCCACTCGGCCTGCTCGATCGTCTCGACGCCCTCGGCCAGCACATCGAGGTTGAGGCTGCGCGCCAGCACGATGACCGTGCGGGCGATCGCGGCGACGTTGGCATCGCTGCTGAGCTCGTTGACGAAGCTGCGGTCGATCTTCAGCGTGCTGACCGGCATCCGCTTCAGGTAGGCCAGCGATGAATAGCCGGTGCCGAAATCGTCGATCGCGATGCGCACGCCGCGCTTGGAGATCCGCGTCAGCAGGCTGATGGCCTGCTCCGCGTCCTCGAGCAGCAGGCTCTCGGTGACCTCCAGCTCCAGCGCGCTGGGCGGGCAGCCGGTCTCGCCGAGGACGAAGTCCAGCGTCTCGATGAAATCCGGCTGGCGCAGCTGCCGCGCCGAGACGTTGACCGCGATCTGCTGCGGCTTGCCTTCCTGGCCCTGCCAGCGCGCCACCTGCGCGCAGGCCTGCTCCAGCACCCAACGGCCGATCGGGATGATCAGGCCGGTCTCTTCAGCCAGCGGAATGAAGTCTGCCGGCGAGATGGGGCCACGCGTGGGATGGCGCCAGCGCAGCAGCGCCTCCGCGCCGATCAGTGCGCCGTCGCTCAGGCGCACCTGCGGTTGATATTCGAGTCGGAACTGCGCGGCCTCGTTGGCCTGGCGCAACGCGTGCGTCAGCTCGAAGCGCTGCTGCACCGCCTGCGTCAGCTCCGGCCGGTAGGCCTGGACCGAACCGCGTGCATGCAGCTTGGCGCGCACCATGGCGACCTCGGCGTTGCGCAGCAGTTCGTCGACGTGCGTGCCGTCGGCCGGGAACAGCGCCAGACCGATGCTGGCGCCGACATTGAAGCGGTGGTGGTCGATGAGGATGGGCTCGTCCATCGCCTGGATCAGCCGGTCGCCGAGCCGCATCGCGGTCTCTTCGTCGACCAGACCCGACAGCACGACGACAAATTCATCGGCGCCGACCCGCGCCACCGAATCGCTCAGGCGGGTGACGTTGGCGAAACGCGCCGCCGCCGTCAGCAGCACCTGGTCGCCCGCGGCATGGCCGGCGATGTCGTTGACGTCGCGGAAACCGTCCAGGTCGATGTACAGCACGGCCACGCAGGTGTGCTCGCGCTGGGCGTTGCCGACCTGGCGCGCGATGCGGTCGCGCAGCAGCGCCGCATTGGGCAGGCCGGTCAGGCTGTCGTGCAGCGACTGGTGCAGCAGTTCGGCCTCGGTCTGCTTGATGCGGGAGATGTCGGTCAGCACGCTGAGGTACTGCACCTGCTCCGGATCGCCCGAGGGCGCCGGCACCTTCACGAAGGTCGCCCACATCGGGATCGAGTCGCCGTTCTTGTGGCGCTCGGTGACCTCGCCACTCCACTTGCCGCGGGTCTCGATGTCGGCCCACAACGCGCGCAGCTTCTCAGGATCCTGCTCGGCGTCGCGCAGCAGCAGCGGACGCTTGCCCAGCAGCGTCTGCCGGTCGTGGCCGACCATGGCGACCAGCGCCGGATTGACATCGACGATGCGCAACTCGTGGTCGATGACCATGATGCCTTCGCCGCAGTGCTCGTACACGGTGGCGGCGCGGCGTGCGGCGTCGGTGGCCTGCTGCAGCTGGGTCACGTCGCGTGCGATGGCGACCTGGCCGAGGTACTGGTCGTCGTCGAACACGCGGGCGCTGGAGACGTCCAGGCAACGCGCCCCGCTGCCGGCGTTGGAGGTGTCGTCGCGCCAGGTCAGGAGACGGCCGTCGGACTGCGTGTCGACCCAGCCCGGAGGATTCGGCAGGTCGGCGTCGCGGCGGCCGATCAGTTCCTGCTCGGTGAGGCCGACGGCGCGCTCGAAGGCCGGATTGCAGCCCTCATAGGCGCCGTTGGCGTCCTTGAAATACATCGGATCGGGGATCGCGTTCAGCAGGGCGCTGAGGCGGGCGCGTTCATGGCGGACGCGCTTGAGTTCCTCGCGACGCCGGTGCAGACGGCCGCGCTGCTGCACGAACAGGCTGACCATCACGCCCAGCGTCAGGCCGCCGATCACGCAGCCGGCGCCCAGCCAGAACACGGTGGAGCCGGAGTCGATCCACGCCGGCAGTTGCGCCACCATGGCCCGCGCCGCGGACGGCACCGCCGCGGGGACGGACGCGGACGCGCCCGCCCACGCCGACGTGCTCAGGCACGCAGGCAGCAGCGCGGACACGACAAGGCATCCCCAACGACGGTTCAGGCGAAGACGCATGGCTCACCCAAGGATCTTTTTATGAATGGAGGGGCAACAGCTGGCCCCATGTCGGCGTCGTCCACGGGTGGTGGACGTTCCCTCATGCACGACCGGCGGAGTATCGACGCCGGTCGGAAAATGTAGCTAGGGGTTACAGCGAGGCCGCCACTCGCGTTCCCTGCAGGATTGCACGCTTTGCATCCAATTCTTTCGCCTCGGCCGAACCGCCGATCAGCTGCACCGACCGGCCCGCCGCGCGCAACGGCGCTTCGAGTTCGCGCAGCGGTTCCTGACCCGCGCACAGCACGATGGTGTCGCAGTCGATGCGCTCGGGATCGGTGCGATCTTCGCCCTGACTGATCCACAGACCGTGCTCGTCGATGCGCTCGTACTGGACACCGCCGACCATCCGTACACCGTGCGTCTTCAACGCGGCGCGATGGATCCATCCCGTGGTCTTGCCCAGACCCGCGCCGAGCTTGCCGGCGCGTCGCTGCAGCAGCGTGACTTCGCGCTCGGCAGGCTCCGGTTGCGGACGCGCGAGACCACCGCGCGTCTGTTCGGGATCGCCGACGCCCCAGTGCTTGCGCCACGCTGGCGCATCCAGCGCCAGCGAGTGGCCCTGCTCCAGCAGGAATTCCGCCACATCGAAGCCGATGCCGCCCGCGCCCACGACGGCGACGCGGCGTCCGACCGGCTTCTCGCCGCGCAGGACTTCGAGGTAGGTCAAGACCTGGCCCCGGGCGACGCCGTCGTCCTGTCCGGGGATGCGCGGGTCGCGCGGTGTCACGCCGGTGGCGAGCAGCACCTCGTCGTAGTCCATCAGGTCCTCGGCCGTCACGCGGCGCCCCAACTGGGGCGTGACACCGAGCAGTTCCAGCCGTCGCTTGAAGTAGCGCAGCGTCTCGTGGAACTCCTCCTTGCCGGGGATCCGCTTGGCGAGGTTGAACTGGCCGCCGATCTCTTGCGCGGCGTCGATCAGCGTGACGTGGTGACCGCGCTCCGCGAGCGTCGTCGCGGCGGCTAGGCCGGCCGGTCCCGCGCCGACGACGGCGACGCGCTTGCGCGGCTGGCCCGCAGCGACGGGAACGATGCGCAGCAAGGTCTCGTGACCCGCGCGCGGATTCACGAGGCAGGAGGCCACCTCCTGCTTGAAGACGTGGTCCAGGCAGGCCTGGTTGCAAGCGATGCAGGTGTTGATCTCGTCGGCACGCCCCTCCGCGGCCTTGCGCACGAAGGCGGGATCGGCCAGCAGCGGACGCGCCATCGACACCATGTCCGCCGAGCCGTCGGCCAGCACCGACTCGGCGACCTCGGGCGTGTTGATCCGGTTGCTGGTGATCAGCGGCGTGCGGATGCCTTCGGCGTGCAACTGGTCGCGCAGCTTCTTCGTCACCCAGGCGAAGCCCGCGCGCGGCACGCTGGTGGCGATGGTCGGAATGCGGGCCTCGTGCCAGCCGATGCCGGTGTTGATGATCGTGGCGCCGGCCTTCGCGACGGCGCGCGCCAGCTGCAGCACCTCGTCCCAGTTCCCGCCGTCGGGCACCAGGTCCAGCATCGACAGGCGGTAGATGATGATGAAGTCGGGACCGACGGCCTCGCGCATGCGGGTGAGGATCTCGACCGGCAGGCGCATGCGGCGTTCGAAGTCGCCGCCCCAGGCGTCGGTGCGCTGGTTCGTCGCAGCGATCAGGAACTGGTTGATGAAGTAGCCCTCGGAGCCCATCACCTCGACGCCGTCATAGCCGGCCTCGCGCGCCAGCACGGCGCAGCGGACGAAGGCCCGGATCTGGCGCTCGATGCCGCGCTCGCTCAGCGCATGCGGCGTGAACGGCGAGATCGGGGACTTCAGCGCCGACGGCGCCACATTGAACGGGTGGTAGCCGTAGCGGCCGGTGTGCAGGATCTGCAGCGCGATCTTGCCGCCCTCGCCGTGCACGGCGCGCGTGATGGCCTGGTGCCGCCGCGCGGCGCCGCCAGTCATCAGCGTGCCCGCGAAGGGCTTGGTCCAGCCGGCGATGTTGGGCGCGTAGCCGCCGGTGACGATCAGACCGACCTGGCCGCGGGCGCGCTCGGCGAAGTATTCAGCCAGGCGGTCGATGTGCTTGCGCGAGTCCTCGAGCCCGGTGTGCATGCTGCCCATCAGCACGCGGTTCTTGAGGGTCGTGAAGCCCAGGTCCAGGGGCGACAGCAGCTGCGGGTAGGCGTTCATCGCGCGGATGCTAGCGCCGGACCTCGCGCGCGTTCAGCGTTTAGTTTAGAGAGGTGGTACCAGGGCGGCGCCCTCGGCCTCGGCTGGGCGCCCGCAACTCTGTGTCGACGCTGATATCGAAATTCACAAAGCTGGCAAGCGGCCACAAGCCCCAGCAACACGACCCGCGTTCAATCGCCGCATTCTCAATCGGAGTGTCGGACGATGCGATTCAAGACCTGGGCCTGGGGCCTGAGCGTGGCCACCGCCGCCCTGCTGGCCGCCTGCGGCGGCGGCGGTGACAGCAGCTCGGCGCAGATGCGCCTCCTCAACGCCAGCATCGGCTACGCCGCGCTGGACATGGCCGTGGACAGCACGACAGTGAACTCCGGCGTGACCTACGCCGGCGTGGGCAGCTATGCGGACGTGAAGACGGACGCGACCGGCACCGAGGTGCAGAGCAACAACGTGGGCAGCACGCTGTCGTCGTCGACGCCGTCGCTGGCCTCCGGCAGCCACTACACGATGATCGCGTACGGCTCGGCCGGGTCGGTGCGCACGACCCTGCTCCAGGAGGACCAGGAAGTGCCTGCCACCGGCAAGTCCAAGCTGCTGGTGCTGAACCTGGCGCCGGACGCCGGCGCCATGGACGTGTACGTGACCGGCGCCGATGAGTCCCTGGACGGCGCGTCGACCGTGGCGAGCGCCATCGCGACCGGCTCGGGCAGCGGCTACATCACGCTCAACAGCGGCACCTTCCGGGTCCGCATGACCGCCGCCAGTTCCAAGACCGACCTGCGGCTGGACATCCCCAGCATCACACTGCCGTCGGCCGGCGTCTCGACGCTGATCCTCACGGGCAGCACCGGCGGCGTGCTGGTCAACGGCATCCAGCTGCTGCAGCAGGGCGCGACCGCCAACTTCCCCAACACGACCGTCCGGGCCCGCCTGGTGGCCGCGGTGGGCAGCAGCGCGCTGGTGTCGGGCGCCATCGGTCAGACCCCGCTGATGCCGACTTCGGTGGCGCCCACGATCGGCGACTACACGACGGTGACGGCTGGCGCCGCCGACCTGTCGGTCTATGTCAACGGCGCCCTGATGTCGTTCACGAAGCCGACGCTGACCGCGGGCAGCGACTACACGCTGATGGTGTGGGGCACGGCGGCCGATCCGAAGCTGGCAGTCCTGACCGACGACAACCGACTGCCGACCAATCCGACAACGACGGCCAAGATCCGCCTGGTCAACGGCGTGGCGAGCGCCACCACCGGCCTGACGCTGAACGTCGACTACAGCGCCCTCGCCTCGAACGTGGTGGCCGGCACCTCGTCATCGCCGCAGACGACGTCGGCGTCGACGTCCGCGCTGCTGACGGTGACCTCGCCGTCCTCGACGACGCCGGTCTACAGCCTGAGCGAACTGGGCATCCAGGCGGGCTACGTCTACACCGTGTTCGTGATGGGCGACAGCAACGCGATGGTCGGTTCGCTCCGCCGCGAGCGCTCGTCCAACTGATCCCCTGACGCGCCGCGGCGCGTCGACAGGCCGGGAACGGATCCCGGCCCCGGACCACTGAACGCGCGTCCCGGCGCGGCGGTCACGACGACCGCGGTCCGGTGCAACCTCCTCCCTGTTGGCCACGTCCTCTCACGAGGCGTGGCCTTTTTTTTCGTCCCTCGCTGCTGACGCCCTTCGTCCGGCGCCTGCGGCAACATCGCGGGATGTCGACGACGCCTCTCCGCCCGACCGTGATCCAGGTCCGCCGCCTGCGCCAGCTCTGGCGCTCGGCCGGCTGGCCCTGCCAGGACATGCTGGAGGTGGAACTGCTGGCGCTCGGCTGGCTTGAACGCCGGGTCGATCCGCACGGCCGGGAGACCTTGCGGCTGACCTCGCCGGGCATCGACGCGCTGCACCACGGGCTCCAGAAGAACCGCACGGCCCGCGACCGTCACGAGGACCTGGTCGCCCGCATGGCGGTCGAGCTGCAACGCGCGGGGCGCGTCGTCTGGCGCGGGCTGTCGCTGCGCGCGGGCCTGCCGCGCGAGGACGAGCCGGAACGGATGCGATGGGTGAATGCGATGCCGGATGTCTATTCGGTGCGCAACACCACCGTCGAGGACTACCTCGAACCCGCCGTGCACGAGATCAAGGTCAGCCGGTCGGACCTGTTGTCGGAACTCCGCCGCCCGGCGAAGTCCCAGGCCTATCTCGCGCTGGGCGGGCAATGCTGGTACGTGCTGCGCGCCGGCCTCGCCGAGGTCGAGGAGATTCCGCCGGCCTTCGGCGTGCTGTTCGCGCATGAGCTGAACGGCGGCGACGGCGTGCGCTTCGAACTGGGCCGACCCGCGCCGCGCCGCGCGATGAAACCGGACTTCGCGACCTGGATGGCGCTGGCCAAGGCGACGCCGGAGCCCCCATCGCTCGACGAGGGTCAGGACCTGCTGGGCGAGGTCTGAGGTCCGGCAGACGCGTGACCTCCGTCGTCCCCGGTTCGTGCGGCGCCGCCCCGGCGCATCGGCCGTCTCCGGGCCGCTATCCTGCGCGCCTCGCATCACGGAGGAGATTCCCATGACCGACGCGCCAGAGACGTTCGAGGGTGGCTGCGACTGCCGCCAGGTCCGCTACCGGATGACCAGCCGACCGCTGATCGTCCATTGCTGCCACTGCCGCTGGTGCCAGCGCGCGAGCGGCGCGGCCTTCGCGCTCAACGCGATGATCGAGGCCGATCGCGTCGAACTGCTGGCGGGCGAGCCGGTCCCGTTCATGAACCCGAGCGAAAGCGGCAAGGGCCAGAAGATCTGGCGCTGCCCCAGCTGCGCGATCGCCGTCTGGAGCAACTACGCCGGAGGCGGCGACGCGGTGCGCTTCGTGCGCGTCGGCACGCTGGATGAGCCCGACCGCCTGCCGCCGGACATCCATGTCTTCACCGCCTCCAAGCAGCCGTGGGTCCAGTTGCCGTCCGACGCCGTGGCCATGCCGGAGTACTACGACGTCCGCCAGCACTGGTCGCCGGCCAGCCTGGAGCGCGGCGCCATCCTGCGCGCCAAGAAAGGTTAGAAGCGTCCCGCATATCGGGTTGGCCGGCGCGGCGCCACAATGCCGCCTTTCCTCGACATTGGCCGGCTCACGAGGCCGCGATCACCGCCATGACTTTCCACACCTCGATGGCCCGTCGTCTCCGCTCGGCCGCCCGCCTGACCGCCCTGGCCGCGGCGCTGTCCACGATAGGCGCGCTGCCGGCCCTGATGCCCGCGGCGACCGCCGCCAGCGCTTCGGCTTCGGTGTCGTGGCAGGAGGCTTCCGGCGACGCGGACATCGAGCGCGCCTTCACCCAGGCCCGCGGCGAGAAGAAGCCGGTGCTGCTGTACTGGGGCGCCAAGTGGTGCCCGCCCTGCAACCAGCTCAAGGCGACGCTGTTCAATCGCGCCGACTTCATCGAGCAGTCGCGTGCCTTCGTCGCGGTCCACATCGACGGCGACAACCCCGGCGCCCAGCGCCTGGGCGCGCGCTTCAAGGTGCGCGGCTACCCGACCATGATCCTGTTCAGCAACGATGGCCAGGAGCTGACCCGCCTGCCCGGCGAGGTCGACGCGCCGCAGGTGCTGCGCGTGCTGCAGCTGGGTCTCGCCGGCGGACGTCCGGTGAAGACCGTGCTGGCCGATGCGCAGGCCGGCAAGAAGATCTCCGCCAACGAGTGGAAGCTGCTGGGCTTCTACTCCTGGGAAACGGATGAGCAGCAGCTGGTGCCCGCCGCGCAGCGTCCGGCGCTGCTGGCCAAGCTGGCCGCCACGAGCCAGGGCGTCGACGACGAGACCACGACCCGTCTGTGGCTGAAGGCGCTGGCCGCCACGGAAGGCGGCGGCTCGCTGAAGGCGGACGCCGCGCTGCGCGCCCGAGTCGAGCAGGTGCTGGCCGACCCGGCCGGCGCCCGCGCGCAGATGGACGTGCTGAGCAACAACGGCGACGACATCGTGCGCGCGCTCGCGCCCGCGGCCGGATCGGACCGCCAGGCGCTGATCGCGAAGTTCGATGTGGCGCTGAAGCGCTTCGAGGCCGACGCCACGCTGTCGCGCGCCGACCGGCTGCAGTCGCTGCTGGCGCGCGTCGAACTGGCGCGCCTGGACCAGAAGAAGGACGAACTCGCGCCCAAGCTGCCCGCCCCGTTGCTGGCCGAGGCCAAGGCACACGCCGCCAAGGTCGACAAGGAGGTCACCGACGGCTACGAGCGTCAGGCGGTGATCACGTCGGCGGCCTATCTGCTCGGACGCGCCGGCCTGTGGAGCGACAGCGATGCGCTGCTGAAGGCCAGCATCGCCAAGAGCCACAGCCCGTACTACCTGATGAGCTCGCTGGGCAGCAACGCCCGCAAGCAGGGCAAGAAGGAAGAAGCGCTGCGCTGGTACGAGGAGGCCTTCAACAAGAGCGAAGGCCCGGCCACCCGCCTGCAATGGGGATCGAACTATCTGAGCGCGCTGGTGGAGCTGGCGCCGCAGGATTCGGCCCGCATCGAGAAGGCCGCGGCGCAGCTGCTGGCCGAGGCCGAGAAGGACAAGGGCGCGTTCTACGAACGCAGCGCGCGCTCGCTGCAGAAGGTCGGCAGCCAGCTGGTGGCGTGGAACGCGGGTGGGCAGCACGACGCCGCCCTCGGCCGTCTGCGCACCCAGCTGGACGGCGTCTGCGCGAAGCAGGAGTCCGGCGACAAGGGCGCCTGCGAGTCGCTGCTCAAGAAGAAGGGCTGAGGTCGGGAGACCTCGCAGGAAGGCTTCGGGACTGCCGCGGCCGCTGGCCCTCACCCCTGCCCTCTCCCGCAAGCGGGAGAGGGAGCAAGAACAGCGCCGGCGCTACTTCATCAGGCCTGCTTCAGCAGGCCTTCGGCCTTCATCGCTTCCTGGACTGCCGGGCGCGCCGCGATGCGGCCGCGGTAGGCGACCAGGTCCGGGTAGCCGGCCAGGTCGACGCCGACGTGCTGGCCCCAGTTCGACACGGTGAACAGGTAGGCGTCGGCCACCGAGAACTGGTCGCCCATCAGGAACTGCTTGCCGGCGAGCTGACCGTCGACCCACTTGAAGCGTTCGTGCAGCTTGGTCCGGAAGACGCTCTTGGCGTCGTCGGAGATCGCCGGGTTGAACAGGGGGCTGAAGGTCTTGTGCAGCTCGGTGGTGATGAAGTTGAGCCACTCCTGCAGGCGGTAGCGTTCCATCGTGCCGTTGGCCGGCGCGAGCTGCTTGCCCGGCGCCTGGTCGGCGATGTACTGGATGATCGCCGGGCCTTCGCTGAGGCGCTGGCCGTCGTCGAGTTCCAGCAGCGGCACGTAGCCCTTCGGATTGATGCCGTAGTAGTCGGTACCGTCCTGCAGCTTGTGGGTCTTGGTGCTGGCCAGGACCGGTTCGAAGGCCAGGCCGGCCTCGCGCAGGACGATGTGGGGCGACAGCGAGCAGGCGCCGGGGCTGTAGTAGAGCTTCATGGGGGGTCTCCTTCAGGGGCATCGATCCTACTCGTACAGTCGGCCGGTCGACATCCCGTCCAAGGGCCCTCTCCATGAGCACTGCATCCCCCGCCAAGACCTATGCGTTCGAGGACTTCACCGTCGGCCAGGTGCGCGAGTTCGGCTCGCGCCTGGTCGACCGCGAGGAAGGGCTCGCCTTCGCGGCCGCCTACGATCCGCAGCCGCTGCACCTCGACGAGGCCGCCGCCGACGCCTCCGTGCTGGGCGGGCTGTCGATCAGCGGCTGGCAGACCTGCGCGCTGGTCATGCGCATGATGTGCGACGCCTACCTGCTGGACTCCACCAGCCAGGGCTCGCCCGGCATCGACAACCTGCGCTGGCTCAAGCCGGTGCGCCCCGGCGACACGCTGCGCGTGCGCATGACCGTGATGGAGACCAAGGCCAGCCGCAGCCGACCGGCCATCGGCCTGGTGCGATCGGGCTGGGAAGTCTTCAACCAGAAGGACGAACAGGTCATGAGCATGGAGGGATGGGGGATGTTCGGACGCAGGGAAAGCAGATCGGAAAGCTGACGGAAGGCCCCCTGCTGCTCGCCATAATCGCCGGGCACCATGGAGGAGCGAGTTGATGACAATGCGTCCCGGGGCAAGTCCTGCCCCCCGAGCCCGGCCGTTGCATGCCCTGGCCCTGATGACGGCGGCCGCCTTGGCGGCCTTCAGCGGGGGCGGCGCGCGGGCCGAAGCGCCCGCCCAGGTCCTGCAGCCCTGTCGCGTCGACGGCGTGCCCACGGAGGTCCTGTGCGGCAGTCTCAAGCGGCCGCTCGATCCGGCCCGGCCTGATGGTGTGCGCATCGACGTCCACTACGTCGTCGTGCCCGCGCTGGCGCGCAACAAGCTGCCGGACCCGGTGCTGCTGCTGGCCGGCGGTCCCGGGCAGAGCGCCATCGCGCTGACGGCCACCGTGATGCCACGGCTCTCCCGGTTGAACTACCGGCGCGATCTCGTGTTCGTCGACCAACGAGGCACGGGACGCTCCGCGCCGCTGGCCTGCCCGGACAACAGCACCCGCAGCCTCGACGAACTGCTGAAGCCCGGCGCCAAGGTCCGGCTGCTGGAGCAATGCCGCGACGCGCTGAAGCAGCTGCCTTACGGCGATCTGCGCTTCTTCACCACGACCATCGCCATGCAGGACATGGACGCCGTGCGCGCGGCCTTGGGGGCCGAGCGCTGGAACCTGGTCGGCGCGTCCTATGGCACGCGCGCCGCGCTCGAATACCAGCGGCAGTTCCCCGACCGCGTGCGCCGCAGCATCATCGACGGCGTCGCGCCGCCGGACATGGTGTTGCCGGTCAGCTTCTCGCAGGACTCGCAACGCGCGCTGGACGCCGTGTTCACCGCCTGTGCCGCAGACGCGGCCTGCACCGCGCGTTTCCCCGGCCTTCGGTCCGAATGGCAGGCGCTCCTCAAGAGCCTGCCGCGCAAGGTGTCGTTCACCCATCCGCTGACCGGACAGCCGGAAGAGGCCACGCTGACACGCGAGGGGTTGCTCGGGCTGGTCCGGCCGCCGCTGTATGCACCCGGCGTCGCGGCCGCGCTGCCAGCGGCGCTGCACGAGGCCTCCCTCGGGCGCTTCGACGCGATGGCCGGCCTGGCGGGCCAGTTGGGCGGCGGATCGAGGTCGATGCGGATCTTCGAGGGCATGCACTTCTCCGTCGTCTGTGCCGAAGACGCCCCGCGCATCGCGGCATCGACCGAGGCGCCCGCGCCCGACTTCGGCACCCTGGATCGCGACCTCTACGCCCGCGTCTGCAGCGCCTGGCCACGCGGCGATGTGCCGCCGGCGTTCTATGCGATCCCGCCGGCGAAGTCGCCGGTCCTGCTCACCAGCGGCGGCGACGATCCCGCCACGCCGCAGCGACACGGGCAACGCGTCAAGGTGGCCCTGGGGGATCAAGCGCGTCACGTCGTCGTGGGCGCGGCGGGGCACGGCGTCGCGCTGACGCTGCCCTGCATGCGCGACGTGCTGTTCCGCTTCATCGACGCGCCGCGCGATGCCGACGCCCTCCAGGTGGACGCGAGCTGCGCCAAGGGCGTTCCCCGCCCGCCCGCCTTCCTGCCCCCCACGCCGGCCGCCATCGCGGCCGCCGCCTCAGCCGCCCGGGAGTCCGACCGATGATCCGCCTGCATGCGCTTCGCAAGACCTTCGAGACGCGCGGTGGCGGCTCGCTGACCTCGTTGTTCGGAAAAAAGGGCAAGGCCCGCACGGTCGTCGCCGTCGATCAGCTGAACCTCGACGCGCCCAACGGCCGCATCACCGGACTGCTCGGCCCCAACGGCGCGGGCAAGACGACCTCGCTGCGGATGCTCGCGGGCCTGTTCCCGCCCGACCAGGGCAGCATCGAGGTCGACGGCCTCGACGTGCTGAAACAGCCCCGTGCGGCGCTGGCCCGGATGGGCATCCTCGGTGACGCGCACGGTCTGTACCCGCGGCTCACGGCGCGCGAGAACATCGTCTACTTCGCCCGCCTGCAGGACATGCCGATGGCGCAGGCGCAGGCGCGCGCCGAATCGTTGGCCGAACTGCTGGATCTGCGGGCGATCCTCGATCGCCGCGCCGAGGGCTTCAGCCAGGGTGAGCGGATGAAGACCGCACTGGCCCGCGCGCTGGTCCACGATCCGGCCAACATCGTGCTGGACGAGCCCACCAACGGCCTGGACGTCGTCGCCACGCGCGCGTTGCGCGAGGTGCTGCGCCATCTGCGCTCGCCCGAAGGCGGCGGCAAGTGCATCGTCTTTTCGAGCCACATCATGCAAGAGGTGGAGCAGCTCTGCGACCAGGTCGTCGTGATGTCCCACGGTCGCTCGGTCGCCACGGGCACGGTCGACGGGCTGCTCGCACAGACCGGTCGCCAGCGCTTCGAGGACGCCTTCGTCGACCTCGCCTTCCCTGAAGCCGCGCCCGCGCGCCTGGAGTCCGCATGAACGGTCCCTTCTTCAAAGCCTTCCGCACGGTCTTCGCCAAGGAGATCCTCGACGCGCTGCGCGACCGGCGCACGCTGCTGCGCCTGCTCATCCCGTCGGTGCTGATGGGGCCGTTGATGCTGACCTTGATGTCAGGCCTGGCGGCGTCGCTGCAGGAGCGCGCGGAGCAGCGCGAGGTGCTCGTCGCGGGCATCGAGCATGCACCCACGCTGCGCAACTACATCGAGCGCCAGACCTACACGATCAAGCCCGCGCCCGCCGACTACGAGGCGCGCCTGCGCGATTCGAAGCTGACCGATCCGGTGCTGGTCGTCCCGGCAGCGTTCGAGACACAACTTGCCGGAGGCGAACCGGCCACGGTGGAGATCGTCAGCGACAGCGCCAACCAGCGCGCCGAAGCCGGCGTGGGGTCGCTCAGCCGGCTGCTCCAGGGCTTCAGCAGCGAACGCGCGACGTTGACCCTGGCGATGCGCGGCATCGGCGCGCAGCAGCTGCGTCCGATCGTCGTCCAGGAACGCGACCTTGCCAGCATGCAGGCACGTTCGACGCGGCTCACGCAGATGCTGCCGATGTTCATCATGATGGCTGTGCTCTACGGCGCGCTGACTGCGGCACTCGACAGCACCGCCGGCGAGCGCGAACGCGGCTCGCTCGAGCCGCTGCTGGTCAACCCGGCGCCGCATTCGGCCATCGTCGCGGGCAAGTGGGCCGCCGTGCTGATGGCGGGACTGATGGTCGCCGTGCTGTCCAACCTCAGCTTCCTGCCGGGTCAATGGCTGATGCGCAGCGACGCGCTCGCGGCGATGTTCCAGTTCGGATGGGGCGAAGCGCTGCGCTTCCTGCTGCTGCAGATCCCGCTGGGCGCTGGGCTGTCCGCGGTGCTGATGGCGCTGGCGATCCGCACCAAGACCTTCAAGGAAGCGCAAGCGAGCACGACGCTCGTCATCACCGCCATCGCATTGACGCCGATGGTGGCGATCGTCAATCCAGGGGGCGAGGCCTCGTGGCACCTCTGGGTACCCGGGCTGGGTCAGAACCAGCTCATGATGCAGGTGCTCAAGGGTGAACCGCTGACCTTCGCGAAGGTGATGCCGACGGTGATCGTCGGCGCGGCACTCACGATCGCCGGGTTGACGCTGGTGGCCCGCTCGATGCGCGCGGCAGTGGCGCGATGAGCGGGCGGCCCGGAACCCACTCAGTGGCGCGTGGCGAGCGCCAGTTGAACCTGTTCCTGCCACGGCAGCATGTGCACGATGCCGTTGAGCTGGATCGCCGATTCGATCGGCGCGAGCACCTCGCCTTCGCCGTTCAGGAATTGCATGTTGGTCACGAGCGCCATCGGGTCCACCATCGAGACGACCCCATAAGGCATGCGCACCCAGTCCCATGCCACGCCGGCGGCACCGAATTCGGATTCGCCGCTCCACAGGGTTTGCCCCATGGCCGGGTGATCCTCGTCTCCCGTCACCAACACGCGCGTGCTCAAATGCGCGAACTGTAAGCGGGGCAAACGCTGGACATCACACAATATTCGTGGCCACGCGTACACAATCCAAGCTGGTGTCATTGTCAGAATTGTTTGGTTTGGCTATTGCGGATCGGCGGTTGCTGCTTCTCCCCTTGACCAGAAGTGTGGTCACGAAGCGGTCGACTCGCCAGCTGTAAACCCTGTCAGGGGCGTGAATGCGTCACGTGACCTATGCGGCCCATGGGGGTGCGTGGCGGATCACAGACAGGCGATCAGGTCCGCCACAGCGACCGAAGAAGGCCCACTAGGCCGGCCACGGGCCGGAGCGATCAATGCTGCAAGGCGGTTATCAATCAGTCCTGGAAGCGCGCTCACGCGAAGAGTTCCGCAGTGAGGTGATCCGCTTCGCTCAAAAGCTGGACTTCCAGACGGTTTCGGCCATCACGGTCGTCGACCACACGCTGGCCGAAACCGAGTTCATCACCATCGACAACTGTCCTGACGGTTACGCGGAAGTGATGCACGCGCCGGAGTTCGGTCGACGCGATCCGGTCATGCAGCATTGCAAACGCAACAGCATGCCGATCGTCTGGGACCGCCAGACTTACGCCCGTCACGGTGCAAGCGACATCTGGGAATCGCAGGCTCAATTCGGCTACAGCACCGGCATCTGTCTGGCGCTGCACCTGCCGGAAGGTCGGCACTTCGTGCTCGGCGTTGATCGCGATCAGCCGCTGCCCAGCGATTCGGGTCAACTGACGCGCATGGTCGCCGACCTGCAACTGTTCGCCGTGCATGCGGTGGACACTGCCCTTCGCGTGCTGCTGCCCGAAGAGAAGGTCACCGAATCGCCTCGGCTCACGCCGCGCGAACTCGAGTGCCTGCACTGGACGATGGAAGGAAAGACCGCCTGGGAAGTCGGCGCGATCCTCAGCATCACCGAGCGTACGGCCGTGCTGCACATCAACAACGCGATGCACAAGCTGGCTTGTTCCAACAAGCACCAGGCGGTGCTCAAGGCCTTGCGGCTCGGCCTGATTCGCTGATGCTGCCCTCGGCGCCAGCTTGTAAACACTGTAAGAGCTGACAGTTATGCGGGCGTCTGCACGCTGCTTCAATCCGTTCCGTGCTCACAACTTTTCTGGGCACGTCACCGAATCTGGAGCCTCTCATGCAAGCCCAACCGCAAAACGTCGTCGTGAATACGCAAGTCGAAGAAGGTCTGGTCGAGTTGGACCTGCAATCCCTTGTGCATGTCGGCGGCGGCGCCCCCAAGGGCACCTGGCTGGTGGGCCAGACGGTCGTCGTGGAATTGTCCATCGCGGACATCGAACCCGCGCCGAAGGGCACTTGGTAAGCCCTCCTGACGCTGCGATCCGTCAGGTTCGCAACAAGGCGTAGCAAATCGTGGTGGCGCTGTTCCGCGCCGAGGCGCAGGCCTCGCAACAGCAGGCCTGGCTGGGTTCGGTGCAACTGCATCGGCCGACCACGTTGAAATGGTTGAGCATTCTGGCGCTGGGTGGCGTGATCGCCGTCGGGGCCTTTCTGTTCAGCACCGAATACACCCGCAAGGCCCGCGTCAGCGGCCTGCTGGTGCCCGAGCGGGGCGTGATGCGGCTGAGTGTGCCGCAGAGCGCCACCGTCATGGCACGACCCGTCCAGGATGGGCAGCAGGTGCGCGAAGGCGATGTGCTCTTTGTGCTGTCGCTGGACAGCACGAACCCGACCGGCGATGGCCTGTCGCGGACCTTGAAGGATCGCGAGTTGTCGCTGGGCGCCGCCCAGGCGCAGCAGAGGGAACTCGCAGTGAGTCAGGCGTCGTCGCTGAAGGCACGGATCGCCACGCTCACATCGACACTGCAGCAGGCTGACGCCGAGCTGCAGCTGCATGCCCAGCGCGAAGCGCTGGCGCAGCAGAGCCTGGGGCGGCTCGAGTCGCTGGCGAAAGACCAGTTCGTCTCGAGTGCCCAGGTCCAGACCAAGCGGGAGGAGTTGCTTGGCTTGCAGGCCCAACGGCAGGCGCTGGCGCGAGAGCGCGAGAACCTGCAGCGGGAGGCGTTGGGCTTGCAAGCTGAGCTTCAGGCGATTCCGTTGAAGGCGCAAGTCCAGCAAGGGGAACTCGCGCGCGACATCGCCGCGCTGCAGGCGCAAGGGGTCGAGAACGAGGCGCGCCGCCGGCTCGTCCTGCGCGCGCCCAGCGACGGGCAGATGAGCACCGTGCTCGCCGAACCCGGCCAGGTCGTCCAGGCCGGCACGCAACTCGCCGCCCTGCTCCCTGCGCGCACGCCGCTGCAGGCCCATCTCTACGCACCGTCCAGCGCTGTCGGTTTTTTGCGCCCGCACCAGGCGGTGCTGCTGCGCTACCAGGCCTTTCCGTACCAGAAGTTCGGCCAGCAGCAAGGCGAGGTGCTGCAGGTTTCGCGCACGCCGTTGCAAGCCGCGGAACTCGCGCAGCTCGGCCTTCCCGCCGCCATGGCACAAGGCGAGCCGATGTACCGCATCACCGTGCAGTTGCAGCGCCAGTCGGTCGAGGCCTATGGCCAGGACCAGACGCTCAGCCCCGGTATGCTGCTGGAAGCCGACGTGCTGCTCGAACGGCGCCGTCTGATCGAATGGATCTTCGAACCGCTGCTGAGCCTGGCCCGTCGTGTCTGATGCCCCCCCTTCCGGCGCGCCCGTCGCGGGCGCCACGTCCGACGGCATCCTGTCGCGGCTGAACCTCGGCTGGCGTCGTCGCCGTCCCGCCATCCTGCAGACCGAGGCCGCGGAATGCGGCCTCGCGTGCCTGGCCATGGTCACCGGAGCGCACGGCCAGCGCTGGACATTGGGCGAGCTGCGCGACCGCTTCGCGGTCTCCCTCAAGGGCCTGACGATGGCGGACCTGGTGCGCATGGGTGCGCAACTCGGTCTCACCGCCCGCGCGTTGCGCGCCGAGCCTCACACGCTGCACAAGCTGCAGACGCCTTGCATCCTGCACTGGGACTTCAACCACTTTGTCGTGCTGGAGCGCGTCGACGGTGACAGGGTGGTGGTCCTCGATCCCGCGCATGGCGAGCGTCGGCTGACATTGGCCGAGGTATCCAAGCATTTCACCGGCGTCGCGCTCGAACTGCGCCCCGGCATGGACTTCGCGCGCAAGGCGCCGGCGCCCGCGCCGAAATGGCGCCAGTTGCTTGGCCACGTGACCGGCCTCAAACGCTCGATCGCGCAAGTCCTGGCCCTCGCGCTGGGGTTGGAACTGCTGGGGCTGCTCGCCCCCTTCCTGTTGCAATGGACCGTCGACGGCGTCATCGTCAGCGCCGACCGCGACCTGCTCGTGACGCTGGGCATCGGCTTCGCCCTGCTGGTGCTGCTGCAAGTGGGTGTCGGGCTGCTGCGCTCGTGGGCGGTGATGATCCTGTCGGCGTCACTGAATCTGCAGTGGCTCTCCAACGTCTTTTCGCATCTGCTCCGGCTGCCGCTGGCCTGGTTCGAGAAGCGCCATCTCGGCGACATCTGGTCGCGCTTCTCCAGCGTGCAGGAGATCCAGAAGACGCTGACCGGCAGCTTCATCGAGGCGATCCTCGACGGTCTGATGGTGCTGCTGACGCTGGGGATGATGGTGCTCTACAGCGGCCGGCTGACCGCGGTCGCGCTGACTGCGGTGGCCGGCTACGCGCTGCTTCGCTGGGCCTGTTTCCGACCGCTGCGCGATGCGCAGGAAGAAGCGCTGACCCATGAGGCGCGTCAGAACACCCACTTCCTCGAATCGCTGCGCGGCGCCCAGGCGATCAAGCTCTTCAACGCCCAAGCGGACCGCGGCGCGCGCTTCGCCAATCTGATCGTGGAGCAGATGAACGCGTCGCTGACCGGCCGCAAGCTCGAGCTGGGCATGAGCCAAGGCAACAGGCTGCTGTTCGGCCTGGAGCGCGTGGCCATCGTCGCGATGGGCGCGACGCTGGTGCTGGACAAGGAGCTGTCGGTGGGGATGCTGTTTGCGTTCCTTGCCTACAAGGACCAGTTCAGCCAGCGCGTCGCGGGGTTGATCGACAAGGTGGTCGCGCTGAAGATGCTGCGCCTGCAAGGGGAGCGCCTGGCCGACATCGTGCTGACCGCGCCGGAAGCGGAGTTCGAGGCGCCCGGCCGCGCCGTGCCGCTTGATGCAGCGCTGGAACTCGACGGCCTGCGCTTCCGCTACGCCGACGGCGAACCCGAAGTCATCACCGGCTGCTCGCTGCGCATCGAGCCGGGCGAGTCGGTCGCGATCGTCGGCCCCTCGGGCTGCGGCAAGACCACCTTGATGAAGCTGATGCTGGGCATCCATGCGCCGCAGCATGGCGAGATCCGCATCGGCGGCGTGGCACTGTCGCAGCTGGGCGCGAACGCGTGGCGCGAGCGCATCGGCACGGTGATGCAGGACGATCAGCTCTTCGCGGGCAGCATCGCCGACAACATCAGCTTCTTCGACCTCGACGTCGATCCGGACTGGGTGCGCGAATGCGCGCGGCTCGCCTGCGTGCTCGAGGACATCGAGGCCATGCCGATGCGCCTGCAGACGCTCATCGGCGACATGGGGTCCAGCCTCTCGGGCGGGCAGCGCCAACGCATCCTGCTGGCGCGAGCGCTGTACAAGCGGCCACAGTTCCTGTTCCTGGACGAGGCGACCAGCGCGCTCGACGTGGAGCGAGAGCGGCTCGTCAACGCGAGCCTGCGGCAGCTGTCGCTGACGCGGATCGTCATTGCGCACCGCCCCGAAACGATCGCTGCGGCGCAGCGCGTCGTCAGCCTTCAGGGCGGGCGCGTGGTGCAGGACCTGCGATCAGTCCAGCACCGTTGACGCCTCAGGCGCGCCGCTCAATCGGGCTTGATCTTGGCGCGGGCCACGACCTGCTTCCAGCGCTGCTGCTCCTGCGCGATGAACGCGGTGAACTGCGCGGGCGTGTTGCCCACGGCCTCCGCCGCATCGTGGCTGAGGCGCTCCCGGGCCGATGCCGAACGGATCGCCTTCACCGATTCGACCGCCAGCTTGTCGGCGTTGGCCTGCGCCAGGTTCGCCGGCGCACACAGGCCGTACCACTGCGTCATCTCGAAGCCGGGATAGCCCTGCTCCGCGACCGTGGGCACGTCGGGCAGCTGCGGCAGACGTTCCTTGGAGCCTGTCGCGATGCAGCGCAGCTTGCCTGCCTTGATGAACTGCATGATGGCGGGCGCGCCGACCGAGGCGGCCTCAAGGCGACCCGCGAGCAGGTCCGTCAGCTGCGGGCCGGTGCCGCGATAAGGCACATGCAGGATGAAGAGGTCCGCGACCATCTTCAGGTATTCCATCGCCAGATGCCCCGCGCTGCCGTTGCCCGCGGAGCCGTAGCTGAACTTGCCGGGGTTCTTCCGGACGAGCGCCACCCACTCCTTGAGGTTGCGTGCCGGCACGTCGGGATGAACGACGTAGAGGCTGGGCACCTTCGCCAGCAGCGTGATGGGCTTGAAGTCGCGATTCGGGTCGTAGGGCAGTTTGTCGTAGATGTACGGGTTCACGGCCAAGGTGCCGATGTGGCCGAGGATCAGCGTGTGCTGATCTTCCGCACGGGCGACCTCGCCCATCGCGATGTTGCCGCCACCGCCGGGCTTGTTGTCGACATACACGGACTGCCCCAGCGTCTTGCTGAGTTCGGCCGCCGTGGCGCGGGCGACGATCTCGCTGCTGCCGCCCGGCGCGAAGGGCACGACGAAGCGGACGTTGCGCGACGGCCAGGTCGATTGCGCCAGCGCGGGCAGTGACGTGCCCAAGGTGACTCCCGCGGCGCCGAGCGCGGCGGACTGCAGGAGGAAGCGGCGGCGGTCCTCGTCGGTGGGGATCATGCGGAGTCTCCGATGTGGTCTTCTGGAAACTCCGACTCTACGGCCGGTGCGCTGTCAGCGCGCTTTCAGACGGCCATGGCGGCTCGATCACCGCACCAGCCCGCTTCACAGGATCGTGCCGATCTGCGAATGGCTCAGCTGCGGATGTCCTTGGAAGTCGCTCCGGTGCCGGACCGGCTTCGGGCCTTGGCTCGATCGACCATCTCCATGATCGCGAGTGCGTCCCTGTCCATCGCCTGCGCCGCATTGAACCCGCGATCGAAGTAGATCCGATGCCGCTGCCGGAAGTCGGCATCGTTGCTGAGCTGGCGCAGCATCGTGAGTGCGGGCTTGATCTGCTCCTGCGCCTGCCGTGCCCAGCCCCGGCAGGTCTCGACCACGTCATTGCCCCCGAAGGCCAATTGATTGCGGCAGTCCCGGGCCTTGAATGCGAGCGCTTCCAGGTCCTCGGTGGCCTTCGCGGCCTGCACGGCGCGCGGATCACCTCTGTCCGGCGCCGGCAGCGGCGACGCCAGATCCGGCCCACTACCGTCCCTGTCCCCCGCACGCCCCGAAGGCCCCCGGGAGGCGGGAGGCGGCACCTTGATTTCAAGCGCTTTCGAGTCCGCCTCACGGGGACACGGCGCGTCCTGGAACGAGACGCTGCCGTCCTTGTTGGTGCATTTGTTGATTGCCCACGCCCCGTCGATCGGCGCCAAGAGCAACGGCAGCCACAGTGCCCACTGCTTCATTCGGAACTCCCTCCCTGTTTGGGGCGAGAGGATACGGCACGGTCAGGCCTGGGCGCCTCCCCCGCAGAGAGGGATCGACGGAGGGCTCAAAGGGGGCGCGTCTCTTCTTCCATCCACCCGAGCCAGCGCATCGCCTGCTCGCGGGAGTCGCCGCACATGTCCTCGCTGGGAGGCAAGGAGCCGCACACGGACGGCCGCTCCGGTCGCCCGAAGATCTTGCAGCGCAGCGCCTCGTCGAGCTGGATGCAGCGCACCCCGGCCGGCTTGCCGTCAGGCATGTCGGGAATCGGGCTGCTGATCGAAGGCGCGATGCAGCAGGCGGCGCAGGAGGGGCGGCAATTCATGGGAGGACCATTGTCGCCGCCGGTTTTGCGGTCGCCGCCAACAAGGTCCATTCGGCATGCCCCTGAGCCAGTGACTTATCCACAGCCCCGCGTAAAATCACGCCCTTCCCTCATCTGAACGCCAGCCGGCCATCCATCGCCATGACGCGCCCTGCACGCGTCGCGATGGCCTCGATCCTCTCGATCGCCGACTCTGCTGGACGCCTTGCCATGATTTATCCCAAAGAGTTCGACGTGATCGTGGTCGGTGGCGGCCATGCCGGCACCGAGGCAGCGCTTGCCGCTGCCCGCATGGGCGTCAGCACGCTGCTGTTGACCCACAACATCGAGACGCTCGGCCAGATGAGCTGCAACCCCTCGATCGGCGGAATCGGCAAGGGTCACCTGGTCAAGGAGGTCGATGCGCTGGGCGGCGCGATGGCCGCGGCAACCGACGAAGGCGGCATCCAGTTCCGCATCCTCAACGGTTCCAAGGGGCCGGCTGTCCGGGCCACCCGCGCACAGGCCGATCGCATCCTCTACAAGGCGGCCATCCGCCACCGCCTGGAGAACCAGCCCAACCTGATGCTGTTCCAGCAGGCCGTGGACGACCTGATGGTCGAAGGCGATCGCGTCGTCGGCGCCGTCACGCAATCGGGCCTGCGCTTCCGCGCCCGCGCCGTCGTGCTGACGGCCGGCACCTTCCTCGACGGCAAGATCCACATCGGTCTTGAGAACTACGCTGCGGGTCGTGCTGGCGATCCACCAGCGGTGTCGCTGTCGGGCCGGCTCAAGGAACTCAAGCTGCCGCAAGGCCGCCTGAAGACCGGCACCCCACCGCGCCTGGACGGTCGCACCATCGACTTCTCGCAGTGCGCCGAGCAGCCCGGCGACCTGGACCCGGTGCCTGTCTTCAGCTTCATGGGCAGCGCCGCGCAGCACCCGCGTCAGCTGCCCTGCTGGATCACGCACACCAACGAGCGCACCCACGACATCATCCGCGCCGGTTTCGACCGCAGCCCGATGTTCACCGGCGTCATCGAAGGGGTCGGTCCGCGCTATTGCCCCTCCATCGAAGACAAGGTCAACCGCTTCGCCGACAAGAACTCGCACCAGATCTTCCTGGAGCCTGAGGGGCTGACGACGCACGAGTTCTACCCGAACGGAATCTCCACCTCCCTGCCCTTCGACATCCAGCTGGCGGCCGTCCAATCGATCCCCGGCCTCGAGAACGCGCACATCCTGCGCCCGGGGTATGCGATCGAGTACGACTACTTCGACCCTCGTGAACTGAAGTCCAGCTTCGAAACGCGCGCCATCCGCGGCCTGTTCTTCGCAGGCCAGATCAACGGCACGACCGGGTATGAAGAGGCGGCGGCACAGGGGCTGTTTGCCGGTTTGAACGCCGCACTCCAGGTCCAAGGCAAGGACCCCTGGCTGCCGAGCCGAGATCAGGCCTACCTGGGCGTGCTGGTCGACGACCTGATCACCAAGGGCGTCACCGAGCCCTATCGCATGTTCACGAGCCGCGCGGAGTTCCGCTTGCAGCTCCGCGAGGACAACGCCGACATGCGCCTGACCGAAGCCGGCCGCCAGCTGGGTCTGGTGGACGACGCTCGCTGGGAGGCGTTCAACCGGAAGCGCGACGCTGTTTCACGTGAAACAGAGAAGCTGAAGTCGACCTGGGTCAATCCGAACATCCTGCCGGCGGCCGACGCGGAGCGACTCGTGGGCAAGGCGCTCGAGCGTGAGTACAACCTGATCGACCTGCTGCGTCGACCCGGTGTCACGTTCGACACGATCGCCGAAGTGGCGGCCATTGCACGCCCCGCTTCCGGTGTCACGCGCGCCGCCCTCACCGAATCGCTGGGGAGCGACCTCGCGGCTGCGGTCATTGAGCAGCTTGAAGTCGGCGTCAAGTACGCGGGCTATATCAGCAAGCAGCAGGAAGACGTCGCCCGCGCATCGAATTACGAGCATCTGATATTGCCCGAAGACCTCGATTACGGCCTGGTCACCGCGCTGTCTTTCGAAGCTCGTCAGAAATTGGGCAAGCACCGCCCGGAGACCCTGGGCCAAGCGTCACGGATCTCCGGCATCACACCGGCGACGATCTCACTGCTGCTGATCCACCTGCGCAAGGGCCGCTTCAAGGGCTTCACCGATCAAGCCGCCGTCGACTCGACCGCCGCCTGACTTCACCCTCTTCCGTTCATCGATGACCGATCTCGACCTCCGTCCCCGCCTCGCCGCTGCGGCCGAAACGCTCGCACTTGACCTCACCGATGAACAGCTCGACCGGCTGATCGCCTACCTCGGCTTGCTGTCGAAGTGGAACAAGGTCTACAACCTGACGGCTGTTCGCGATCCCGAAGCGATGCTGACGCAGCATCTGGTGGACAGCCTCAGCCTGATCCCGCCCCTGCGCCGCCATGCCGCCGGGAAACCGCTGCGGCTGATGGACGTTGGCAGCGGCGGTGGCCTGCCCGGCGTGGTCATCGCCATCTGTGATCCGACCATCGACGTCACCTGCGTCGATACCGTCGGCAAGAAAGCCTTCTTCATCGCGCAGGTCGCCGCTGAGATCGGGCTGCCCAACCTGCACGCGGAACACTCGCGAGTGGAGCAGCTGAAGGCGGCCCCATTCGACGTCATCACATCGCGGGCTTTCGCCTCGTTGTCGGACTTCACCGAGTGGACCCGCATGCACCTGAAGCCGGGCGCCGTGTGGGCGGCGATGAAAGGCCAGCACCCGGTCGACGAGATCGCGGAACTCGCCAAACGAGCCCCCGCTCTGTCCGTGTTCCACGTGGAACAGCTGGAAGTCCCTGGGCTGGATGCTCAACGGTGCCTGCTCTGGATTCGTCCGACCGCCGCCATCGGTTAAGCTCCGCCCCTCTGAGAGCCCCCTGCTAACCGACCTTTCATGGCCAAGATCTTTTGCGTTGCGAACCAAAAAGGTGGCGTCGGCAAGACGACCACCACCGTGAATCTGGCTGCTGGACTCGCCAAGGTGGGACAACGGGTGCTAGTGGTCGATCTCGATCCCCAGGGCAATGCGACGATGGGCTCGGGCATCGACAAGCGGGCGCTGCCCCTCACCGTCTATGACGTGCTGCTGGAGTCGGCCACCCTCGCTGAGGCGAAGCAGCGCAGCGAGAAGGCCGGCTACGACGTCCTGGGTGCCAACCGGGAGCTGGCAGGCGCCGAAGTGGAACTGGTCGAGCTCGACCGCCGCGAACAACGCCTGAAGACCGCCTTGGCTGCCTCGGCACAGGATTACGACTTCATCCTGATCGATTGCCCGCCGTCGCTGTCGATGCTGACGCTGAACGGTTTGTGCTCGGCGCACGGCGTCGTCGTCCCGATGCAGTGCGAGTACTTCGCGCTGGAAGGTCTGACCGACCTGGTCAACACGATCAAGCAGATCCACGCCAACCTGAATCCGGACTTGCAGATCATCGGCCTGCTGCGCGTCATGTTTGATCCTCGCATCACGCTGCAGCAGCAGGTGAGCGAGCAATTGAAGGCGCACTTCGGCGAGAAGGTCTTCGACACCGTCATTCCCCGCAACGTCCGTCTGGCTGAAGCACCCAGCTACGGCCTGCCCGGCGTCGTCTTCGATGGTGGATCCAAGGGTGCTCACGCCTTCATCGATTTCGCCAAGGAAATGGTGAAGCGCGTCGGCGCCATGCGCTGAGCGATGGCCCCCGAGCTGGATGCGCTCGCCCGCCGTGCCGAACTGGCCGGATTGAACGCCGCGTCCGCGCCACGTGAAGCGCAAGTCGAGGGGTGGCTGCTGAGACTGTCGCCGGGCAAAGCCAAACGCTCGCGATGCGTCAACGCACTGGCCGGCGGCACCCTTCCTCTGGGAGAAATTCTCCGACGCTGCCGAGCCAGCTTCTCGCAGGCCGGTCTGCCACTGATCCTTCGGATCACCCCATTCAGCCAACCGGCGGATCTCGACGATCAACTGGCTGCCGAGGGCTGGACCCGCTTCGATCCGGCCGACGTGATGGTACTGCCGGCTTTGGATGGCTTCAGCGACACGAGCGAGTTGATCCCCCTCTCGCCGGTCGAGTACGCCGTTCTCATCGGCGCGTTGCGCGGTTCCAGTGCTGAGGAGATCGAGGGCCACGCACGGCGTCTCGAGCAAGCCAGCGTTCCGCATCAGGCATTCAAGATGGAACAGGACGGCGCGCTGCTCGCCTGTGGTCAGGTGGCCATCGATCCGGGTCCGGAGGAAACGCCCGCCGGCGGCATGGCGGGGCTGTTCGACATCTTCACGCCCGACGACCAGCGGGGCCGTGGTCATGGCTTCCGGCTTTGCGCGGCCTTGTTGGCCGAGGCGCGCCGCCAGGGCGCTTCCAGCGCGTATCTGCAGGTCGGTACTGACAACGCGACCGCGCAGCGGCTGTACGTCCGTCTGGGCTTCCTGCAGGCCTATCGCTACCACTACCGCAGCGACGACCCGCGCGCCTGGGCTTGAAGGCCTAGTCCCGCGGCTGCCAGACCTTCAGCAGCGTGTGGCGGGTGAAGCCCGGCACATAGTCGTGCACATGGCTGATGCAGGCGTAGCCGAGGTGCTCATACATCTCGGCGGTCTCGTCCAACAGCGTCTCGATCAGCGCGTCGACTCAACCCCGCTTCAACGCCATGGCTTCAAGCTGACGCAGGCAGTCGCCTCCGAAGCCCTCGCCACGATGGTCGGCATCGACCCACAGGTAGCTCACATAGAGACGTTGGAACTCGGTCCGACCGGAGGCGCCGGCAATCAACTCATCGCCGTCGTACAACGCCACGGCGATGTCCTCGGCGTCGCTGCCTTGCGCCTGCTGGCGACCGTAGGCGATGACGCCATCGCGGATGGCGTCGAGGTCGTCCTGTGGAACGGCGCCATCCCGGCGCCATTCACGGCTTCCGACCTTCGTCGATGCCATCAGATGCCGTTGACGTCCGGACCGGTCAGGCCCAGCGACTCGTCCACGCCCAGATGCACGTTCATGCTCTGCACGGCCGCACCGCTGGCGCCCTTGCCCAGGTTGTCCAGGCGGGCCATCACGAGGATCTGCTGCTCGCTGCCGAACACAAACAGGTCGACGTTGTTCGTGTCGTTGCTGGCCTGCACGTCGAAGAAGCCGGAGGCCAGCGTGTCTGCGTCGCGCAGCGGTTTCACGTGGATGAAGCGCTCACCTTCGTAATGCGCGGCGAGCGCGTCACGGACCTGCTGCGGCGTCGTGCCGGCGCGCAGCTGGCTCAGATGCAGCGGCACCGTGACGGCCAGGCCCTTGTAGAAACTGGAGACGATCGGCATGAACACCGGCGCGGTCTTCAAGCCGGTGTGGGCCATCATTTCCGGCAGATGCTTGTGGGCCAGGCCCAGTGCGTAGGGACGCGGCGCGATCAGCTTCGGATTCCCGCCCGCCTCGTACTCCGCGATCATCGACTTGCCGCCGCCCGAATAGCCGGTGATCGACGTCGCCGTGACCAGCGCATCGGCCGGCAGCAGGCCGGCGTCGACCAGCGGACGCACCGCCAGGATGAAGGCGCTGGCATGGCAGCCGGGGTTGGCGATGCGCTTCGAGTCGCGGATCGCCGCGCGCTGGCCCTTCGCCAGTTCCGGCAGGCCGAAGGCCCAGCCCGGCGCCGTGCGGTGCGCGGTGCTTGCGTCGATCAGGCAGGTCCTGGGGTTGGTGATCATCGCCGCCGCCTCGCGCGAAGCGGCGTCCGGCAGGCACAGGAAGGCGACGTCGGCGGCATTCAGCAGGCGGGCGCGCTCGGCGGCATCCTTGCGCTTGTCGGCGTCGATGCGCAGCACCTCGATGTCGGCGCGCTGCGCCAGATATTCATTGATGCGCAGGCCGGTCGTGCCTTCCTGCCCGTCGACATACACCGCGTACTTCATCGCCGCTCCTGCAAAATCCGCTGCCTCCGGGACCCTCCCGAAGAAAGCGCGAAGCATAAGGCCAACCGATGTCAACACACGCCATTCCGCCGAATGACCTGGACCTCTCCCCGATCATGCGGCCCGTCTATCTGCTGCCCGGGTGGATGAACTCCGATCCCGACCATTGGCAGAGTGAATGGCAGCGGCTCCACGGCGACACCCGGGTCGAGCAGAACGACTGGGAGTGGCCGCGTCGCGGCGACTGGATGGCCCGACTCGACGAAGTCCTGCAGCAGGACGGCCGCCTGGGTGATCAACCGGCACTGCTGGTGGCGCACAGCCTCGGCTGCCAGCTGGTGGCGGCCTGGGCGGAGCACTCCTCCCACACGCGTCTGGTCGCCGGTGCGCTGCTGGTCGCCCCTCCGGACACCGAGCGAGAGGAAATGCCGCCTCAACTGCACAACTGGCGGCCGATCCGACGCCCTCGGCTGCCCTTCCCCGCCCTCGTCGTCGCTTCGAACGACGATCCCTTCTGCGCCCCTGAACGCGCCGCCGGCATGGCGGCCGACTGGGGCGCCGCATTCGTCCTGGCCGGCCCGCTGGGGCACATCAACGCCGGGTCCGGCCTCGGCGCCTGGCCCGAAGGTCGAGCGATGCTCAAGCGCCTCGCCGGCTGATCCGGGCGACACCCGACATCGGGCTGACGGCCCTGCCCTGGAATCACGGAGAATCGCGCCCCATGGCGACAAAGAAACCCAAGGGCCTGGGCATGGGCCTCGAAGCCCTGCTCGGACCCAAAGTGAGCGACGCACCGGCGGTGCGCGAAGGCGAACCCGGCGTGCTGCCGCTGGCGCAGATGCAGGCCGGCAAGTACCAGCCGCGAACCCGCATGGACGAGGGCTCGCTCTACGAGCTGGCCGAGAGCATCAAGGCGCAAGGGATCATGCAACCGATCCTCGTGCGTCCGATCGCGCCCAACGGCGCGGTCCGCTACGAGATCATCGCGGGCGAACGGCGCTTCCGCGCCGCGAAGCTGGCCGGTCTGGCCGAGGTGCCGGTGCTGGTCAAGCCGGTGCCCGACGAGGCCGCCGCCGCGATGGCGCTGATCGAGAACATCCAGCGCGAGGACCTCAACGCGCTGGAAGAGGCGCAGGGCCTGAAGCGGCTGGTCGACGAGTTCGGCCTGACGCATGACCAGGCGGCGCAGGCCGTGGGCCGTTCGCGCAGTGCAGCATCCAATCTGCTGCGACTCCTGAACCTCGCGGAACCCGTCCAGAACATGCTGATGGCGGGCGACATCGACATGGGCCACGCCCGCGCGCTGCTGGCCTTGGATGGCGCCCACCAGATCACCAGCGCCACCGAGATCGCCGCGAAGAAGCTCAGCGTGCGCGAGGCCGAGAAGCTCGTCCAACGACAGCAGGGCGGCGGCCGCCAGGCCCCGCTGCTGCGCGTGAAGGCGAACAAGAGCCGCGACGTGCTCAGACTTGAGGAAGAGCTGTCGGACCTGCTGACGGCGCAGGTCGAGATCCGCGTCAAGAAGAAGACCAAGCGCGGCGAGCAGGGCGAGGTGGCGATCAGCTTCGGCTCGCTCGACGAACTGAACGGCTTGCTGCAAAAACTTCGCCCGGCCGGCGCGGACGAGTGACCCCGCGCGGGCCTCCCACGGAGGCTCGCCGATCAGCCAATCCATAAGAATGGCACGCGGGATGCGTGCTGTCTTCTTCGTACTTCCCACAGGTGCCCCACGTCGGGGGATCGTCAACTTTCGCGCTTCACAGGCGTTGGACATGGGAGTACAACGGGGTCATGTCTTGCTATCGCGCATCGCTTCCGATGGGCGTAGCATGACCCGGAAAAGCCGCACCGCCCTCGAGGTCGTCGAGAGCGACCTCACACACGGTGGCGGTCTTGGACCAGCATGGGCTGGCCGTTTGCTGAATGCTTGCTGAGCTCGGAAAGCTCTGATGACGCCTTGAGTCATGGACGTCGCCAGAACTTCCTGGACGATGCGAGGTCCGTTGTCGCACGGACGCGCGTCGCCTCCCAATGAACCACTGGAGGTCAGCATGGATGTGATCAGCCATTTCGCGGCTCGTTATGAACGCAGCAAGGTCGAGGAACTCACCCTGGAGGAGTACCTCGACGAGTGCAAGCGCAATCCCCTCGCCTACGCCACCGCCGCCGAGCGCATGCTCAAGGCGATCGGCGAGCCGCAGATGCTGGACACGCGCAACGACTCGCGCCTGTCGCGGATCTTCCAGAACAAGGTCATCAAGATCTATCCCGCCTTCGCCGAGTTCTACGGCATGGAGGACGCGATCGAGCAGGTCGTCAGCTACTTCCGCCACGCGGCGCAGGGGCTCGAGGAAAAGAAGCAGATCCTGTATCTGCTGGGCCCGGTCGGCGGTGGCAAGAGCTCGATCGCCGAGCGCCTGAAGCAGCTGATGGAGCACGTGCCGTTCTACGCGCTCAAGGACAGCCCGGTGAACGAGAGCCCGCTCGGGCTGTTCGACCTCGTCGAGGACGGGCCCCTGCTGGAACGCGAGTACGGCATCCCGCGCCGTTACCTCAACCGCATCCTGAGCCCGTGGGCGGTCAAGCGGCTCGACGAGTTCGGCGGCGACATCCGCAAGTTCAAGGTCGTCAAGCGGCTGCCGAGCGTGCTCAAGCAGATCGGTGTCGCCAAGACGGAACCGGGCGACGAGAACAACCAGGACATCAGCTCGCTGGTCGGCAAGGTCGACATCCGCAAGCTCGAGACCTACGCGCAGGACGATCCCGACGCCTACAGCTATTCCGGCGGCCTGTGCCTGGCCAACCAGGGCCTGCTGGAATTCGTCGAGATGTTCAAGGCGCCGATCAAGGTGCTGCACCCGCTGCTGACCGCGACGCAGGAAAGCAACTTCAAGGGCACCGAAGGTTTCGGCGCGATCCCGTTCGACGGCATCGTGCTGGCGCACAGCAACGAGAGCGAGTGGAAGACCTTCCGCAACAACAAGAACAACGAGGCCTTCCTCGACCGCATCTACATCGTCAAGGTGCCTTACTGCCTGCGCGTCAGCGAGGAAGTGAAGATCTACGAGAAGCTGATCCGCGGCTCCTCGCTGGCCGAGGCCAAGTGCGCGCCCGGGACGCTGAAGATGATGGCGCAGTTCGCCGTGCTGACCCGGCTGAAGGACCCGGAGAACTCGAGCGCCTTCAGCAAGATGCAGATCTATGACGGCGACAACCTGAAGGACACCGACCCGAAGGCCAAGTCGCTGCAGGAGTACCGCGATTACGCCGGCGTCGACGAAGGCATGGCCGGCATCTCGACGCGTTTCGCCTACAAGATCCTGTCGAAGGTCTTCAACTTCGATTCGACCGAGGTCGCCGCCAACCCGGTCCACCTGATGTACGTGCTCGAACAGCAGATCGAGCGCGAGCAGTTCCCGCAGGAAGCCGAACAGAAGTTCGTCGGCTTCATCAAGGAAGTGCTGGCGCCGCGCTATGCCGAGTTCATCGGCAAGGAGATCCAGACCGCCTACCTGGAAAGCTACAGCGAGTACGGCCAGAACATCTTCGACCGCTACGTGACCTACGCGGACTACTGGATCCAGGACCAGGAGTACCGCGACACCGACACCGGCGAGGTCTTCGACCGCTCGTCGCTGAACGCGGAGCTCGAGAAGATCGAGAAGCCCGCCGGCATCAGCAATCCGAAGGATTTCCGCAACGAGATCGTCAACTTCGTGCTGCGCGCGCGCGCCAACAACGCGGGCAAGAACCCGCTGTGGACCAGCTACGAGAAGCTGCGCACGGTGATCGAGAAGAAGATGTTCTCCAACACCGAGGAGCTGTTGCCGGTGATCAGCTTCAACGCCAAGGCCAGTGCCGACGAGGCGAAGAAGCATGAGAACTTCGTCCAGCGGATGGTCGACAAGGGCTACACGCCGAAGCAGGTCCGGCTGCTCTGCGAGTGGTATCTGCGCGTGAGGAAGTCGAGCTGAGTCGAACGCATGCCACCGGAAAGGTCCCTCATGACCGGGCTTCAACAGATCATCGACAGGCGGCTGTCGGGCAAGAACAAATCGATCGGGAATCGGGAGCGCTTCCTGCGCCGCTACAAGGACCAGATCCGTGACGCCGTGCGGCGCGCGGTGGACAAGCGCGGCATCCGCGACATGGAACGCGGCGAGGACGTGCAGATTCCCAAGCGCGACCTGAGCGAGCCCGTTTTCAGTCACGGCGAAGGCGGCACCCGCGAAGTCGTGCGGCCCGGCAACACCGAGCACATCAAGGGCGACCGCGTCGGCAAGCCCAAGGGCGGCCAGGGCGGCGGCGGCGGATCGCAGGCGAGCGACTCCGGCGAGGGCGACGACGACTTCGTCTTCCACCTCAGCAAGGAGGAGTTCATGCAGGTCTTCTTCGAGGACCTCGCGCTCCCCAACCTGGCACGCACCACGCTGGCCGAGACGCCCGAGTACAAGACGGTCCGCGCCGGCTACGTCACCGACGGCACGCCGACCAACCTGCATGTCGTGCGTTCGATGCGCGGCGCGCTCGGACGCCGCATCGCGCTGGGCATGGACAAGCGACGGGAACTCCACGAACTAGAGACCCGGCTGCTCACCCTGCAGCAGGAAGAGGACATGCGCCGGCCGGAGATCCAGGCATTGATCGCCGAAACCGAGGCGCGCATCGTGCTGCTGCGCCAGCGCCTGTCCAACATCCCCTTCCTGGACCCGATCGACCTGCGCTTCCGCAACCGCGTCAAGGTGCCGCAGCCGACGACACGGGCGGTGATGTTCTGCCTGATGGACGTCTCGGGCTCGATGGACGAGAGCCGCAAGGACCTGGCCAAGCGCTTCTTCATCCTGCTCTACCTGTTCCTGACGCGGCACTACGAGAAGATCGAGGTCGTCTTCATCCGCCACCACACCCAGGCGCAGGAGGTCGACGAGCAGAACTTCTTCCATGCCACGGAGACGGGCGGCACGGTGGTGTCGTCGGCGCTGGTGATGATGGAAGAGATCATCCGGGCGCGGTATCCCGCCGGCGACTGGAACATCTACGGCGCGCAGGCCAGCGACGGCGACAACTGGCACCACGACAGCGGCCGCTGCCGCGAACTGCTGGCCGACAAGATCCTCCCGCTGTGCCGCTACTACGCCTACGTGCAGGTGGCGGAGGCCGAACAGAACCTCTGGGAGGAGTACGCGAAGCTGGAAGACGAGGTGCACCACTTCGCGATGCGCAAGGCGGTCGAGGTGGCGCAGATCTATCCGGTCTTCCGCGACCTGTTCAAGAAGGAAGGGGCGACCGCGTGAGCGCGGCGCCGGAGGACATCACCATGAGCAGTCTCGAGAACCGCCGCAATGTCGGCATGGGCGTGGGCGCGAACGAGTACGGCGGCCGCCGGGTGCGGGCGCCGTTGACCCAGATGCGGCCGCTGGAGAAGCGGCCCGAGCACCCGCTGCCGTCGCCCAGCGACTGGACCTTCGAACTGGTCGAGCAGTACCACGACGTCATCCGTCAGACCGCGGAGCGCTACGGGCTCGACACCTATCCGAACCAGCTCGAGGTCATCACCGCCGAGCAGATGATGGATGCCTATGCGTCGGTCGGCATGCCGGTGAACTACCGGCACTGGAGCTACGGCAAGGAGTTCATCGCCACCGAGCGCAACTACAAGCGCGGCCAGATGGGCCTGGCCTACGAGATCGTCATCAACTCCGATCCCTGCATCGCCTACCTCATGGAGGAGAACACGATGGCGATGCAGGCGCTGGTGATCGCGCACGCCTGCTACGGCCACAACAGCTTCTTCAAGAACAACTACCTGTTCCGGATGTGGACCGACGCGTCGTCGATCATCGACTACCTGGTCTACGCGAAGAACTACGTGGCCGACTGCGAGCAGCGTTACGGCCTCGACGCGGTCGAGTCGACGCTGGACTCCTGCCATGCGCTGATGAATCACGGCGTCGACCGGTATCGCCGTCCGGCCAAGCTCTCGCTGGCGCAGGAGCAGGCGATGCGCAAGGACCGCGAGTCCTATGCGCAGCTGCAGGTCAACGACATGTGGCGCACGCTGCCGCGGCGCCTCGAGGACGAGGCCAAGGAGGAAGAGAAGCGCCGCTTCCCCAGCGAGCCGCAGGAGAACCTGCTGTACTTCATCGAGAAGAACGCGCCGCTGCTGGAGCCGTGGCAGCGGGAGATCGTGCGCATCGTCCGCAAGGTCGCGCAGTACTTCTATCCCCAGCGGCAGACGCAGGTCATGAACGAAGGCTGGGCGACCTTCTGGCATCACAAGCTGCTCAACACCATGTACGACGACGGCTACCTGTCGGACGGGATGATGATCGAGTGGTTGAAGTCGCACACCAATGTGGTGGCGCAGCCGGCAATGGCGCAGCTCAATCCGTATGCGCTGGGCTTCGCGATGTACACCGACATCAAGCGCATCTGCGAGAAGCCGACCGACGAGGACCGCGAATGGTTCCCGGCGATCGCCGGCAGCGACTGGCTGCCGACGCTGGATCACGCGATGCGCAACTTCAAGGACGAGAGCTTCATCGCGCAGTACCTGAGCCCGAAGATCATGCGGGACTTCCGGCTGTTCTCCATCCTCGACGACGAGCACCAGGCGGAATACGAGATCTCCGCGATCCACGACGAGCAGGGCTACCAGTATGTGCGACAGGCCTTGTCGCGGCAGTACGACCTGTCCACGCGTGAGCCCAACATCCAGGTCTGGAACGTCAACCTGCGCGGCGACCGTTCACTGACCCTGCGCCATCAGCAGCACCAGGATCGTCCGTTGCACGACGGCGCGCAGGAGGTGCTGAAGCACGTCGCCCGCCTGTGGGGATTCGGCGTCCAGCTGGAGAGCGTGAATGCGCGAGGCGACGTGTCGCGCCGCTGGAGCGTTCCGGCGCCCCAACACTGAATCCCGGATCCTTCAGACGAAGATCTTTCCCGGATTCATGATGTCGTTCGGATCGAGCGCCCGCTTGAGCGCTCGCATCTGATCGATCGCGCCTTCCCCCGCCTCCTGCAGCAGGAAGCCCTGCTTGTGCAGGCCGATGCCGTGCTCGCCGGTGCAGGTCCCTTCGAGCGCGATGGCCCGCGCGACCATCTGTGCGCTCAGACGCTCGGCAGCCTCGCGCTCCGCGGGGATCGCCGGATCGATCAGGTAGCCCATGTGGAAGTTGCCGTCGCCCACGTGGCCGACGATGAAGTACGGCAGCCCGCTGGCCTCCACTTCTTCGACCGAGATGTTGATGGACTCCGCCAGGCGCGAGATCGGCACGCAGGTGTCCGTCGTCACCGCGCGGCAACCGGGTTTCATCTGCAGCGCCGACAGGTAGGCGTGATGGCGCGCGGTCCAGAGCCGCGTGCGCTCCTCCGGCGTCGTCGCCCATTCGAAACCGGTGCCGCCGTGGTCGGTCGCGATCTCCTGCACCGTGGCGGCCTGCTCCGCGACACCGGCGTCGGAGCCATGGAACTCCATCAGCAGCATCGGCGCCTCGCGCAGCGTCAGCTTGTCGTGGCGATTGACCGCCCGCACGGCATGCGCGTCGAGCAGCTCGCAGCGCGCGATCGGCACGCCCATCTGGATGATCGCGATCGTTGTCCTGACCGCCGCGTCGATCGATTCGAATGAACACACCGCCGCCGACACCGCTTCCGGCAGCGGGTACAGCCGCAGCGTGATCTCGCAGATCGCGCCCAGCGTGCCCTCGCTGCCGACGTACAGACGCGTGAGGTCGTAGCCGGCGCTGCTCTTGCGCGCCCGGGAGCCGGTGCGGATCAAGCGCCCGTCCGGCGTCGCGACGGTAAGTCCG
>NZ_DASVNZ010000090.1:0-11491 GCF_036486225.1 Roseateles sp. | reverse complement strand
CGAACAGCTCGACCTATGCTCGCCCGGTGCGTGTGTTGGTGGTGTCTACGGAGGCCTTCGCTGATATCGTGCGCCTCTAGTCGACCACCGACGAGGCGCACCGCCGTGCCCCACGACCCCGCCTTCCTGTCCGGTACCGAGAACCGCTCGATGCCCTCGGCCACGGTCATCCCGGTGCTGTACTACCCGGATGTGCCGGTCGCCGTGGCGTGGCTGGTCCGGGTCTTCGGTTTCACCGAACGCCTGCGCATCGGCGACCACCGGGCGCAACTGACGATCGGCAACGGCGCGATCGTCGTGGCTCACGGCGATGCGCCGGTCGATCCGGAGTTCTCCCTCATGGTCCGGGTCGCGAGCGTCGATCAGCACGCTTCACGAGCTGCCGCCGAAGGGGCGGAGCTGCATTCCCAGCCGCAATCGTTCCCGTACGGCGAGCGCCAATACACCGCCTCGGATCTGGCGGGATACGTCTGGACGTTCTCCCAATCCGAGCGCGATGTCGATCCGGGCACCTGGGGCGGAGAACTCCTCGCCGGGCGACCTGACAAATCCTGACCCTCTCTTGCCGTACGTGGCTTGAAGCCGGCAGGCGTCACCCGGCCGACAAGCGCCACGGATCCTGCCGCTCCGCCGCGTCCTGCTGCCGGAACGCTTTCGGCGAGAGTCCGACGGTCCGCTTGAAGACCTTCGAGAACCCGAATGCGTCCTTGTAGCCGACGGCCGCGGCCACGGCCTCCAGGCTGTGCCGCGTCTGCGCGAGCAGCTGCATCGCGCGCTGCATGCGCACCACGCGCAGGTGGTTCAGCGGCGTGTCGCCCATGGCCTCGCGGAAGCGCTCCGCCAGCGCGGTGCGCGACAGGCCGACCCGCTTCGCCAACTCCTCCAGCGTCCACGGATGCGACGGATCGCCGTGCATCAGCGCGACGGCGCGACCCACCGTCGGGTCCTGGACGGCCAGACTCCACCCCACGCTCGTCGCCGCGCGCCGGGAGATCAACTGCCGCAGCGCATAGGTGAACAGCAGATCGAGCAGCCCATGCGTGATGATCTCGGCGCCGGGTTCGGCCTCGCGCAGTTCCTCGACCAGCAGGCCGCCCGCCAGCGCCAGCGGCCCGAGCCGCGGCATGTCCGCCGCGCGCAGCACTGCCCAGACCGGCAGCTCCGCGAAGAACGGATGCAGCGGCGTGTGCCAGAATTGGTAGGCGCCGCTGAGGACGACGGCGTCCGTCTCCGGTGGCGCGACGGACGCGCCTGAACCTCCTGAAACCCCCGAAGCCCCGACGGCGCTGAACGCGTCGAGCGCCACCGTGCGCTGCATGTCGATGTCCTCGACGCGCTGACCGTCCAGCGCGGGGCGCAGGCTCAGCACATGCGGATGACCGCGCGACATCACCGCGATGTCGCCGCCGCTCAGGCGCAGCGGTTCGTCCAGCTCAGGCGCATGCAGCACCACGTTGCCGCGCAGCACCACGTGCAGCCCGATGCTGCGATCGCAGGGGAAGCGAAGCGCGCAATCCGGCGACAGCGCGCTCAGGTCCAGCAGGCGCCGCGACAGGCCCGTGTCGCGCAGGACGGCGCTCAGCAGGTCGATGCTCATGGGTGGGATTCCTGGAACGCAAAGACATGAATTATGGATCTTTGTCCATTCTAGATACGGACTCTGGTTTCTAGCATGGATGCCTCTTCACCTTTTCCGGAGTCCTGATCATGATCGTCATCACCGGCGCCAGCGGCCAACTCGGCCGCCTGGTCATCGACCGCCTGCTGTCCCAGGGCGTCGCGCCCGGGCGCATCGTCGCCGCCGTGCGCACGCCCGCCAAGGCCGCCGACCTGGCCGCACGCGGCGTCGTCGTCCGCGAGGGCGACTACACGCGCCCCGACACGCTGGCCAAGGCCTTCGCGGGCGCGGAGCGTGTGCTGCTGATCTCCTCGAACGACCTGGGCGATCGCGTCCCGCAGCACCGCGCCGTCATCGACGCGGCGAAGGCCGTCGGCGCGGGCCAGCTCGTCTACACCAGCGTGCTGCACGCCGATCGCTCGCCGCTCGGCCTGGCCGGCGAACACCGCGAGACCGAAGCGCTGATCACTGCCTCCGGCCTGACGCACGTGCTGCTGCGCAACGGCTGGTACGTCGAGAACTACCTGGCCGCGCTGCCGATGGCGCTCAAGCATGGCGCCTTTCTCGGCTCGGCGAGGGAAGGGCGCATCTCGTGGGCGGCGCGCGCCGACTATGCAGACGCGGCGGCCGCGGTGCTCGCGCGTCCGATCGGCGGCAACGAGACCTTCGAGCTGGCCGGCGACCGTGGCCACACGTTGACCGAGCTGGCCGCGGAAGTCGCGCGCCAGAGCGGCCAGTCCGTGGCGTACAAGGACCTGCCGCGCGCGGATTACGAGCGCGTGCTGCTCGATGCGGGCCTGCCGGCGCCGCTGGCGGAGCTGCTGGCGGATTCGGACGAGCAGGCCGCGGATGGCGCGTTGCAGGACGACGGCGGCGCGCTGGCGCGTCTCATCGGACGGCCGACGACGACCTTGGATGTGGCTGTGCGCGCGGCGCTTGCCGCGACTTGAGGCAGGATGGGTTCGCTGCAGCAACGGAGCGCTGATCAGCGCCCGTGCAGCAGCCCTTCTTCCCAGACGGCAGAGAGATCGGCCAGCAACGTTTTCGGGATCCGGTCATCGCCGGCAGCCTCCTTGATCGTCTCGCGCATCGCGTCGGCGATGCGTGACAGAACGGGGGCGGGATCTCGAACGTCGCAATGTCGCTGCCCGAAGGCTGTCAGTTCTTCTGTGGTCGGATACGCCTTTGTCTGATGACGACCGGAGTACAGCTTGAGCGCCATCGTGCGGTCTTCCAACTCCGGGCCGCCGGCGTAGCGGGTGTAGCGATACACGGCTGTCGTCACGACGTCGAACATCGGCGCGAGCCATGCGTCCTCTGCGGATCGATACAGCACGCCGAAGTTCTTGAGGTGGGCATCTCCGTTGCGCACCATGACGGAGAAGGCGACCTGCTCGAAGAAGCGTTGCAGGTCTGACTTGGACAGTTGGATGAGCTTGAGCAGATCGCTGACGCGCTGATAGCTGCCGTGGTATTTGCGATCCGACAGTACGTCCCGAACACGCTGGCCGGAGAGCGCGGCCACGTCCTCGAACCCTAGGCGTTCGACGAATCCGCCCGGATGCTGCACAACGTCGAAACGGTCCACCAGCAACAGCTGACCGTCATCGGAGAGGTCAAAACCTGGCACCTCGATTCCCGCACGCTTTGCCGCGCTGAGGCAGAGGAACTCGTTGGCCGCCAGGCCCGGGTAGGCGGGACTCGCCGCCTTCACGATCAGGGAGGGGATGGGGATCGTGGGTCGGTCAGGCACCATGATCTTGGGCTGCATCCCGGCGATCCCGGCGCCGGTATTCAGATAGGCCCGGACAAGTTGATCGAACAGCTCCGGCGTGTAGCGCATCTTCAGCAGCGAGTCGCGGCTGAGCGTCTGCGCACGAGGGGCTGGCGCGTCGCCGGGTAGCGTGTATCCCAATCGTCCGATGCCGTTTTCGCCGATAAGCGCCAACAAGTGCATGGGGGTTGTCGGCTGCTTGGGAAACAGCTCGCGGATCCGCATGAACAGATCGCCTTCCGGCAGGTTCTGATCCATCGACGGAAACAGGTCGCCGGCATGCCACGTCAACTGCTTGCGCGCAGGCATCAGCAACGACACCGACGGCTGGTCGGGCGTGGGGTGGAGATATCGAAACTCGTAGGTCGACGCTTTCAGCAATTGACCGGCTTGTCGATTGCCTCCAATGCTGACGTCCAGCAGCGGCAGCTTTTCAGGCAGCATCGTCGTCATCCCTGGCAAAGCGTTCAGCGAGTTCCTCCATCGTCGGCATTCCCGCATGTTCGAAACGAATGCGCAGCCCCAATGCTCGGGTCACAGCCATGAGCGACGACACGGTGGATTCTTGGCCTGCCTCCAGGCGATAGATCACCTCGCGAACGCGGCTAGCCTTTTCCGCCAGGTCCTTCTTTGAGAGGCCGAGGGCTTCCCGGCGCGCTTTCAACACAAGGCCTATATCCTCGGGGAAGCTGGATGTGTCAGTCATGGCTGACATTTTTGATCTTGAGTTGGATTTATGCAAGCTATGGCTTGCTTTGTTTATCTTTGAATGCAAGCTATGGCTTGCATTTTCTCGAATTTTGTTTTTTTGCTAGCCATGACTGCTGCCAGGCAATCTAGTCGACACGGATTTGGAGCACGTCGTCACTACGTTCTCTTCCAAATGAAGACGGGCCGCGTTGGCGGCCCGTCTCGTCATGCCAACGCGCGTAGGGCGTTCACTTGGCTCGAGCGGTCATGATCGCGTCGGCGACGTTCTTCGGAGCTTCGCTGTAATGCTTGAACTCCATCGTGTACGTCGCGCGGCCCTGCGTGGCCGAGCGCAGCGAGGTCGAGTACCCGAACATCTCCGACAGCGGCACTTCCGCCTTGATGATCTTGCCGCCGCCGACCATGTCGTCCATGCCCTGCACCATGCCGCGGCGGCTGGACAGGTCGCCCATCACCGTGCCGGCGTAGTCCTCGGGCGTCTCGACCTCCACGGCCATCATCGGCTCGAGGATGACCGGGCTCGCGCGCCGGCAGGCTTCCTTGAAGCCCAGCGACGCCGCCATCTTGAACGCGTTCTCGTTCGAGTCCACGTCGTGGTACGAGCCGAAGGTCAGCGTGACCTTCACGTCCACCACCGGATACCCCGCCAGCACGCCGTTGGGCAGGCTGTCGATCACGCCCTTCTCGACCGCCGGGATGAACTCGCGCGGCACCACGCCGCCCTTGATCGCGTCGACGAACTCGAAGCCCTTGCCCGGCTCCTGCGGCGCCAGCGAGAACACCACGTGCCCGTACTGGCCCTTGCCGCCGGACTGGCGCACGAACTTGCCTTCCACGTCCGTCACCGCCTTGCGCACAGTCTCGCGATACGCCACCTGCGGCTTGCCGACGTTGGCCTCGACGCTGAACTCGCGCTTCATCCGGTCCACGATGATTTCCAGGTGGAGCTCGCCCATGCCGGAAATGATGGTCTGGCCCGACTCCTCGTCCGTGCGCACGCGGAAGGACGGATCCTCGGCCGCCAGGCGTCCGAGCGCGATGCCCATCTTCTCCTGGTCCGCCTTGGTCTTGGGCTCCACCGCCTGCGAGATCACCGGCTCCGGGAAGATCATCCGCTCCAGCGTGATGATGGCCTCGGGGTCGCACAGCGTCTCGCCGGTCGTGACGTCCTTCAGGCCGACGCAGGCAGCGATGTCGCCGGCCAGGATCTCCTTGATCTCCTCGCGCTGGTTGGCGTGCATCTGCAGGATCCGGCCGATGCGCTCCTTCTTGCCGCGCGTCGGGTTGTAGACCGAATCGCCCGACTTCAGGATGCCCGAATACACCCGCACGAAGGTCAGCTGGCCCACATACGGATCGGTCATCAGCTTGAAGGCGAGGGCGCTGAACTTCTCGTTGTCGTCGGCCGCACGCGTCGTGTCCTGCTCGTCGTCGTCCGTGCCGTGCACCGGCGGGATGTCCACCGGCGAGGGCATGAAGTCGATCACCGCGTCCAGCATCCGCTGCACGCCCTTGTTCTTGAACGCCGTGCCGCACAGCATCGGCTGGATCTCGCCCGCGATCGTGCGCTTGCGGATCGCGCGCCGGATCTCGTCCTCGGTCAGCTCGCCGGTCTCGAGGTACTTGTTCATCAGCTCCTCGTCGGCCTCGGCCGCCGCCTCGACCATCTTCTCGCGCCACTCGTCGGCCTGCGCCTTCAGCTCCGGCGGAATCTCCTGGTAATCGAAGGTCATGCCCTGCGTGGCGTCGTGCCACAGGATGGCCTTCATCTTCAGCAGGTCGATCACGCCCTTGAAGTTCTCCTCGGCACCGATGGGCAGCACCACCGGCACCGGGTTGGCCTTGAGGCGGTCCACCATCATCTGGCGCACGCGGTAGAAGTCCGCGCCGACCCGGTCCATCTTGTTCACGAAGGCCAGCCGCGGCACCTTGTACTTGTTGGCCTGGCGCCAGACCGTCTCCGACTGCGGCTGCACGCCGCCGACCGAGTCGTACACCATCACCGCGCCGTCGAGCACCCGCATCGAGCGCTCCACCTCGATGGTGAAGTCCACGTGCCCCGGGGTGTCGATGATGTTGATGCGGTGCTCGGGGTAGGAGCGGTCCATGCCCTTCCAGAAGCAGGTCGTCGCCGCGGAGGTGATCGTGATCCCGCGCTCCTGTTCCTGCGCCATCCAGTCCATCGTCGCGGCGCCGTCATGCACTTCACCGATCTTGTGATTGACCCCGGTGTAGAACAGGATGCGCTCCGTCGTCGTCGTCTTGCCGGCGTCGATGTGCGCCGAGATGCCGATGTTGCGGTAGAGCTCGATGGGGGTCTTGCGGGACATGGTGGTCTCCAGTGGCAATGAACGACCCGCGTGCGCCAGCTTCGTTGGAGACGCACGCCGGATCCGAGAACCGACCAATGTAGCGACAAGCCATGACCCCCGCCATCCGCCGATCGGAAGAGCCCGGCACGGCAGGGGGCGGAGACCCTCGGAGCCCGTGACGCAATCCCCCACGAATGGGGGACACGAAAACGGGCGAATGGTGGAATTTGCGCGCGATTACGGCGCAGTACGTCGATACATTCGGTCACTCGAATAATGTTCCAGGGAGTTGGTGTGAAGTTGCGTGTGATTGCCCGCGTGTTGCCCTCTGTCATCGGGTTGTGCGCTCTGACGGCCGGTGCGAATGCCGCCGTGGCGGCCCCGGCCGTCGATGTCGGCATGACCTGTACCGTGCCGGACGGCTGGTGGTCGCTGGACCGCGAGCGGCCGGAGCAGCCGGAGCCGGTCAAGGTCCTGGCCTTGAAGCCCTTGGTCACCGGCACGCCCGGCGCCTGGGTGCAGCCGCAGCGCGGCAAGCTGTCCGACCAGCAACTGCATCTGGCGCTGGAGCGCCTCACCGACTGCCGCTGAGCAGCGCCCTGAGCCGTTCCCGCAGGGCGCGGCGGAGGGGGTAAACCCGGGCTGGGCGGCTGCGCTGGCTAGAATGGCGGGCTCACCGTCGCGGCGCGCGCGGCGCAAACCCCTGGGACCCCATGGCCAGCACCACCTCCTCCAAGCATCTGATTCACTTCGAGGGGGGCAATGCCCTCTCGTCCTTCCGGGCCGCGGCGCTGCTGGCGCGTCTGCAGGCCGTCAGCGACCGCATCGCCGCGGTGCATGCGCGTCACGTCCACTGGGTCTGGACGGACGCCGCCATCGATGAGGAAGGCCGCGGCAAGCTGGCCGCGCTGCTGGACTACGGCGACGCCTACGAAGGTGCGTCGGACGGCGCGCTGATCGTCGTCGCCCCGCGCCTGGGCACGCTCAGCCCCTGGGCCTCCAAGGCCACCGACATCGCCCACAACTGCGGCCTGCCGATCCACCGCGTCGAACGCGTCACCGAATTCCGCCTGACGCTGAAGTCGGGCCTGCTCAGCAGCCTGACGGCCGGCCTGACCGGGGGCGCCAAGCCGCTGACCGAGGCCGAGATCCTCGCCTGCGCCGACCTGCTGCACGACCGCATGACCGAGAGCGTGCTGCTGTCGCGCGAAGCCGGCGCGCACCTGTTCGACGAGAAACAGGCCCAGCCGCTGGCGCACGTGGACGTGCTGGCCCGCGGCCGCGCCGCGCTGGACGAGGCCAACGGCGCCTGGGGCCTGGCGCTGTCCGACGACGAGATCGACTACCTGGTCGCCGCCTTCACCAAGCTGGGCCGCGACCCCAGCGACGTCGAGCTCATGATGTTCGCGCAGGCCAACAGCGAGCACTGCCGCCACAAGATCTTCAACGCCCAGTTCACCATCGACGGCGAGGCGCAGCCGCTGTCGCTGTTCGGCATGATCCGCAACACCGAGAAGCTGCACCCGCAGCACACGGTGATCGCCTACGCCGACAACGCGGCGGTGATGGAAGGCCACGTGATCGAGCGCTGGATGGCGGCCGGCGACCGCCGCGCGCCGAAGTACGAGGCCCGCGCCGAAACCGCGCACGTGCTGATGAAGGTCGAGACGCACAACCACCCGACGGCGATCTCCCCGCACCCGGGCGCGTCCACCGGCGCCGGCGGCGAGATCCGCGACGAGGGCGCCACCGGCCGCGGCGCCAAGCCCAAGGCCGGCCTGACCGGCTTCTCGGTCTCCAACCTGCACCTGCCGGGCCTGTCCGAGCCTTGGGAGAAGAACCCCGTCGGCAAGCCCGCGCACATCGCCAGCGCGCTGCAGATCATGACCGAGGGCCCGCTGGGCGGCGCCGCGTTCAACAACGAGTTCGGTCGGCCCGCGCTGGGCGGTTACTTCCGCGTCTTCGAGCAGGACGTGGACGGCATCCGCCGCGGGTATCACAAGCCCATCATGATCGCCGGCGGCCTGGGCGCCATCCGCGCGGACCTGACCAAGAAGATCGCCTTCCCCGCCGGCTCGCTGCTGATCCAGCTGGGCGGCCCCGGCATGCGGATCGGGATGGGCGGCAGCGCCGCCAGCTCGATGGCCGCGGGCACCAACACCGCCGACCTGGACTTCGATTCGGTCCAGCGCGGCAACCCCGAGATCCAGCGCCGCGCGCAGGAGGTCCTCAACCACTGCTGGGGCCTGGCTGAGCGCAACCCCATCCTGGCCGTGCACGACGTGGGCGCGGGCGGCATCTCCAATGCCTTCCCGGAACTGGTGAACGACGCCGGCCGGGGCGCGATCTTCGACCTGCGCAAGGTCCCGCTCGAGGAGAGCGGCCTGGCACCCAAGGAGATCTGGTGCAACGAGAGCCAGGAGCGCTACGTCCTGGTGATCGCGCCGGAGAGCCTGGAACTCTTCACCGCGATGGCCGAGCGCGAGCGCTGCCCGTTCGCGGTCGTCGGCGTGACGACCGAACAACGTGAGCTGGTGCTGGAAGACGGCGCCGACGGTGAGCGCGCCATCGACATGCCGATGGACGTGCTGCTGGGCAAGCCGCCGAAGATGCACCGCGACGTCACGCGCGTGGCCCGCTCGGGCGGCGCGCTGACGCTGGACGGCGTGGACCTCGCGACCACCGCGCGCACGGTGCTGCGCCACCCGACCGTGGCCAGCAAGCGTTTCCTGATCACCATCGGCGACCGCACCGTCGGCGGCCTGAACCACCGCGACCAGATGGTCGGCCCGTGGCAGCTGCCGGTGGCCGACGTCGCCGTCACGCTGTCCGACTTCAACGGCTTCACCGGCGAGGCGATGAGCATGGGCGAGCGCACGCCGCTGGCCGCCGTCGACGCGCCGGCCTCCGGCCGCATGGCCGTGGCCGAGGCCATCACCAACCTGCTGGCCGCGCCGATCGAGCTGTCGCGCGTGAAGCTGTCGGCCAACTGGATGGCCGCCTGCGGCGAACCGGGTGAAGACGCCGCGCTGTACGACACCGTCAAGGCCGTCGGCATGGAGCTGTGCCCGGCGCTGGGCATTTCCATCCCGGTGGGCAAGGATTCGCTGTCGATGCGCACGCGCTGGAGCGACGACGGTGCGACGAAACAGGTCACCGCGCCGGTCTCGCTGATCATCACCGCCTTCGCGTCGCTGGCCGACGTGCGGGGCACGCTGACCCCGCAACTGCGGGACGGCGACACGACGCTCGTGCTGGTCGACCTCGGCCAGGGCCGCATGCGCATGGGCGGCTCGATCCTGGCGCAGACGCTGAACCAGTTCGGCCCCGAGGTCCCCGACCTCGACGATCCCGCGCTGCTGAAGGCGCTGGTCGCCGCGGTCAACGACCTGCGCGGCCAGGGCAAGCTCCTGGCATACCACGACCGCAGCGACGGCGGCCTGTTCGCCGCGGCGCTGGAGATGGCCTTCGCCGGCCAGCGCGGCGTGAGCCTGAACGTCGACATGCTGGTCACCGAAGGCGACGGCATCAGCGACAGCCGCGCCGAGGTCGGCGACTCCAAGAACTGGGCCTCGCAGGTCAGCGGGCGCCGCGACGAACTGACGCTGAAGGCGCTGTTCAACGAGGAACTGGGCGTCGTGCTGCAGGTCGCCACCGGCGACCGCGACGCGGTGCTGCAGACCTTGCGCGCGCACGGCCTGTCGAAGATCTCGCACGTCGTCGGCAAGACGAACGACGCCAAGCAGGCCGAGGTCTGGCGCGACGCGAAGAAGGTCTTCGCCGCGCCGCTGAACGAGCTGCAGCAGGAATGGGACCAGGTCTCCTGGCGCATCGCCCGCGAGCGCGACAACCCCGCCTGCGCCGACCAGGAACACGCGCTGTCCGGCACGCCGGGCAAGGGCCTGCACTGGTCGCCGAGCTTCGACGTCAAGGACGACGTCGCTGCCGCGCTGATCGCCGGCGGCGTCCGCCCGAAGGTCGCCATCCTGCGCGAGCAGGGCGTCAACTCGCATGTCGAGATGGCCTACGCGATGGCGCAGGCCGGCTTCGACGCCTACGACGTGCACATGAGCGACCTGCAGGCCGGCGCGGTCGACCTGAAGGACTTCAAGGGCTTCGTCGCCTGCGGCGGCTTCAGCTACGGCGACACGCTGGGCGCGGGCGAGGGCTGGGCGCGGTCCATCCTCTTCAACCCGGTGCTGAAGGCGGCCTTCGAGGCCTTCTTCGCGCGCTCCGACAGCTTCGCGCTGGGCGTGTGCAACGGCTGCCAGATGCTGGCGGCGCTGTCGCCGATGATCCCCGGCGCGCAGGACTGGCCGAAGTTCGTGCGCAACCGCAGCGAGCAGTTCGAGGCCCGCCTGGCGCAGGTCGAGATCGTCGACTCGCCGAGCATCTTCTTCACCGGCATGGCCGGCAGCCGCCTGCCCATCGCGGTCGCGCACGGCGAGGGCTTCGCGGACTTCTCGCAGCGCGGCAACGCCGACCAGGTGCTGCGCGCGATGCGCTACGTCGACGGCGACGGCCAGCCGACCGAGCAGTACCCGCTCAACCCCAACGGCAGCCCGCAGGGCCTGACCGCGGTGACCACGGCCGACGGCCGTTTCACCGCGCTGATGCCGCATCCGGAGCGCGTGTTCCGCAACATCCAGATGAGCTGGACCGGCGGCGACGCCGGCGAGTTCAGCCCGTGGATGCGGATGTTCCGCAACGCGCGCAAGTGGGTGGGCTGACGCGGGTGGGCTGACCGCGGTCAGCCCGCCATGGCCCTGACCCAGACGCCGTCGCTGGTGCCCGGGCCGTTCCTGCACACCATCACGTAGATGCCCTTGGTGTCCTGGTGGAGCGCGATGTTGCCGCCGGACATGCCCGCCTGGATGCCGTGGGCATTGCAGGGGGCGCCGGGCGCGCGTGTCGGGATGCGGATGCCGCCGTGCCGGGAATCCAGATCCCCTGCGTTCTGGCTCAGACCTGAGAAATCGCCATACCCGCGGCCCCGGATGGCGAGGATGCCGCCGTTCAGGGTCAGCCCCGGCGATGCCCAGTCGCGGTGCAGCGGCGGACCGCCCATCGTCAGGT
>NZ_DASVNZ010000086.1:0-12587 GCF_036486225.1 Roseateles sp. | reverse complement strand
CGCGACGCGCTGCTTCCTCAACGCGCTCGACTACCTGAACTACCGCCTGTGCGGGCGCGTCTGCGCGACGCAGGATTCCATCCTCACCAGCTGGGTCACCGACAACCGCGATCCCTCCCGCATCCGCTACGACCAGCGCCTGATCCGCGCGCTGGACCTCGACGCCGACAAGCTGCCGGCGCTCGTCCGCTCCACCGACCTGCTGGGGCCATTGCTGCCCGAGGTCGCCGCGCGGCTGGACCTGCCCGCCACGACGCCGGTCGTGGCCGGCGCCGTCGACACCTCCGCGGTCGCGGTCAGCGCCGCCGTGCCGGACTTCGAGACCCACCTGTACCTGGGGACCTCCTCCTGGCTGGGCGCGCATGTGCCCAACATGCGCACGGACGTCCGCCACAAGATCGCCGCGGTGCCCTGCGCGGTCGACGATCGTTATCTCGCGCTCGCGCTGCAGTCGACGGCCGGCGCCAACCTGTCCTTCCTGCGCGACCGCATCCTCTACCACCCCGACGAGCTGGCGTCCGACGAGGAACACCCCGCCGTCTACGAGCTGCTCAACAAGATCGCCGCGCGGGTGCCGCCGGGTGCGCGCGGGTTGATCTACACGCCGTGGCTCTTCGGCGAGCGCACGCCCGTGGACGATCCGCTGCTGCGGGCGGGGTTGATCAACCTCTCGCTGGAGCATTCGCGGGAGGACATCTTCCGCGCCTTCCTGGAAGGCGTCGCGCTGAACACGCGCTGGATGATGGAGCCGTTCGCCCGGCTGCTCGGATGCTCGCCCGGCACGATCGCGGCGGTCGGCGGCGGCGCTCAGAGCGACGTCTGGTGCCAGATCCTGGCGGACGTCACCGGCCAGCCGATCCGGCAGCTCGAGCACCCCATCCAGGCCAATGCGATCGGCGCGGCCTTCCTCGCGGGCATCGGCACCGGCGCGCTGCGTTTCAGCGATCTGGCATCGCTGCGTCGCACCCGCCGCATCTATGACCCCACCCTGGCGCTGAGGCGGCTCTACGGCGACAAGTTCGAGGCCTTCAAGGAAGTCCGGGAGCGTCTGGCGCCGCTGTACCACCGGCTCAACCGTGTCCCCGCGACGGGCACGGCGGGTGCTGCGGGAGCCGTCGCAGAAGGCGCAAGTTCAGGAGCCGCTGCATGAAGCACGAGATCGAACGCAGGCACGTCGTCGATCTCTGCCTGCAACTGTCCGAGCGCGGCTACTTCGCCGGCACCGGCGGCAACCTGATGCTGCGCATCGATGCCGAATTCGTCGCCGTCACCCCATCCGCGACGGACTACCTGGTCATGCGGCCCGAGGACGTCTGCGTGCTGCGCCTGGCCGATCTAGTCGTGGTCGACGACGAGAGCCACGGTGAACGCAAGCCCTCCGTCGAAACCGGTCTGCATGCCCGCGTGCTGCGCGCGCGGCCGGACGTGGGCTGCAGCATCCACACGCACCAGCCGTTGGCGAGCGCCTGCGCGCTCATCGGCGAGACCCTGCGGGTGCCGGAAGCGCATCGTCACTGGCTAGGCGCCGAGGTGCCGGTCGTCGGTTATGCGCCGTCGGGGACGGCATGGCTGGCGGGCAAGCTCGCCAAGGCCGTCCGCCCTGACCGCCAGGCCTATCTGCTGCGCAACCATGGCATCCTCTGCTGCGCCGCGGACAGCGCCACCGCGCTCGACGCCGTCGAGCGTCTCGAAACACTCGCCCGTGATCTGCTCGCGGCGCGCATCGATGAACGCGCCCGGCGCGAGCCGGGCCTCCGGGCCCGACTCACCCCGGTGCGCGATCTGCTGCTTCATCTCAAGAGACCGTGATGTCGACGACTGAATCCGCCCTGCCCTCCTGGCCCGACACGCACGCGCTCTACGAGCGCCTCGCCACGCTGGTGAACCAGCCGATGCGGCCGATCCGTCCGGACGCGATGCCCAAGGTGCTGCGCTGGTTCGACGACCACTGCGCCGGGTCCAAGCGGCTCGCGGAACAGGCTGCCACCGTGATTCCCGGCGGCGTGCAGCACAACCTGGCCTTCAACCATCCGTTCCCGCTGGCGATCACGCGCGCCGAGGGCGCGCATCTCACCGACATCGACGGCAACCGCTACATCGACTTCCTGCAGGCCGGCGGACCGACGCTGCTGGGCAGCAATCCACCGGCGGTGCGCGCGGCGGTGCACGCGCTGCTCGACGACTGCGGCCCGGTCACCGGCCTGCTGCACGAGTACGAGGTCAAGCTCGCCGAGCTCGTCTGCCGCCACATGCCCGGCGTGGAGATGCTGCGCATGCTGGGTTCCGGCACCGAGGCGGTGATGGGCGCGGTGCGGCTGGCCCGCACCTTCACCCGGCGCCAGCGCGTGATCAAGATCGGCGGCGCGTACCACGGCTGGAGCGATCAACTGGTCTACGGCATGCGGCTGCCCAAGACCGGCCGCATGGAGGCCATCGGCATCCCGCACGGCGCGACGGCGAACACGCAGGAGTGCCTGCCCAACGACCCCGAGGCGCTGCGCCGGCTGCTGCGCTGGAACCGGCTGCGCGGCGGCACGGCGGCGGTGCTGCTGGAGCCCTTCGGGCCGGAGAGCGGCACGCGGCCGGTGCACCGCGAATTCAACGCGCAGGTCCGCGCGCTCTGCGACGAGTTCGGCGCGCTGCTGATCTTCGACGAGGTGGTGACCGGCTTCCGCACCGGCATGGGCGGCGCGCAGGCCTACTTCGGCGTGACGCCGGACCTCACGGTGCTGGGCAAGTGCCTGACGGGCGGATACCCGATGGCAGGCGCGATCGGGGGCAAGCGGGAGATCATGATGTCGCTGGTCGGCGGGATCGGGACGACCTCGCGGCGGGCCTTCGTCGGCGGAACGCTGTCGGCGAATCCGCTCAGTTGCGTGGCGGGCTACCACTCGCTCCTCGAGGTCGAGCGCACCAACGCGCCGGCGGTGGCCGGTCGCGCGGGCGAGCGTCTGCGCATCGGGCTGGAGGAGATCATCCAGCGACGCGGTCTGCCGTACGTGGCCTACAACCTCGGCTCCATCGTCCATCTGCAGACCTCGGGCGTGCTGCTGCTCGACACCAGCAGCCTGTGGAAGCTCATCAAGGTCAAGGACGAGGCGAAGCGTCGCAAGCACATGATGGAGGAGATGGGCGCGGCGTTCACCGCGCACGGGTTGATCTCGGTCGCGGGCAGCCGGCTCTACACGAGCCTGGCCGACACCGACGACGTCATCGACGATGCGCTGAACCGCTTCGACGACGTGATGGCGCTGGCATGAGCGGCGACGCGTTCCGCGACACGTGGCTCAGCCTTCGGCAGCGGCTGCTGGCGCGCGGGCTCATGCCGGGCGTTTCGGACAGCCTCTCGGTGCGCGATCCCGAGAGCGGGCGGATGGGCTGGGGGTCCGCGGCGGACGCATCGATGCAGACGCTGCCGATCCGGTCCGGCGCTTCGGAGGTCGCTGACAACGCGGCGATCGCAGCGATCGCGCTGCACCGCACGGTCTACGAGGCGCGCAAGGACGTCTGCGCCGTGTTGATCGGCGGCGGCGCGTTCTGCCGGCAGATGGGCGCTTTCGGCGGATGGATGCCGTCGGTCTTCGACGAGCAGATCCGGCAGCTCGGCCAGATGGCGAGGCCCACCGAAAGTCTCTCGCAACTGCCCGGCGCACTGGCCGACGGCGGGAACGTGGCGCTGCATGCGGGTCAGGTCTTGCTGTTGGGCATGACGCCGTCGCGCCTCGCGCTCAACGCGGAGCTCTTCGAGAAATGCGCCAAGGCCTGGGTGCCGGCGACGGCCAGCGGCGCGAAGCTGCGCACGCTGCCGTGGATCGTGCGCTACGTCGCCAACGGCAGGCTCATGAAGGAAGAGGCGCGAGCGCGGGAACAGGTAAGGCTGGGAAAGCCGCCGATGGAGACGCGCGGGTATTGATATTGATGCGGCGTGCGCGCATCGCTCAAAGCCAAACGCTTGCGGCGGGTTTCCACGGACGCGATGCGGGCCAGGTCCCGACAGACTGGCGATCCCTTCCCACCGGGTGCCGCCAGTGACTGCCAACGACCGCCTCCCAGGCGACTCGTCACGACGAGCGCCGCCCTTGGTTCCTCAGGACTTCTTCGCCGCCGACGCCGCCGGCATCCCGCTGCGCGCGATCTTCGGCATCGCGGGGGGAACCGATGACGCCGCGTCGACGGACCGCGCCCTCCTCATCGCGCAGGCCTGCCTCAGCGGATGGCTGCGCCACGCCCATTTCGGCGATCTGGAGCTCGTGCCGTCGGCGGAAGAGTTCACCCGCATCGAGACGCGCCGCCGGCTCGTCTTCTTCGAAGTGGCGACGGTGCTGGCAAGGGTGGAAGCGGCTCAGAGTCGAGCGTCCTGATACGCCCGTCCACTGGCCAGGTCGGGCAAGGCGCCCGGCAACTACCCCTTTCGCGGTAGCTCCTCCGCGCAGTCGTTTCTGCGCTCGCATCTCATTACCCACCGTCACATCCCTCAAGTTTTCCGGTTCGTAAAGTCGCCTCGCCCTCATCAGCGGAGCTTCAAGCACATGACCGGACTGGACACCTCCAAGCGCCACGCACGCTCGCCACAAGCAGGCTTCGTCCGACGCTTCCGATGGACGCTCACCCCCGTCCTCCTGGCGGCGCTGGCGGCCTGCGGCGGTGGTGAAGCCCTCGACCCGCGCGTCATCGCGTCGGGCTCGGCGTCCGCGTCCGACGCGCAGGACGCGCCCGATGCGCAGGGCGACGGCGATCGCGCCACGATCCAGGCCTCGGCGCCCGCGAAGTTCCGCCACCCCGGCATCTTCATGAGCCAGGCGCGGCTGGACACGTTCAAGGCCTCGGCCAACTCCTCGTCCGGCAGCGGCATCAAGACGGGCTACGCCGTGGTCCTCGCCGACTCACGCAGCAACTACACGTATGCGCATCAGGCGCTGACGACCGTGGAAGTCGTCGGCAGCGCGCGCGGCCCGCAGGAGTCGCGCTTCAAGAACGACGCGATGGCCGCCTACCTCAACACCCTGCGCTGGGTGAAGACCAACGACGTGCGCCACCGCGACAAGGCCGTCGCGATCCTCAACGACTGGGCCGCGACCTTCCGCGGCTTCACCGTCGCCTCCGGCACGAACGCCGCACAGGTGCAGCTCGAAGCCGCGTGGATGCTGCCGGTCTGGATCAGCGCCGCCGAGATCCTGCGCCACCACGGCGGCGGTCTGGGCAACTGGCCGGCCGCCGAGGTGACGCGCTTCAACGGCTTCGTCGACCGCCTCTACACCGAGACCGCCAAGGCGCAATCGCGCGTCAACAACTGGGCCGTCTCGGCCGCGCTGGGCATGATGGCCACCGGCGTCTACCAGGACAACCCGACCCGCTACGCCGCCGGGCTGACCCGCCTGATCGAGATGATCCCGGTGTCGATCTACGGCAACGGCGAGATCAACGAGCTGAAGGCCCGCGACTGCTGGCACCCGCAGTACAACCTGATCGGCATCGCCCAGGCCGCCGAGATGGCCGCCAACCAGGGCGACAACTCGGTCTGGATGCACAAGCCCAACAGCAAGGACGCGCTGCCGCGCCTGGCCATGGGTCTGGAGTACATGGCCAAGTCGCTCAGCAACGGCTCGGGCGTGCGCGACTGCCGCAGCTATCACACCGAGTCCGGCTACACCGAGCTGGCGCTCAACGGCTACCTCAGCCGCGGCGTCGCCATCCCGAACTTCCAGTCCTACGTGCGCTCGCACGGCCCCGACCAGGGCGGGTTCGAGTTCCTCGGCTGGACCACCGCCACCCACGGCACCGACACCAGCGGCGCCACGCCGCCTCCGCCGGCACCTTCTCCGGCCCCCTCGCCCGCGCCGGCGCCCTCTCCCGCTCCTTCGCCAGCACCGTCCCCGGCCCCCGCGCCTTCACCGGCGCCCGCCCCCTCTCCTGCGCCGGCACCCAGCTGCGCCGCCTGGAGCGAAGGCAAGACATTCAACGTCGGCACCGTCGTGAGCTACCAGGGCAAGACCTACAAGGCCCTGGTCACGCACACCGCGTGGGCCGGCGCCGGCTGGACGCCGGCCACGACGCCGACGCTGTGGACGCCGACCTCGGCCAGCTGCGGCACGTCGAAGTAGGCGCCCGGGGACGTCGAAGCAGGCGCAGCGGGGCGTCGGAGGCGGCGATCCGCCGCGTCGCGCGCTCCATACGAACCTCCCCCCTCAGGGTGACCAAGGTCGCCCCGGCGCTGAGGGATACTCCTCCGCGACGGTCGACTTGGACCGTGCCTTTCGTGGAGCAGCGCCATGGGCCTGATGGACTTCATCAAGAAACAGTTCATAGACATCATCCAGTGGACGGAGGACGACAACGGCGTCCTCTCGTACCGCTACCCGATGCAGGACTTTGAAATCCAGTACGGCGGCTCCCTCACCGTGCGCGAATCGCAGATGGCCGTCTTCGTCAACGAAGGCAAGGTCGCCGACGTGTTCGGCCCCGGCATGTACAAGCTGACCACGCAGACGCTGCCGGTCCTGACCTACCTCAAGAACTGGGACAAGCTCTTCGAGTCCCCGTTCAAGAGCGACGTCTACTTCTTCTCCACCCGCCAGCAGATCGACCAGCGCTGGGGCACCACCCAGCCCGTCACCATCCGCGACAAGGACTTCGGCGCCGTGCGCCTGCGCGCGTTCGGCAACTACTCGTACCGCATCGTCGATCCGAAGAAATTCCACACCGAGATCTCCGGCACCCGCGAGCGCTACACCGTCACCGAGCTCGACGGCCAGCTCCGCGGCCTGATGCTGCAGCACATCTCGGACGCGGTCGCCCAGTCCGGCATCCCCTTCCTGGACCTCGCCGCCAACCAGGTCGAGTTCGCCAAGGCGCTGCAGGAAGCCAACGCCGCGTCCTTCGACGCGCTCGGCCTCAAGCTCGAGCTGGTCACGCTGCAGAACGTCTCCCTGCCCGAGGAGCTGCAGAAGATCCTCGACCAGAAGATCGGCATGGGCATGATCGGCCAGAACATGGGCCAGTTCCTGCAGTACCAGACCGCGCAAGCCATTCCCAAGCTCGCCGAGGGCGTCGGCGCGGGCGGCGGTGGCGGCATCGCGGGCGATGCGATGGGCCTGGGCGCCGGTCTGGCGCTCGGTCAGACCATGGCGCAGCAGCTGCAGCAAGGGCTGGCCGGCGCGAACCAGGCGGCCGCGCAGGCGTCGGCCCAAGGTGCCGCGCCGGTGCAGCCGCAACCCGTCAGCGCCAGCGCCGACGAGGTGCTCCTGCTGCTGGAAAAGCTCGGCGACCTGAAGGCCAAGGGCATCCTCACCGACGAGGAGTTCGCCGCCAAGAAGGCCGACCTGCTCAAGAAGCTCAGCTGACGCCATCCGCGTCTCCCGGCATGTCTCGCTCCGGATCCTGATTGGCCACCGCTTCCCCCCAGCGCCGCTGGCAGGCGCACTGCCCGAACTGCGGGGCGCCGGTCGAGTTCGCCTCGGCCGCGTCCGCCAGCGGCGTCTGCAGCTATTGCCGCTCCACGCTGCTGCGTGAGGGCGATGCGCTGCGCAAGATCGGCACCAGCGCGGAACTCTTCGAGGACTACTCGCCGCTGCAGCTCGGCGCCGCCGGGCGCTACGCGGGCGCGGGCTTCTTCGTCGCCGGCCGGCTGCAGATGGCCTATGCCGACGGCAGCTGGAACGAGTGGCACCTGCTCTTCGACGCCAGCGCCGACCAGCCGCCCCGCAGCGGCTGGCTGGCCGAGGACAACGGCAGCTTCGTCATCAGCTTCGAGGCGCCGCTGCAGGAGCGCGCGCCCGATCCCGCGACGCTGCGCCCCGGCGGTCTGCAGATGCTCGCGGGCTCGGCCTGGCAGGTCGCGTCCATCGTCGACGCGACGCTGGCCGCCGCCGAAGGCGAACTGCCGCATCCGCCCGAGCTGGCGAAGAGTTATCCCGTCGTCGACCTGCGCAACACGGCCGACGAGGTCGCGACGCTGGAATACAGCGATCCGGCGCAGCCCACCTGGTCGATCGGCCGCGCGGTCCAGCTCGCCGATCTGGCGCTGACCGGCCTGCGCGAGGCCAGCGGCGCCACGCTGCAATCGAAGGCGCTGCCCTGCCCCAACTGCGGCGCCGCGCTCGAACCCAAACTCGGTACGACGCAGTCCATCGTCTGCGGCCAGTGCCAATCCGTCGTCGACGTGTCGAAGGGCGCGGGCGCCGATCTCGCGGCCTACCGCCAGAACACCGGCGGCGAACCGCAGATCCCGCTCGGCACCACCGGGCTGCTGGCGATCGACGGCGGCACGCCCAAGCCCTGGCAGGTCGTCGGTTACCTGGAGCGCTGCGACATCCCCGAGTCCGGCGAGGACGAACAGACCTTCTGGCGCGAGTACCTGCTGTTCAGCCGCATGGAGGGCTTCGCCTTCCTGGTGGACACCGAGGACGGCTGGAGCGTCGTTCGTCCGATCACCGGCGCGCCCTCCAACGCGGGGGGCAAATCGGTCCGCTACAAGGACAAGGACTTCAAGCACAAGTGGACCTACACCGCGAAGGTCACCTATGTGCTCGGCGAGTTCTACTGGCGCGTCAAGCGCGAGGAACGCGCCCTCGTCCGTGATTACGAATGGCGCAACGGCGCGCGGCTGGAGCTGCTCAGCAGCGAGCAGGCCGGCAACGAGGTGACCTGGAGCCATGGCAGAGCCGTCGACGCCGCCGAGGTGCGCCGCTTCTCCGCCCTGCCCGAGGACAGGATGCCGGCGCTGCGCCGCGACGTCACGTCGGGCATGGACCAGGGCAAGCTGCTGCGCAACATCATCATCGGCATCTTCGTCATCGCGGTGCTGTTCGCGATGCTGCGCGCCTGCAGCAAGGACGACTGCGACCGCTACAAGGACACCTACGGCGAGAGCAGCGCCGAGTACCAGCAGTGCAAGCGCAGCAGCCGCGGCTCGGGCGTGGGGTACGTCGGCTCCAGCGGCGGCTCGTACGGCGGTTACAGCAGCGGTGGCGGCGGCCACAAGTAGTCACCAGAGTCACTCAGAGTCACCCGGACTCACGACGACGACGACGGCAATCGCGGAGACACTCCGGCAGCTCGGATCTCCGCCCGCCGTTCTTCACCGGTATCAAGTTCCCAGGAGAACGACATGGAAGGTTTCGAATGGCTCAAGCCCGCGATCGTGCTGGGCTCCATCCTGTACGCGCTCATCGGCGTGCTGGTGTTCTGGATCAGCTTCGTCGTCATCGACAAGCTGACCCCGTACAAGCTGTGGGAAGAGATCGTCGAGCACAAGAACATGGCCCTGGCCGTCGTGGTCGCGGCGATGTGCATCTCCATCGGCCAGATCGTCGCCGCGGCGATCCACGGCTGAACTGAACAGACCCTCATGCGCCCCCTCGCCCGATCCGTTGTCCCCTTCGCGCTGGCCGCCCTGGCGGCGACCGCCGCCGGCCCCGCCGCCGCGCAGTCGCAGGCGTACAAGCCGCCGCCGCCCGCGAAGTCCACCGGCATCGCGCCCAAGGGCGACTTCACCAAGGACCTGCCGCGCGCGCGTCCCGACGCGGACCCGGGCCAGGCGAACGGCAGCGAGGGCTCGGACGAGGCCTTCCGCGCCAAGGCCGAGGCCGACGCCATCCGCAAGGCCAATGCCTCGAGCCGGCACGACCTCATCAAGCGCACCGGCTCGCGGCTGGTGCTGCCGACGGTCTCCGGAAGGCCGGAGCTCTTCGACAGCGTCTGGCCCAACGCCAGCGGCCACAACGAGGCGGCCTACGAGGACTACCGCTTCGACGGCCTGTCGCCGGACCGGGAGTTCTTCGTCGTGCGCGCGACCTACTACGAAAGCAGCGACGTGATCTGGGTCTCGCGCCAGGACGGCGAGCGGGTATCGGTCCACGCAACGCCCCTGCCTTCGCCCGACGGACGACTGCTGGCCGTCGTTCATGCCTCGGAAACGCTGGACTTCAACGGCATCATCGTCTGGGAGCGCTCGCCGGGCCGCTTGACCGAGCGCTTCCGTCACGAGGGCCGTGGGCACGACGCCCTCTACCGCTTCATGCGCTGGAAGGACAACCGCACCATCGAGCTGGAGCGCACCACGCCCGGAGACCCCCTCACCTGCCCGAATGCGCAGGAGGAGACCCTGGTCGTGCTCGCGCGAGACGGCGAGAGCTGGGCGCTCAAGGACGTCACGACGCCGCGCTGCAAGCGCTGAAGGCGATCACGCCACTCAAGGCCTGACCCCGCCGGGGGCAGGCCTTGTCACCAGGCGTAAGTTGTGTGGGCCAGCGCACGGAGCGCTTTTAGACTGCGGCGCCTAGCCCTCCGCTCTGTCCGCGTCCGCAGTTCCGTCCGATGTCGTCCGCCTTGCCCGCCGTTCCGCAAGCCCTTCCGCAAGCCCTTCCGGAAGCCTCTCTGGCAGCCTTTCCGGCAGCTGCGTCCACCGTCCGTGCCGGACGCGCCGACCGAGCAGGCCGAGCATTCGGCGCAGCCGTCGCGCTCGCGCTGATGTTCACCGGGTTCGCCGCCGATGCCTCCTCCAACGCATGGCCCGCGCCGCCCCGACCCGCCGCCTCGGCCGGGTTCGCCCCGCGCGGCATGCTGTTCGAGCCCTCGTCCGCCAGCGCCGGCGGTCCCGTGACCGAAGAAGGGTCCGACGAGCAGTTCCGCATCCAGGCCGAAGCCGAGGTGCTGCGCCGGCTCGGCGTGGCGGCGCGTCGCGACGACCTGCGGCTGTGGCTGCCGGTCGCCAAGGGCCGGCCGGTGATCCTCGACAGCCAGCGCCCCGACCCCAACGATCCCGGCCTGCCCGCGGTCGACTTCCGCCTCGACGGCCTGTCGCCCGACGGCCAGTTCTACGTCGTGCGCGCGACCCTGGCCGCCGGCAGCGAACTGCTGTGGATCTCCCGCGCGGACGGCACCCGCTATGTGATGCACGGCAACGTCAACCCGTCCCCGGACGGGCGCTACCTCGTCGTGACGCACGCGTCGCCGGGCCTGGAGTTCAACGGCGTCGTCATCTGGAGCCGCGAGGACGGCCGCCTCGTCGAGCGCTACCGCTTCCAGCCCGCGCCGGACCAGTCCGCCATCAGCTTCCGCTTCATGCGCTGGCGCGACGCGGACACGGTCGAGCTCGCGCAGTTCGCCGAGGTCGACGCGACGACCTGCGACCTGGGCACGCTCAGTTCCACCGCGCTGCTGTCCCGCAAGGCCGAGCGCTGGATCATGCGCAGCGCCAGCGGCCAACGCTGCGATCGCTGAAGCGGCTCTATCACGTATTTCAAGCCTTTCCGGGCATCGGATCAGCCGGGAGTTGCATCCGTTGTGACGCCCGGTAATCGAACTTGTAACAGCATCGGGCGCGGACCTAGGATTTCGCCACTCCTTCATCCAGGTCCATCATGAACCGACAAGAACAAGCTTTCCAAGCCGCCTCCGAAGCTACTGCCGCGATCGTCGCGACGACCCAGGCGTCGCGCCCGTCGCTGGCCAAGCGCGCGATCGCCTCCACGCTGATCGCGTCGTGCACGCTGATGGCGCTGCCGATGCATGCGAGCGCGCAGGTCGTGCCGACCGATGCGCTGGTGCAGCCCGCAGCCCCTGCCGGCACCGCCGCCGACAGCCGCATCCGCGTCAACGCCTTCTTCGCCCGCGAGGACGTGCGCCAGGCCATGGTCAAGGAAGGCGTCGACGGCGCCGCCGCGCAAGCGCGCGTGGACGCCATGTCCGACGACGAGATCCGCGCCCTGGACGGCCGCATCGCGCAGGCCCCCGCCGGCGGCGACGTGCTGGGCATCATCTTCGCGGTGTTCGTGATCCTGCTGGTGACCGACATCCTGGGCTTCACCAAGGTCTTCCCGTTCACGCGTTCGATCCGCTGAGGTCGACATGTCCCTCGTCCGGTTCGCTTGGCTGGCCGGGCCGGGCCGGCCAGCCCGATCCGACCGGTCCTCCCGGTCGCTGATCGCGCTTGCCGCGCCCGCGCTGGCCCTCACGTTGCTGCTGGGCGGGTGTGCAAGCACGCCGCCACAGCTGCAAGCACTGGAACGCCAGTGGCCCGCCGATCTGCCGGCACGCATGGACCTGTCGGGCAGGACGCCCTTCATCGCGCAGGACGACTACGAATGCGGCCCAGCCGCGCTGGCGATGCTGCTGCGCACGGCGGGCAAGTCGACGACGGTCGAGCAGCTGAAGCCGCAGGTCTTCCTGCCCGGCCGCAAGGGCTCGCTGCAGACGGAGATGCTGGTCGCGACGCGCCGCCAGGGCCTGCCGGCCTACGTGCTGCCGCCGCGGCTGGACGCGCTGCTGACCGAGGTCGCCGCCGGGCATCCGGTGATCGTGTTCCAGAACCTGTCGCTGGACATCGCGCCGGTGTGGCACTACGCCGTGGTGGTCGGCTACGACAAGCAACGCCGCACCATCCTGCTGCACAGCGGCAAGACCGCGCGGCAGGAGGTCGAGCTGCCGGTCTTCGAGCGCACCTGGGCGCGCGGCGACTACTGGGCGATGACGACGCTGCCGCTCGATCTGCTGCCGGCCTCGCTGGACGGCGCGGGCACCGGCGCGGCGCTGGCCGCGCTCGAACGGCTGGATGCGTCCGCGGCGCGCAAGGGCTACACCGCGGCGCT
>NZ_DASVNZ010000079.1:0-1998 GCF_036486225.1 Roseateles sp. | reverse complement strand
TCTGCCTGACCTCGTTCCTGCGCATCATCGTCGTGCTGTCGATGCTGCGGCATGCGATCGGCCTGCCCGAGACGCCGCCCAACGTCGTGCTGATCGGCATGGCGCTGCTGCTGACCGGCTTCACGATGTCGCCGGTACTGGAGCGGGTGCACGACGATGCGCTGCGGCCCTACCTGGCGGGCAAGATGGAAGGCACCGTCGCGCTCGACAAGGGCCTGCAGCCGCTGCGCGGCTTCATGCTGAAGCAGACGCGCGAGGCCGACATCTTCATGATGGCCGACTTGGCCAAGCGCCCCCGGCCCACGACCGAGGCCGAGGTGCCGATGACGCAGCTGGCGGCGGCCTTCATGGTGTCGGAGCTGCGCGCCGCGTTCCAGATCGGCTTCGTGGTGTTCCTGCCCTTCCTGCTCATCGACCTGCTGGTGTCCAGCATCCTGATGGCGCTGGGCATGATGATGATGCCGCCGGTGACCATCGCGATGCCGCTGAAGATCCTGATGTTCGTGCTGGTGGACGGCTGGGGCCTGCTGCTGCGGGCGCTGATCGGGTCCTTCCACTGACGGGACGCGGACGCCGCGATGTCGACCGGGATCGTGACCTCGCCCTGGCCGCAGCCCGCGGACCTCGCGCCGCTGTGGCGGACGCGGCGGGACGACGCGCGCGCCCGCGACGCGCTGGTGCGTCACTTCCTGCCCTATGCGCGCATGCAGGCGGCGCGTCTCTTCGCCGGCCGGCCGGGCGACGAGCTCGACTTCGGCGACTACTTCCAGTTCGCCTCCGTCGCGCTGACGGAGGCCGTCGACAGCTACGACCCCGCGCGCGAGGCGCGCTTCGAGACCTACGCCGCGTACCGCATCCGCGGCGCGGTGCTGGACGGCGTGGCCTCGATGTCCGAGCGCCAGCGCCAGATCGCCACGACGCGCGAGCTGCGCCAGGCGCGGCTCAAGTCGCTGCTGCGGGACGCGGCCGAGGAGGAACTCGGCGACGCGCGGGCGTCGACCTCGTCCGGAACGGAGACCGACGGTCGAACCGACGTTCTGAGCAAGGGGCGGATCGACGTCATTGCGGACGTCGATGCGGACCTGGCGGCCGAGCCCGAGGCGGCGGCTTCCCGCAAGACATCGCTGTTCCCGAAGGGCAGTGCGCTCGAGCGCCTGTCCGAGGCGGGCCTGGGCCTGGCGATCGGGCTGATGCTGGAAGGCACGGGCCTGATCGACGCGGGCCCCGACGCGCCGGCGCCGGCCGCGCAGATGCCGTACGCGCGGCTGGAGATGCGCCAGCAGCGCGATCGTCTGCTTGCGCTGATGCGGCAGTTGCCGGAGCCGCAGCGGCAGGTGCTCGAATGGCACTATCTGCAGGGGCATCCGTTCGACGCACTGGCCGCGCGCACGGGGCTCAGCAAGGGCCGCATCTCCCAGTTGCACCGCGCCGCGCTCGACACGCTGCGGCGACGATTGGAGGAAGACGGATGATGGCGACCCGACGCCGTGCCTTCGACGCTTCCCCTTCCGCTTGATCCTGCCTGAATTCGATTTCCCGGACACGACCCGATGACCAACGACACCTCGCCCCAAGTGCAACGACTGCAACGCCTGCTGAGCTACCTGGAGCAGGATCCCGGCAACGACCTGCTGCGCCAGGACGCGATCGCGGTGGCCTGCGACGTGGGCGACGGCGCCACGGCGCGTCGCCTGCTGGACGAGCGCGCCGCTCGCGGTGCGCTGCCGGCGCTGCCGTGGGGTTTCCTGGCCGCACGCACCGCGCTGGCCGATGGGGACTTCGACACCGCGCTGCGCCAGTGGGGCGCATTGGCTGCCGACGACGGCGTGGGGACGGAGGAGCGGATGCTGGCCGCGTCGGCGGCCGCGCAGTTGCGCCTGCGTCGCGGCGGACCGGAGGCCGTGATCGAAGCGTCGCGCACGCTGGCGCCGTTCATCGACGGCGCGGCCGCGCAGGCGCCGCTGCCCGATGCGGCGCAGGCCGCGTGGCTGCGAGTCG
>NZ_DASVNZ010000075.1:0-4980 GCF_036486225.1 Roseateles sp. | reverse complement strand
GCTGGCCCGGCAGGCGGGCCGCTTCATTCCCGACGGCGCAGGCCGGGCATGAGGTCCTGAGGAATGAGGTACCTGTCCCGCCTGCTGGTCATCGTCTGGACCCTCTATCGACACGGGTTGGACGAGCTGGCGCTGTCCACGCTCAAGCGCCGCCGCTTCCGCTTCCTGCGCCGGCTGATCACGGTCGGCCGCGCGTGGGACCAGCCCCGCGGCGCCCGCTTGCGGCTGGCGCTGGAACGGCTGGGGCCGATCTTCGTCAAGTTCGGCCAGTTGCTGTCCACGCGCCGCGACCTGGTCCCGCCCGACATGATCGAGGAGCTGTCGCGGCTGCAGGACAACGTGCCGCCGTTCCCCGCCGAGCTGTCGCGCGAGCTGATCGAACGCGCCTTCGGCCGCCGGATCGAGGAGCTGTTCGCCACCTTCGACGCCGAGCCGGTGGCCAGCGCGTCGATCGCGCAGGTGCACTTCGCGACGCTGCACGACGGGCGTGAAGTCGCCGTCAAGGTGCTGCGGCCGGGCATGCTCGACATCATCGAGGACGACCTGGCGCTGATGCGCACGCTGGCGGGCTGGGTGGAGCGTTTCTCCGCCGACGGCCGGCGGCTCAAGCCGCGCGAGGTGGTCGGCGAGTTCAACACCTACCTGCACGACGAGCTGGACCTGGTACGCGAGGCCGCCAACGCGGCGCAACTGCGCCGCAACATGCAGGACCTGCAGCTGGTGATGGTGCCGGAGATGATCTGGGAGCTCTGCCGCAGCGAGGTCATCGTCATGGAGCGCATGCGCGGCGTGCCGATCTCGCAGCTGGAGCGGCTGCGCGAGGCGGGCGTCGACATCAGGAAGCTGGCCCGCGACGGCGTGACGATCTTCTTCACGCAGGTCTTCCGCGACGGCTTCTTCCATGCCGACATGCACCCGGGGAACATCCAGGTCAGCCTGGACGCGCACACCTTCGGCCGTTACATCGCGCTGGACTTCGGCATCATCGGCACGCTGACCGAGGTCGACAAGGACTACCTGGCGCAGAACTTCATCGCCTTCTTCCGCCGCGATTACAAGCGCGTGGCCGAGTTGCACATCGAGTCCGGCTGGGTGCCGCCCGAGACGCGCGTCGACGAACTCGAGGGCGCGGTGCGGACCGTCTGCGAGCCGCACTTCGACAAGCCGCTGAAGGACATTTCGCTGGGCCAGGTGTTGATGCGCCTGTTCCAGATCTCCCGCAGATTCAATGTGGAGATCCAGCCGCAGCTGGTTTTGCTGCAAAAAACGCTGCTCAACATTGAAGGATTGGGCAGGCAGCTGGATCCCGAGCTGGACCTGTGGGCGACAGCCAAGCCCTTCCTCGAGCGCTGGATGGACGAGCAGATCGGTTGGCGCGCCTTCCTGCGCCAGCTGAAGAAGGAGGCGCCGCGCTTCGCGCAGATGGTGCCGGAGTTCCCCCGGCTGATGCACGAGGTGCTGCGCCAGCGCGCCGAGGACGGCCATGCCGACCTGACCCGCCAGCTGCTGGTGGAGCAGCGCCGCACCAACCACCTGCTGCAGGCACTGCTGTGGGGCGTGGGCGGTTTCATGCTGGCCCTGGTGGTGACCCAGCTGGCGCTGCGCTGGCTCGACTGACCGCCGGCGGCGAGAGACGCCAATGCGAAAGCCGCCCTTGCGGGGCGGCGATCGATGGCAGGCCAAGCCCCTCGGGGACCTTGTGCGGACCTGCTCAGAGGGCGGGCGGTGGGGTCAGGTCGCGTAGTCTGCGAAACCCTGCTTGAGTCGCGAGCGCAGCAGCGTCCGCACCCGGTTCACGCGTGAGCGCACGGTACCGATCGGGATCGCCTGGATCTCTGCGACGTCGCGGTAGGACTCTTCCTGCAGGCAGGCCAGGTCGAAGGTGCCGCGCAGGTCTGCGGAAAGTCCCGACAAGGTCACGTCGACGATGCCCGCCAACTGCCGGTAAGCCACCTGCTGACTGACGTCCATCGACGAGTCGCGCGGCCGGTGCGCGGACTCGGCGTCCATCATGTGGGGCGACTCGTCCAGGCTCTCCATCTGGCCGCTGCGCTTGGAGCAGCGCGCCACGTGATTGCGGGCGACGTTGGCGGCGATCCCGAAGAACCAGGTCTCCACCGACGAGCGCGCCTGGAAGCGATCGGCGCAGCGCGTGGCCTCGAGCATCGCATCCTGGATGATGTCGTCGAGTTCGCCCGGCGAGCGCTCATAGCGACGCAGAAAGCGCTTGAGCTTGCTGGAGTCGCTGCGCGAATCCCGCGCGATCTTGACGATGTGGGTCAGGACCAGCTGCTGACGTTGGCGCACGAGCTCGGGATCCGCCGGCTCGATCGGTTCGTCCCGTTCGCCCTGCTCGCCCTGCTCGCCCTGCTCGTCCTGCTCGTCCTGCTCGCCCCGCTCGTCAAAATTGACCGGATCGACGAGCGCCTCGATCGCCGGGCCGAGGTCGTCGGTCACGGGATCGGGTTTGGCCTGTGGCGCGGGAGGCGCGGTCGTTGCGGGCTCTTGCGAGTGGGCGTCGCCCGTGTCGCCCATGGCTTCGGTGGTGTGGTTCATAGACAGACTCGAAGAAGGTCCGGGTCCCCGTTCGGCTCGGTATCGGGCGCGCGCCCGACGGGGATCTTCCGGAGCCGGGGGCTCCCTGGGAAACAGGAGAAGTCGCGCCGCGCCAGGCGCGAGAGAGGGAACTTGTGCGGTGCGGCGGTCACGGTCGACCTCCGAAGGTGACCAGCGCCGCCAGGGCCTGATCGCCCAGCGCCAGCAGCTGCAACGCCATCCAGCGGCCGGTCACCGCCAGCACGAGGCCGACGGCCAGCAGCTTCGCGGCGAAGGGGATGCTCTGGTCCTGCATGGACAGCACCGTCTGCACCAGCGAGACGAGCACGCCCGCCACCACCGCCACGATCAGCGGCGGCAGCGACAGCCAGATCACCATGAGCAGGCCCTTCTGGAAGAACGCGATGGTTTCGATCACGGCGCGGTCCTCAGGCGTAGGAACGGACCAGGCCGTCGAAGAGTCGCGTCCAGCCGTCGAGCAGCACGAACAGCAGGATCTTCAGCGGCAGCGACACGACCATCGGCGACACCATCTGCATGCCCAGCGCGAGCAGCAGGTTGGACAGCAGCAGGTCGATGACGACGAAGGGCACGTAGAGGACGAAGCCGGCCTTCAGCGCGAGCTCGAGTTCGCTCACGACGAAGCAGGGGATCAGCACGACGTAGTCGCTGCCCTCGGGCGCCGTCATGCGGCCGCCCCATTGCTGGCGGGCGAGATCGACGAATTTCTGCCGCTTCTCCGGCAGCGTGTTGGCCAGCATGAAACCGCGCATCGGCTCGAAGGCATGGGCCAGATCGGACAGGCCGAGACGCGCGGACGTCGAGCGCGCAGACGCCTGCGCCTGCGACGTCTGTCCGGGCAGTCCCGGAAGATCGATGGGCAGCCGCGACACGACCTCGTTGAGCACCGGGGCCATCACGAACAGCGTGGCGGCGAGCGCCATGCCGTTGAGGGCCATCGTCGGCGGGACCTGTTGCACGCCCAGCGCGTTGCGCACGATCATCAGCACCACGGAGATCTTCAGATAACTCGTCGTGCAGACCAGCAGCAGCGGCAGCAGCGTCAGGCCCACCAGCAGGAATGCCAGCGAGATCGGGTCGAAGCCGCCCCCGTTCACCGCGGACTCCCCCACTGCAGGATCTCGACGGCCAGACGTCCCTCGACCTCGACCAGCTGGCCCGCGCCGAGTTCGGTGCCATGCGCGACGATGCGCACGGTGGCCGGCGTCAACGCTTCCAGGGGGACGATCTGGCCGGCCGCGAGGGCGCTCAGTTCGCCGACGGTCATGGCGACGCGGCCAACGATGAAGTCCAGGTCTACGGTCAGGGCATCCACGTTTCGGGGCTCCGTTGAAGGTGAAAAGGCATGAGGGGAATTGGACGGCGAGCCCCCCTTGGAGCCCCATCCCTGGAACTCGCGTGTGAGGTGGTCGACATGGCCTAAATGAATCAGTCCGCTGGCACGAACTAAGCAGAGCGGGCTGTTTTGATCTCGCCTCTGGGCGGGGAGCCACAAGGCGTCTCCGGTCCGGAGGGTCGACAGGCGCGTGGCTGGCAACGAGACCCTCGCCAGCCAGAGGGCGGCCTCCAGAACGATCGCGGCGACGGGCGTCGGCATCGGAGATCGCGGGGGAGTCATCTGCCAGCCCGGCGCCGTGGTGCAGGCCTGCAGCGTGCGCGCCGACGCGCGGATCGGCACCCCTTGTCGGGCTCCATCGCGGCTGACGAGCGTCAAGACCGCAGCGTGAGTCCTCTCCGCTTGCGCTTGGCACAGCCCGCGACTGGCGGGGAGAGGGGTCGGGGCGTCGCCGAGCGCATCGCGGAGCGGGGCCGGCCAGGCCGCGCATGCCAGGCGCAGGAGGCCTTCGTCCACGCCGCCGTCCGCGCCCCGAGGCAGATGCGTGCCGGTCGCGAATGCGATGAGGGCGTCGTCCTCGAGGAAGAGGACCCCGTGCGGCGTGCCGAGGGCCAGCGCGTCGACGGCCGGCGCCGTCGCGATGTCCTTGTCCGCCCGCGCGAGCGTCAGTTCGAAGGAGGCCCACGGGGACGCCTGGTCGGCGACCTGCCAGGCGACGCCTCGTTGGAGCCGCAGCCGCAAGTGCACGTCGTCGGCGTCGCGTGTCGGCAAGCGCAGCGGCGCCGGTGAGGCCCGAGTCGGTGCGGGCGGGGCGGTGGCGGGGAGGGAAACGGCGTCGGCGATCGGATCGGCAAGCATGGGGACAAGCCGCCGGTGGCATCGGCGGCGCTGGAAGCGGGGGTGCCGGTCAGTGCGATGTCAACGGGTTGCCGTTCTCGCGATGCCGCGCCGCTTGAGGAACCTGACCGTCTTGTTCATCCACTAGCTGCGCAATGAACCCCGCCTGGATCTCCCGACGTCATCAGCTGAACGGCCTCGTCCTCGACATCGAGGAGGAGGGCGGCGAC
>NZ_DASVNZ010000061.1:0-11101 GCF_036486225.1 Roseateles sp. | reverse complement strand
GGTGGCCGCGCCGGGCGCCAGTTTCATCCTCGATGCCCGCGCCTCGCGCGCGGCCTCGGGCCGACAGATCACCGAGTACCGCTGGCGCCTGTTGCCGCCGACGGATGTTTGACCTTGCAGGAGAGTGGCCATGGCCGAATTCGTTCCCGGCACCGACATCAGCACCGACGCACCGACCATCGAGGTCACCGTCAACCCCGACAAGCCGCTGCCGATGGGCCGGCAGACCTTCCGGCTCGTCGTCATCGACGACGCGGGCAACGCGTCCAAGCCCGACGAGGTGACCATCATCGTCGCCGACCAGGACGCGCCGACCGCGGTGATCCGCGGGCCACGCATCGCCGCCTTCGGCAAGAGCTTCGAGCTGGACGGGTCCGCGTCCTTCGACGTCGGCGGCGGCAAGGTCGTCAAGTACGTCTGGACCTACCTGGGTCCGGTGACCTGAACGGAGCGGCGCGATGGCGAAGTTCCCGCTCCGCAAGCCCGTGACGACGGAGACCGCGACGGTCGAGGTCGACGCGGGCCTGGCCGTCGGCGCGCACCGCTTCAGCCTGACCGTCGTCAACGCGGCCGGGCTGTCCAGCCGCACGGCGGATGAAGTCGTCGTGCAGGTGACGCAGTCGCGCGTGGTGCTGCCGCCGATCGCGCCGGCACCGCCGGTGCGGCCTTCGGATCCGCGACTGCCGCTGGGGCCGCTGGAGCCGCTGGAGCCGCTGGAGCCGCTGGAGCCGATATCGCCGCTGCCACCGATAGAACCGATGCGGCCCTCGCTGCCCGCCCAACCGGCGCAACCGGTAAGGCCACAGCCGCCGAAGCCGGCTGAACCGGCGAAACCCAAACGACCGCCGTCCCCACGCACGTCGAGGAGACCCTCATGAGTATCCAGGCGACCAACGCCGATCCGCTGGTGGCGCAGCCGCGCGCGGACCGCCTCGCCTACGCCACCGGCATGCTGCTGGACGCGCAGGACTTCAGCGACGAGCAGACCTACCCCCGCGGCCGCCTGGCGCGCGCGCTGGCCTTCGTGGCCGGGCCCGGCACGATGGCCGGTCTGGAAGTGCGGTATGTGCCGGGCTCGGCGACGCAGGTCGAGGAGATCAGCGTCCAGCCCGGCGTGGCCGTGGATCGCCTCGGCCGCCTGGTGGAGCTGCCGCGCGACGCCTGCCTGCGCCTGCCGCGCTGGTACGACGCGTTGCGTCTGGCCGTCACCGGCGACGGCAGCCCCACCGGCAACGTGCCCGGCAGCGCGCTGACGCAGGCGGCCTACGCCGACGTGGGACGCTTCGCCTCGGCGCGGATGGTCGCGTCCGGCGTGGCGCTGCCGGCGCTGGCCGTCGTCGCCGATGTGTACCTGCGCTTCGCGGCCTGCGCGCGCGGGCTGACGCCGAGCTTCGCGCAGGGCCCGTTCGACGCGCTCAACGCGGTGTCGATCTCGCGGCTGCGCGATGCCTACGAGCTGCTGCTCATCCCGCGCGCGGGACTCGACGACGCCTACAGCGGCCTGCCGCTGCCGCCGGCCGATCCGGTCGCAGGCGATCCGGACGCGACACCGGAAGCGCGCCGCGACGCGCTGCAGGACGCCGTGCTGCACGGCTGGTCCGGCAGCGGCCACGCGGGCGGCGACGGCGGCCTGGAGCCTTCCCCCGAACAACCCCGCGACCTGGACCCGAGCGCGGTCTTCCTCGCCCGCGTCTTCATCCCGGTCGACACCGCGGCGCCGCCCGCGCGCATCGCGGAGGTCCCGCTGGTGGACAACTGGGGGCGGCGATTCCTGCCGCCGTCGGCGCTCTTCGCGCAATGGGCCGGGCTGTAGCAAGCCTCGCCCCCATCACCGACACCTCAGCGAAGAGCCGCACCGAGTCTTCAAGGAGTCCGACATGGCGATCAACCTCACCCTCGGCGCCGCCCGCGAGCGCATCGATCCCGTCGAGGCGCCGACACTGCGCAACCGCGGCGTGCTGGTCGAGGATCCGCGGCGCCAGCGCCCGCGCTACTTCGACGGCCGCTTCCTCGCGGCGCGCGACCTGATCCGCGACCAGCAGTACTTCCTGACGCGCGAGGCCGACCTCGGCCGTGCCGCCGGCAGCGGCGTCGCGCACGGGTTGTCGGTGTCCGAAGGCGCCACGCCCCACACCGTGCGCATCGCCGCCGGCGAGGGCCTGACCGGCGCCGGCGAGCTGGTGCTGCTGCCGCGTTCGCTCACCATCGACCTGGCCGACATCCCGCAGACCGAGCAGTTGTCCGCGCGCTTCGGCCTGTCGCGCCTGCCGGTCGCGCCGCTGCGCAGCCGCACCGGGCTGTTCGTGCTGGGCCTGCGGCCGGTGGAGTTCACCGCCAACCCGATCGGCGCATATCCGACCACGCTGACCGGCGCGCGCACTGTCGAGGACGGCGACGTCATCGAAGCCACCGCGGTCGTGCTGATCCCTTGGCAGGACGACGGCGCGGCCGATGCGCTCGACGCGCGTCGCGGCACGGCGGCGCGGACCATCTTCACGCAATCCGGCGCGCCGGGCTGGTCGGCCAACGTGCTGCCGGTCGCGATGCTCGCGCTGCAGTCCAACACGCTGGTCTGGATCGACGAGGCGATGGTGCGGCGCGAGCTCGGCGCCGACCGCGGCGACCTGCCCGGCCTGGGCTTCGCGCCGCGCGGCCTGCGCCTCGCCCATTTGATGCAGCACCAGAACCACCTGGCCGACGTGGTCGCGCAGTTCCACGGCCGCAGCTTCCCGGCGGCCACGCAGTTCCCCGCGCTGCCGCCGGCCGGCCCGTTACCCGCCGGCATCATCGACACGGTCGACTTCACGCAGCGCTACTTCCCGTCCGAGGTCGACGTCGACTTCTCGATCATTCCCGAGGACGAGCTGCCCGCGCTGGTCGAGGAGGCGCTCGCCCTGCCGCCGATCGACTTCCTCGCGCCGCAGGCGGCGTTGGACCTGACGGCGGTGCTGGTGCTCGCGCCGGTGCCGCGCGCCGACTTCGCCGCCGTGCGGGCGAAGCTCACGACCGTGTCGCGGCCGCTCAAGGCGGCTGCGCCCAACCTCGTCGCGCAGCGCAAGCCGCTGGAGATCCTGACCCGCCTGCGCATTCCGCTGCCGCTGCGGCCGGTCGATGTCTCCAACCCCTCCGACGCCGAATGGGCGCGGCTTGCGAAGCTCGACTCGCTGTGGTTCGTGCGACGGCGCAACCTCGCCTACCGCGACGACCTGGTCGGCAAGCCGATCGCCGTCGCCGGCGGCGCGGACGTCATCGTCGAACGTGCCATCACGGCGCGGGTCGAGGCCCTCGGCCTGAAGCCGGCGCTCGACAAGGTGCTGGCCGCGTCCAGCGCGCGGGCCGCGTCCAGCGTGATGTCGCTGCTGGCCTCGCCGCGCATCGCGGCCTCGCCCGCGCTGACGGCCGCGGCGCTCGGCGCGCTCAACGCGAAGCCCACGGGCGATCGCGTCGCGGAGCGCGACGCGGGCCTCGAGCATGCGCGCGTGCTGCAGGTCGGCGCGGAGCTCGCGGACGGTGCGGTCGGCAACGGCCTCGAGAAGCTCGAACGCCATGCCGGCGACGCCGTCACCCGCACCGCGCTGGTCAGCCTCGCGAGCAACGACAACTGGCGCAAGCTCGACACCGCCGCCAGCAGCGCCGAGGGGACGAAGCTCGACCAGTTGAGCGCACGCCTCACGCGCGTCCCCGGCGCGCCGGCCACGCCGACACCGACACCGACGCCCGACCCCGTCGTGGCTGATCCCGCCTCGAAGCTCAGTCCTGCGGCGAAGGCCTCCTCCGCGCCTGCGACCACGGCGTCGACAGCCACAAGGCCACCGCCAACGAAGACGAGCGCCGCAAAGACAAGCGCAGCAAGGACGACCGCCACGAAGACGACCGCCGCGAAGACCACCGCTGCGAAGACGACGGCGGTGAAGAAGACATCGGCAAAGAAGGCCGCGACGAAGAAGACCGCCGCGACCAGGCGCCCGCCGCAAACCTGATCCCCGGCTCCGAGGAGACCCATCGTGAGCATCACTCCCATCCGCGATCCGCTGGCCGGCGAGCGTGTCGTCGGACTCTCGCCCAGCAACGCGGTCGAGGCCACCAGCGACTGGCGCCGACGCCCCAACGTGTTCCCGGGTCGCTCGCTCACCGCGGGCGCGCTGACGCAATGGCAGGCCTGGCAGGCCGGCCACCTGGCCACGCGCGGTCAGGACTGGACAGCGGGCATCGTCAGCGGGCTCGAGGTCCAGGCGGGGCCGGTGATCCCGCCGCCACCACCGCCTCCCCCTGAGCCCGCACCGCCTGCGCCGACCGGCTTCAACGCGGTGGAGCTGCAGATCACACGCGGGCTCGGCCTGGCCTGCAGCGGCGAGGACCTGGTGCTGAACCAACCGCTGCGCTGCGTGCTGGCCGATGTGCCGGTGGTTGCGCCGCCCGGTTTCTTCGTCGACGGCAGCGGCGTCGAGCCGGGCACCGAAGGCGCACCCTCGACGCTGCGGGCGCGCAGGATCGGCCCGGCGCTGGGCGCGTTGGAAGCCGTCTCGCTCGCGACGCTGCCGGCCATCGGCGTGCTGGTGCTGCAACCGGTGACCGCGGACCGTTCCAGCGCGGACCCCATGGATCCGTGCGAGCGCAGCGCCTGCGACGAAGGCACCTACGGCGATGCCGCCGCCTTCGAGGACTGGCGCCTGGGCGACGGTGCACGGCTGCTCTGGTACGTGTGGCCCGGCGAATGGCGCGGCCTGCCCGCCGTGCCCGCGGTGCAGCTGCGCAACGCGCTCGCGTGGACCGTGTTCCAGGCCGAGGACGCCCTGCCCGAGGGCGAGGTGCTGCCCTGGGAGGAATTCGGCCTGCCGATCGCGCTGGTCGCGCTGGACGGCGTCACGCGCCAGCCGCTGTGGCTGGACCGCGCCAGCGTCGTGCGGCGCGGCGGCAATGGCCGCGATTCGCGCCTTGCTTACACGGGCGGCGCGCTCATCGCCGGCTCCCGCAAGCCCGCGCTGTGGCAGGCGCGCATCGAGCAACTGGCCGAGCAGGTCGCCGCGGCCGGCGAGCCTGCGCCGCTGCCCGAGACCCTCAACGACGCCTTCGGCCGCTACCTGCCGCCGGTGGGCCTGCTGCCGCGCAACGCCTTCGATCCGGCGACGCTCAAGAGCGGCTTCTTCCCCGTCGGCTTCGACCTCGACGCGGTGCCGGTGCCGGTGGAGCAGCTCGACCTGGCCGTGCGCGCGAGCGCCTCGCTGGCGCCGCTGTCGATCTCGGTGCCCGAGGCGGTGCGGCTGCTCGTGCCGGTGCCGCTGGGGTCGTGGGAGCCGCGGCTGCTGCACAAGGAGATCGTCGATCCGCTGTTCCAGAGGACGCTCGACGAGAACCTGCTGCGCCGCGCCCGCACCCTCGGCCTGCGCCAGGGACTGCGCAACAAGGCGGCGATGCTGTCGCACGCGCTCGACGGCAAGTCGCCGGTCGTGCCGCCGTTCAAGAGCGACCCCGACGCGGTCGAGACCGAGTCGCTCAGCCCCTGGGGCGAGCCCCCGCCCGGCGGCGGCCATCGCAGCGACCTGCGCGCCGGCCTGCACCAGCATTTCTTCGACGGCGCCAATCCGCCCTTCGTGGTCCAGACCGGCGAGTCGCTCTTCTGCTGGGTCTGCCTGGATCCCGACCATCCGCCGCGCACGCTGATGCTGCAGTGGCACACCGAGGGCAATTGGGAACACCGCGCCTACTGGGGCGAGGACCTGATCGGCTGGGGCACGCCGGCGGGATCCGCCGCGCACTTCCGCGCCGGCGACCTGCCGACGCCGGGCCAGTGGGTGATGCTCACCGTGCCCGCGTCCGCGCTGGGCCTGGCGACCAAGTCCCTCGACGGCATGGCCTTCGCGCTCTTCGACGGTCGCGCGGCCTACGGCCTGACCGGCGCGCGCACGCCGCAGGTGTGGCGCAAGTGGTTCTGCAACTTCCTGCCGCCGGGCGCCCGCGTCCAGGGCGAGGAGCCCTGGGACCTGCTCACCGCCAACGACCTGTGGACGCCGTTCGAGCCGCACGACGGCGTCGTGCCCAGCCTGCCGCAGCTGCAGTCCCAGGACGGCGGCGACATCTTCAATCCCGGCGCCGGATCGGCCTCCGCACTCGCGGTGCCGACCAGCGGCTTCAACCTCGCCTATCCGCCGATGTCGGGATGGCGCGGCCACACGCTGATGAACCGGGACGGCACGCCGATCACGGTCATCGAGAAGGGCGCGGCGGACCAGGTCACGACCTGGCTCTACCTCGACGAGCTGAACCCGCCGCGCTCGCTGTGGATCGGCGTCTACGGCCGCGGCCTGCGGGCGGACAACACGCCGACGTCCAGCATCCAGATCAAGTTCGCCTACTGGGGCGAGAACCGCTTCGCCGAGCTGCGCAAGGCGATCCCCGGCCTCGAGACGCTGCAGGCGCAGTCGGTGCGGGGCGGCGCGCTGCCGCGCTCGGGCAGCTGGGTGGAGCTGCCGCTGGCGCTGCCCGACAGCAACATCGTCGGCGAAGGCGGCGCGCGCATGTCGGTGTTCGGCATCGTCATCATGGCCTTCGACGGCACCCTGGCCTTCAGCGACCTGCGCCGCAAGCCGGCCGCCGCCGGCGCGCTGCCGGAGCTGATGTGGCCCAGGCAGGTCAGCGACGATCCCCGGCCGACGACCATCCCGACCTACAACCCCCTGCTCAACGCGGCGCTGCAGCCGCAACACAACCTCGGCGTGCTGACGCCGACGCCGTCTTCGCGCATCGGCACCGTGCGCGTCTACACCGAGCTGGTCGCCGATCCGCTGATCCAACGCCTGTCCGGCCACGAGCAGTCGCAACTGCTGCTGCGCGGGCTGGAGGGCTTCGCCGACTACCTGCGCACGCGCATCGACCGCGCCGACGACATCACCGACTTCGGTTTCGCGCACATGCAGGTGGACATGCACCGCATCCGGCAGCTGACGATGAGCGCGAGCGATGCGGGCCGCCTCGCCGTCTCGCCGACGCTCGCCGCGCTCGCCACCAGCGAGAGCGCGCTGGTCGTGCAGCAGCAGATCCAGGAGTACATCGGCAAGGTCAAGGCGACGGCATCGGCGCCGACGCCGGCCGGCGTTCCGAAAGGGACGGCGGGCATCGCGGCAGCGGCAGGCTTCAACGCCACGCCGTCGGTCACAGCGGCCGCGATCAATGCGGCGGCCGGCGAGCGGGTAGCGACCCTCGCGCAGTCGAGCGCCGGCATCAACGCCGGCCTGCGCGCCGACTTCAACGCCAATGTCAACGCGCAGCTGAATGCGCCAGTCAACGCCCAGATCAACAACCGCATCGACGCGCGCGCGCAGGTCGAGGCGGTGCTGATCAAGCCGCCGAAAGCGCCGCCGCCCATCATCTATGCCAATCCGGTGGTGGGGCTGTCGGAGATCCGCACCACGGCGATCGCCGAGCGGCTGAAGAATCCGCCCTCGCCCGAGGCGCGCAACTACGCGCTGGCCAACCGGCAGCGCACGGTGATGTCGCTGCTCGGCCTGCTGGAGGCCTTCGCCGCCGAGGACAGCGGCGAGCTGCCCGCGCTGTTCCAGGACTTCCAGATCCCGGGGCTGGCCAACGATCCCTTCCTTGTCAATGCCACGGGCCAGCAGCGGCCGCTGACGGACTTCCGCGGCAACGCGGCGCTGCAGGCGGCACTCGCCAAGCCGCCGACGGGATCAGACGCGGCGCTGGACGAAGCCACGCTGTTCACGCAGGCGGTGAGCCTGTCCGACATCACCATCGCGATCCTGCGCCAGCTGGAAGCGCGGCTGACGGTCTACCGTGACGCGCTCAACCGCTGCGACAGCGCGCTGACGTCGCTGCGCGGCGAGATCGACACGATGACGGCGCGGCTGTCCCAGGTCGGCGACGCGCTGGCGGAGGCGCGACACGACGTCAGCGTCGCGCGCGCGCTGCTGGCCGAGGAGTCCGAGCGCGTGGACGGCATCAACACGCGCCGCGCCAAGGTGCTGGCGGAGGAAGTGAAGTTCATCGCCTTCATCCGCCCGCGCGAGGCCGACAACCTGCTGTCCGCGCCGACGCGCGCGGTCGATCCGGGGCTGGTCGATCCGGCCGTCCCCGCCTGTCTGCGCGAGCACCCCGACGCGCCGGACGAGCTGCTGGACATGCTGCGCGTGGTGCGCGAGGCGCCTGCCAGCTGGTTCGTGCGCGCGCCGCCGCTGCTGCATCGGCTGGACAAGGTCGATCACCTGGTGCGGCTGGTCGGCAGCGCGCAGGCGCGGGCCGTGGCGGGCCTCGCGGCGCCGATGCTGGCGGTGCAGACGATCGCTGCCAGCACCAAGGTCGCGACCGGCATCGTGCAGGTCGCCACGCGACAGGCCGAGGCGCTCGCGCCGCGCATCGCGACGCTGCGCACGCTCGACCTCAACGGGCTGAAGGTCGCGACCTGGCAAGGCGTGCGGCAGCAGGCCGAGCAGGTGGTGAGCTTCGGCGACCTGGCCGAGGGCGGTCACGGCCGCGCCGACGTGGCGCGCGAGGCCGCGGCGGAGTTGGACCGCATCCGTTCGGTGACGGCCTGCCTGCATGCGGAGTTCAGCGGCGTGCTGCCGGTGATCCGGCTGCAATGGGCGGAGATGCTGTCGGAGTTCGACGCCGCGCCCAACCTGCGCAACCTGGCCAGCCTGCCGCGCTGGGGCGAGATCGCCTACCTCGATCGACGACAGATGCAGTCCTACGTGGACTGGCTGTTCGCGCAGATCGAGCCCGGGCAGCCATCGGCGGTCGCGCTGGTCAACGATGTGGTGCGCATGGCGCTGCTGCTGGCCAGCCACGCGCCGGTGGACCGCATCGTGCAGGGGCGCATGGCGCGGCCCACGCCGGGCGTGATCCCGGGCACGCGCATCCCGTTGACGGTGCTGGACACGACCAAGCTGCGCGTCGGCATGCAGGCGCTGATGTACCGCGGGGACACGCTGGTGGCGCGCGCGACGGTCGAGGACCTCGGCCAGCAGGAGGTCGCCGCGCGCGTGATCCACACGGCGTTGGCCAAGGTCGACCTGGGCGACGACGTGCGGGTGCACTTCGACACGACGGCGATGGTCAGCCTGTCGGCGGGCGCGGCGAAACGCACGCTGTTCAAGGCGAGGTGATCGCATGGCCGCGCCTGAACGCACCGTCCGCCGTCTGCGGCTGCGCGCCCCCGGCGAGGCGTCGGTGCGCCGGATCCTGCCGACGCTGGAGGATGCCTTGCGCTGCGCGAGCCTGGGCGACGACGGCGGGCGGTTGATCGTCGTCAGGAAACTGGCGCTGGGGCGCGTGACGGCGGGCGCCACGTCGCAGGCGCTGTCGAGGTTGATCGAGGAGAAGGCGGCCGCCGTCTCGCGGCAATGGGTGGCGTCGGGCGATCCCTCGGGGCACGCCCTGACGGACGGCGACGATGGCGCCGCGGACCACGCGGGCTGCGTTGTCTTCTCCGGTGTGCTGGAGGCGCGCATCCAGTTGGCCGCGCAGTTGCTGCGGGTACGGCGCGCCGAGGCGTGGTACTGGCCGCTCGCGGTGCCCGAGTTCGACGCGGCCTTGCCGGCGCGGCGCAACCTCGCGCGGATCGCCTTCGCGATCGCGCACACGCCCGAGGGCCGCGTCGCGCTGCCGCAATGGGCGGCGGCGCTCGTTCGTGGCGTCGGCGCCGCGCGCGTCGCGGTGTGCTTCGACGAGGATGTGGCCGATCGCCTGCTGGACCTCGTCGGTCTGGCGCGAGGGCCAGGTCATGCGTCCGCCGAGGGATCGGCCCGCCGGGCGCGGATGGCGTCGGACGATGCGGCAGGCCCGATGGGGATGCCAGCGGATCCATCAGCCTCCGCGTCGACGTCTGACTCGACGTCCACTGCCCCATCCGGTGCGGCGGATGGCGACGACGCGCTCGTTCCGCGTTGGCTTCGTCGCTTGCTGGAGGCTGCCGGATCGGGGCCTCCCGCGACCAGCGGTCGCGAAGCGAGGTCCCAGGCGACGAGCACCGATCTCCCGCCCGGATCGACTGACGCAAGCACGCGATGGAATCAGCGCCTCCCCGCCCTCGACCCCCGCGATGACGGCGCGGCGTCATGGAACGGTTCCGTCGACCGGTCTGATCGCGCGCTGAGGTCGACGACAAGTGACGAGTCGGCAACGATGTCGATCGATGCTCGCCGTGGTGCACCGTCCTCTCCGCTCGCGCAAGAGGCGGGCGAGACGGACCACGCACGCGATGAGCGCGCTCCGCTGCGCTCGGACGCGTGGCCGTGGCTGCAGCCGACGGACTGCGGAGGATTGCTGTTCCTGCTGCCCGTGCTGGCGCGACTGGGCGTGCCGCAACGCTCGCCGGACGACGAAGCGGCCTGTCGCCTCGTGGCGGCGGTGCTTCGACTGGCGCTGCAGCGCTCGCATGCGCGGCGTGACGATCCGATGTGGCGTCTCGCGCAAGCGCACGGCATCGACGCCACGCTGGACGCGCACGCGGGATCGAATGCGGAAGCGGAAGCGGAAGCTGAGGTGGTTTCGGAGGCGACGGTCATGTTGGCCCACGTCCGTCGTTGGCTCCACCGTGCTGGTCGGATCGGACTCGTGCGACTCGTTCGCCGCAGCGGCCACGTGTGCGCGACGGCCACACACGTGGACCTGCACTTCACGCTCGATCAATGCGACCTGCGGCTGCGCCGGCTGGGGCTCGACCTCGATCCCGGCTGGCTGCCGTGGTTCGGCCGGGTCGTCGCCTTCCACTATGGAGCACGCGACGCATGAACGCCCCGCAAGCCACCGCCACCCTGCAGGTGCCCGCGCTGCACCTGCTCGCGCTGTCCGCGCTGCAGTCGGGCGACGAGTCCGCCGGCCCGGAAGCGGCGTGGCTGGCCGCGGCCTCGTCGCTGGTCCAGGTGGCCCAGGTCGGCCAGCTGGGACACTTGGGCCAGGTGAGCGAGGCTGACCTGGTCTCCATGAACGGCGCGCCCTCAGGTCGGACGCTGCTTCAAGCGTGGCTCGACGAGCCGCCGGTCGAAGACCAGTTGCTGCACGCGCTCGCCCGGGCGCTTCCGCTGCGACCGCCGGAGCTGATCGCCGTCGCGCTGGCGATGGCGGTGGAAGTCGACGCCATGGCCGCACG
>NZ_DASVNZ010000051.1:0-9705 GCF_036486225.1 Roseateles sp. | reverse complement strand
GGGCGGCGCTGCCGGACGGGCTGCTGAAACGGCAGCTGCTGGGTGAACTCGCGCGGCGCGCGCAGTTGCCGGACGCCGAACTGCAGGCGCTGTGGGCGAATGCGCAGCCGCCCGCGGCGCCAGGCTCGCGCCCCCGCGCGGAACGCCCCGCCGCCGCGCCGAAGGCGGCGCCGAGAGCCTCCTCCCCGTCCGCCGACGGCCCGCACGACGAGCCGTACTTCGACATCCCCGCCTCCGCCTACGGCGATGAGGCCCATGCCGGCGCGGACGACATCCACATCCCCCCGGACGCCTACGGCGCAGCGCCCGCTCCCCAGGCCCAAGGCCAGGGTCAGGCGGAGCGCAAGTGGGTGCCCAAGGGTGAGTACAAGGGCAAGGGCGGCGGCGGCAACTGGAGCGGCAAGGGTGGCAAGGGCGACTGGCGCAAGCGCGACCAGGACCCGACCATCGGCATGCCGCTGGAGCTGCCGCCGGCGCCGATGAACCTGGCGGTCCGGATGCTGGTGCTGCACAGCGAGCTCTGGCAGCAGATCGGCGAGCAGGACCTGCAGCTGCTCCACGAACTTCCTGGCGAACACGGCCAGTTGATCGCGTGGCTGGAGCGCTCGCTGGTCGACAACGGCCCCGCCCCCTGGGCGGTGCTGCAGATCGCCTTGCAGGAAGCCGACCTGATGGACCTCGCCCAACGCGTGAGCGGCGGTCCGCTGACCGCACCACCGCCGGACGAACACGTCGAGGTCGAATTCCGCGTGGTGATGCGCAAGCTGTGGGTCGGCAAGCTGCGTGCGGAGGCCGACCGCATCGCGCGCAGCCCGCAACCGGACATGAATCGGTTCCAGGCTTTGCTGCGGCAGATCCGCGAGCTGGAAGCCGCTTGAACCTGCTTTTTGACCGATCGGGAAAATTCGCAGATAATCTATGGTTTTCGCGCGTCAAGAGTGACCGCAGCGCCAACCGGTCCCCGGCCCCCCACTGACCCTGGGTTCATACACAAAGTGGCCAACTTACACCGCCTGGGCTGCAACAACAAAGGTTCACGCTAACCTTCACGCGCAAAGCCTTGAACGGCAGTCGGTTTGCCCCGATCTGTCGCACAAGGCCTGAGTTCGAGCCGCCTGGCTCGCTCGCGCCGCATAGCCCGCAAGTGTCGGGAGTTTGCGGGCGCCAGCGGGACAGGTGGCTGTTTGCATTGCCTGCACCCACTGCGATTTCCCCGCATTCACCTACTGGCCCACGAGCCACCGAGGAACTGCATGACCGCCAAAAAGACCGCGTCCAAGGCCGCCGCCGCAGAAACCGAAGAAGTCAAGAAGCCGGCCGTCAAGGCCGCCGCGAAGACCGCCAAAGCCGCCACCGCTGTCGCGTCCGCCGATGACGCGAAGCCCAAGCGCGGCCGCAAGCCCAAGGCCGAGACCGAGTCGAAGAAGCCGGCCGCCAAGGCCAAGGTCGAAGAGGAAGAAGAGGACTTCACCGACGTCGACGCCGACGGCGAGGCCGAAGGCGAGACCGAGGGCGAAGTCGAGACCGTCGAGGCCGTCGAGGTCGAGGAAGTCGGCGAGGACAAGCCCAAGGCCAAGCCGCTGCGCATGAAGGTCAGCCGCGCCAAGGAGCGCGCGCTGATGCGCGAGTTCGGCCTGGACGAGACCGCGCTGACCGAAGAGGAAGTCGCCAAGCGCCGCCACGAGCTCAAGACCCTCATCAAGATGGGCAAGACGCGGGGTTTCCTGACGCATCAGGAAATCAACGACCACTTGCCCGAGAAGCTGATCAACGAGGAAATCCTCGAGGCGATCGTGTCGATGCTCAACGACATGGGCATCGCCGTGTACGAGCAGGCGCCCGACGCCGCGACGCTGCTGATCCAGGGTTCGACCTCGCCGACCGCCACCGAAGAGGAAGCGGAAGAGGCGGCCGAGGCCGCGCTGTCGACCGTCGACTCCGAGTTCGGCCGCACGACCGACCCGGTGCGCATGTACATGCGCGAGATGGGCACCGTCGAGCTGCTGACCCGCGAGGGCGAGATCGAGATCGCCAAGCGCATCGAAGGCGGCCTGCAGGCCATGATGCTGGCCATCTCGGCCTCCCCGACCACCATCGCCGAGATCCTGGCCATCGCCGCCAAGATCCGCGCCGGCGAGATGCAGATCTCCGAATCGGTGGACGGCTTCGTCTCCGATGACGAGGCGGACGACTACGTCGCGGAAGAAGACTTCGACGAGTTCGACGAAGAGGACGACGACGACGGCGCCGGCGGCTCCAAGGCCCTGACCAAGAAGCTCGAGGAGCTGAAGAACGCCGCCCTGGTGAAGCTGGATTCGCTCGCGACCAACTTCGACAAGATGCGCAAGGCCTTCGAGAAGGACGGCTACAAGTCGGCCAACTACAACAAGGCCCAGTCCGCGATCAGCCAGGAGCTGATGACCATCCGCTTCACGGTCAAGACGATCGAGAAGCTGTGCGACATCCTGCGCTCGCAGGTGGACGACGTGCGCCGCTTCGAACGCGAGATCCGCAAGATCGTCGTGGACAAGTGCGGCATGCCGCAAGAGCACTTCATCAAGACCTTCCCGCCCAACGTGCTGAACCTGCAGTGGGCGGAAAAGGAAGTGGCGGCCGGCAAGCCCTACGCGAACATCATGTCGCGCAACCTGCCCGCGATCCAGGAACTGCAGCAGAAGCTGATCGACATCCAGGGCAAGGCCGTGGTGCCGCTGGACGACCTCAAGGGCATCAACAAGCGGATGAACGAGGGCGAGAAGGCCTCGCGCGACGCGAAGAAGGAAATGATCGAGGCCAACCTGCGCCTGGTCATCTCCATCGCCAAGAAGTACACCAACCGCGGTCTGCAGTTCCTGGACCTGATCCAGGAAGGCAACATCGGTCTGATGAAGGCGGTCGACAAGTTCGAGTACCGCCGCGGCTACAAGTTCTCGACCTACGCGACGTGGTGGATCCGCCAGGCCATCACGCGCTCGATCGCGGACCAGGCCCGCACCATCCGCATTCCGGTTCACATGATCGAAACGATCAACAAGATGAACCGGATCTCGCGTCAGCATCTGCAGGAGTTCGGCTTCGAGCCGGACGCGCCGACGCTGGCCGAGAAGATGGAGATGCCGGAGGACAAGATCCGCAAGATCATGAAGATCGCCAAAGAGCCGATCTCCATGGAAACGCCGATCGGGGACGACGACGACAGCCATCTGGGCGACTTCATCGAGGACACCAACAACACCGCGCCGATCGAGGCCGCGATGCAGGCCGGCCTGCGCGAGGTGGTGAAGGACATCCTGGACAGCCTGACCCCGCGCGAAGCCAAGGTGCTGCGCATGCGCTTCGGCATCGAGATGAGCACGGACCACACGCTGGAGGAAGTCGGCAAGCAGTTCGACGTCACCCGCGAGCGCATCCGCCAGATCGAAGCCAAGGCGATCCGCAAGCTGAAGCACCCGAGTCGCTCGGACAAGCTGCGCACGTACCTGGACAATCTTTGATTGACCAGGGACGTGCCCGCCGCAGGCGGATGACGACGCAGTCGGCATGCAGCGAGCGGCGAAGCCACAAGCTCCGCACCTACCTGGACAACCTCTGATCCAGCCCCCAACCCGCGGCCCAGCGATGGGCCTCGGGTTTGCCAGAAACCGGCCACGTCCTCGGACGCTGGCCGGTTTTTCTTTTTGGGAAGAGGGTCTCGTTCGACATTCGCCCGCCCGTTGGGGGTGGGTGTCGTACAGGGGCCGACAGGCCCCCAAGGCGAGGGCTTATCACCACGCGACGCCCAGGGTGGCGCGGCTACACTGAGACTTCCATCACACCTTGCCACCTCCCAGGCCGATGACCCAGATCCGCGAGCGCACCGTCCTGTTTGCCGACTTGCGCGGCAGCACGGCGCTGTTCGAGACGCTGGGCAACGCGGAGGCCTCGGGGCTGGTGACACAGACGGTCGCGCTGACCGGCCAGGCGGTCGAAGAAAACCGCGGCAACATCATCAAGACGCTGGGCGACGGCCTGATGGCCGCCTTCGACAATCCGCGCGACGGCATCAAGGCCGCGATGCGGATGCAGGAGCTGCTGCTGAAGTCCTCGGCGCGCAGCGAGCGGCTGCGTCACACCCACCTGCAGATCGCGCTGGCGCGCGGCGAGGTCGTCGAGATCCACGGCGACTGCTTCGGCGACGCGGTCAACGTCGCGGCCCGGCTGCTGGACCACGCGGGCGACGGCGAGACCGTCGTGACCGCCGAGGTCGTGAACGGCCTGACCACCGCGCAGAAGTCGCGGTTCCGCAGCCTCGACCACATCAGCGTGCGCGGCCGCGCCGAGCCGGTCCACATCTACGTGCTGGACCAGGGCACCGGCGACGCGGCCGCGACGCAGTTCGGCGAGATCGCCCGGAGCGTCGCGCCGGAAGGCATCCGGCTGGTGTGGCAGGACCTGGACCGCGTCTTCGACATCGAACAGATGCCCATCGTGCTGGGTCGCAGCACGCAGGCGACCTACTGCATCACCGACGTCCGCGTCAGCCGCTCGCATGCGCGCATCGACTGGCAGGGCAGCAGCTTCAGCCTGACCGACCTCAGCTACAACGGCACCTTCGTGCGCTTCGGCGCCGGCGGCCAGACGCTGAGCCTGCGCCGCGGCTCCTGCACGCTGCACGGCGCGGGTGCGATCGGCCTCGGCGGCGCGGCCTCGGAGTCGCAGGCGCCGACCGTGCGCTTCGAGGTCATCCACCTGGCCGAAGCCGCCTCGTCGGCGCTGATGCGCCGTGGCATCTGAGGCGACCCCTTCGGCGCCCCTCCCCCACCGTCCCCTCTTTTTCGCGGCCCTTCGCCCCTACGCCGGATGAGCTTCCGTCCCGAACCCGATCATGTGCACGGACGCGCGCCGACCATCGGCGTGCTGCTGGTGAATCTCGGCACGCCCGACGCGCCGACGCCCGAGGCCACGCGCCGCTATCTGGCGCAGTTCCTGTCCGATCCCCGCGTCATCGAGATCCCCAAGGCCGCGTGGTGGCCGATCCTGCACGGCGTGATCCTGCGGACGCGGCCGGCGAAGTCGGCGAAGAAGTACGCCAGCATCTGGACCAAGGATGGCTCGCCGCTGATGGTCTGGACGAAGAAGCAGGCCAAGCTGCTGCAGGGCCAGCTCGGCGAGCAGGGCCACCGCGTCAAGGTGCTGCACGCGATGCGCTACGGCAACCCGTCGATCGCCTCGCAGCTCGACGCGCTGCGCGCCGACGGCGCCACCCGCGTGCTGGTGCTGCCGGCGTATCCGCAGTACTCGGGCGCGACCACCGCCAGCGTCGTCGACGATGTGGCGCGCTGGTCGCTGGAACATCGCCACGTGCCGGAGTTCCGCTTCGTCAACCGCTACCACGACGACAGGCGCTACATCGCCGCGCTGGCCGAGAGCGTCCGTGCCCACTGGAAGGCCGAAGGCCGCGGCGAGCTGCTGGTGATGAGCTTCCACGGCATGCCCGCGCGCACGCTGGCACTGGGCGATCCCTACCACTGCGAATGCCTGAAGACCGGTCGGCTGCTGGCCGAGGCGCTGGGGCTGTCCGACGCGCAGTACAAGGTGACCTTCCAGAGCCGCTTCGGCAAGGCGCGCTGGCTGGAGCCCTACACCGAGCCCACGTTGCGCGAGCTCGCCGGTCGCGGGCTGAAGTCGGTGGACCTGATCTGCCCGGGCTTCTCGTCGGACTGCATCGAGACGCTGGAAGAGATCGACATGGAAGCGCGCGAGGCCTTCCTGCACAGCGGCGGGCAACGCTTCAGCTACATCCCCTGCCTGAACGATCGTCCCGCCCACATCCGCGCGCTGGCGGCGATCGCCGAGCAGCATCTGCAGGGCTGGCCGACGACGGCGGTGCACGACGAGGCGCAGGCTGCCGCCCTCGCCCGTCAACGCGAGGCGGCATCGATGGCGGGCGCAACGCGCTGATCCGCTGATCCGCTGATCCTCGCCGCACTATGACAAAGGGCTCCTCATCGGAGCCCTTGTCGTTCAAGCGGATGCCGTCGGGTCAGCCGAGGGCGATCGCCGCCTGCTGACGCGCCTTGCGCGCGGCCATCCACTTCATGACCCGCGGCAGCAGCAGCACGATCACCACGATCGCCAGCAGCGAGGCCGACAGCGGACGCTGCAGGAACACGCTCCAACTGCCGCCGCCGATCGCGACGCCGTTGCGCAGGTGCGCCTCGGCGAGCGGGCCCAGGATCATGCCGACGACGACCGGCGCGGTCGGGAAGTCGAAGCGCCGCATCACCACGCCCAGCAGGCCGATGGCCAGCATCACGTAGAGGTCGAAGGCGCTCTGGCGCATGCCATAGACGCCGACCGTGGCGAAGATCAGGATGCCGGCGTACAGCGGCGCGCGCGGGATGCGCAGCAGCTTCACCCACAGCCCCACCATCGGCAGGTTCAGCACCAGCAGCATCACGTTGCCGATGTACAGCGACGCGATCAGCGCCCACACCAGCGTGGACGAGGTCTCGAACAGCTGCGGCCCGGCCTGGATGCCGTAGTTCTGCAGCGCCGACAGCAGGATGGCCGCGGTGACCGAGGTCGGGATGCCCAGCGTCAGCAGCGGCACCAGCGTGCCGGTCACGGCCGCGTTGTTGGCAGCCTCCGGCCCGGCCACGCCCTCGATGGCGCCGACGGTGCCGAACTCCTCCTTGTGCTTGGACAGCTTGCGCTCGGTCGCGTAGCTCAGGAAGGTCGGGATCTCGGTGCCGCCGGCGGGGATCACGCCGAACGGGAAGCCGAGCGCCGTGCCGCGCATCCACGCCGGGATGGAGCGCTTCCACTCCTGGCGCGTCATGTGCACCCGGCCCATGGTGTTCATGGTCAGGTTGCTGCGGCCTTCATAGAGCGCCACGTACAGCGTCTCCCCGACCGCGAACAGCCCCACCGCGACCAGCACCGTCTCGATGCCGTCCATGAACTCGGGCACGCCGCCGGTGTAGCGGATCTGCCCGGTGATCTGGTCCATGCCGACCAGTCCCATGGCCAGGCCGATGAACAGCGCCGTCATGCCGCGCAGCGTGCTCTGGCCCAGCACCGCGGAGACGGTGGTGAAGGCGATCAGCATCAGGCAGAAATACTCCGGCGGGCCGAGCGTGACGGCGAAGTCCGCCAGCACCGGCGCAAACAGCGTGACCAGCACGGTGGCGAAAGTCCCGGCGAAGAACGAGCCGATCGCCGCCGTGGCCAGCGCCGCGCCGGCGCGGCCGTGGCGGGCCATCTTGAAGCCCTCCAGCGCGGTCACCATGGTGCCGGTCTCGCCGGGGGTGTTGAGCAGGATGGAGGTGGTCGAACCGCCGTACATCGCGCCGTAGTAGATGCCGGCGAAGAAGATCATCGACGCGGTCGGATCGACCTGCGCGGTGATGGGGAGCAGCATCGCGACGGTCACGGCCGGGCCGAGGCCGGGCAGCACGCCGATCGCCGTCCCGAGCGCGCAGCCGATGAAGGCCCACATCAGGTTGGCGCCGGAGGCGGCCGTGGCGAAGCCGCCCATCAGGTGGGTCCAGAGGTCTTGCATGTCGGAACTCCGGTGGGGTTACAGCCAGCCGCCGGCCGTGATGGCGGGCAGGTTGAGCGCGAGCAGCTTGTTGAACAGCCAGAACACCGGGGCCGCGATCAGCAGGCCGGTGATGGCGTCGATGAGGACCTGGCGCACGCCGCCGTGGGCCTTGCCCTCGGCGCGACGCAGGCCGCGCACCGCCAGCACGAAGCACAGCGTGCAGGCGAGGACGAAACCGATCGTCGTGATCAGCGACGCGTTGGCGATGACGGCGGCGACGACCCAGGCCGCCGACAGCCAGTCCGCCTTGGGCGCGCCGGACGGCGGTTCCATCGAACGGAAGCCGCCGCTGCGCGATTCCCAGATCAGCCAGGCGCCGCAGATCAGCAGCACCGCGGCGACGAACCAGGGCAGCGCGTTCGGGCCGATGCCCGAGTAGCCGGCATCGGACGGGATCGCGGAGGCGCCGAAGGCCATCACGCCGCCGACGACCATCGCCGCGGCGCCGACCAGGGTCTGGTACAGCGGCGCCGGCGTGGCGTCGTCGAATTCAGGAGGGATGGGTGCGACCGGCTTGGCGGTCGCAGATGGATGGCCGGCCACGGCCGGCGGTGGAGATGCGGACATGGCGGCCTCCCGGGATCAGACCATGCCGGACTTGTGCATGATCGCGCGCAGGGACGCGAACTCGTTGTCGACGAACGCTTCGAAATCCTTGCCGGTCATCACGGCCGGCGTCCAACCGTTCTTCTCGAGCGCCTCGGCCCAGGCCTTGGACTTCGTCGCCTTCACGACCAGGTCGATCAGCGTCTGGCGCTGCGCCGGGGTGATGCCGGGCGCGCCATAGACGCCGCGCCAGTTGCCGATCTCGACGTTGTAGCCGAGCTCCTTCATCGTCGGGATGTCCAGGCCCTTGATGCGCTGCGGCGAGGTGATGGCGATCGGGCGCATCTTGCCGCTCTCGATGTAGGCCTGGAACTCGCTGTAGCCGCTGCCGCCGATGCTGACGTTGCCGCCCAGGATCGCGGCCACGGCCTCGCCGCCGCCGCGGAAGGCGACGTAGTTGATCTTGGTCGCGTCGACGCCGACCTCGCGCGCCAGCATGGCCGCGGCGATGTGCTCCGTGGCGCCGCGCGAACCGCCGCCCCACTTCACCGAGCCCGGGTCCTTCTTCAGCGCGTCGACGACGTCCTTCATCGTCTTGAAGGGCGAGTTGGCCGGCAGCACGAAGACGTTGTACTCGCTGGTCAGGCGCGCAATCGGCGTGGCCTGCGTCAGCGTGACGGGCTGCTTGCTGGTGATCAGGCCGCCCAGCATCACGGCGCCCATCACCATCAGCGCGTTCGGGTCGCCCTTGGCGGCGTTGACGAACTGCGCCAGGCCGATGGCGCCGGCCGCGCCGCCCTTGTTCTCGAAGGTCACCGCGCCCGCGGCGCCGGCGTCCTGCAGGGCCTTGCCCAGCGCGCGGCCGGTGATGTCCCAGCCGCCGCCCGGGTTGGCCGGCACCAGGATCTTCAGGGCCGCCGCGGCCTGCGCGCTCAGCGGCAGCGCGCCGGTGGCGCCCAGTGCGGCGAAGGCGGCCGCGGACTTCAGGAATTGGTCTCGACGCATGCTCATGTCTCCTGTTGTAGATCTCGTCATCGGGGCAGAGCGCGCACCCGACGTTCGTTGTAGGCGTGAATCCTGCACACGGCGGCTTTCATTCGGCTGTCGGGAAGCTCAGGGTTGACCCTGAGCGGCGACCGATCAGTGCGTGGCGGACACTGCCGGGCATGAGGCTGTTTTTCGTCGAGGACAACGCCGCGCTGCAGACCACGGTGGCGCGTTCGTTCGAGCGTCGCGGCATCCAGGTGCACGGGTTCGCCGAGGGCCGCGCGGCGCTCGAGCGCTGGCGCGCGTCGCCGCCGGACGTCGTGCTGCTGGACCTGTCGCTGCCTGACATCGACGGGCTGGAACTGCTGTCGGCCGCGCGCGCCGAGCAGCTCACGACACCCGTGATCATCCTGACCGCGCGCGGCACGGTGGGCGACCGCATCCTGGGCCTGAACATCGGCGCGGACGACTACCTGCCCAAGCCCTTCGATCTCGACGAGCTCGAGGCCCGCGTGCGCGCCCTCGCCCGGCGCAGCCGCGGCGCGCCGGGCTCGGCAGGAGGCGCGGGCGCACAGGAGGACGAGTCC
>NZ_DASVNZ010000050.1:0-4617 GCF_036486225.1 Roseateles sp. | reverse complement strand
CACCGCCGGCGGCGGCTTGACCGCGCCGTGCAGCGGCGCCTGGGCCGGCGACAGCGGCCGCGGACGCTCGCCGTCGACCGGCGCCTCGTGCGCCAGCGGCAGCACCAGGCTGAAGACCGAGCCCTGCCCCGGCGTGCTCTGCAGGTGGATGTCGCCGCCCAGCAGCCGCGCCAGGGCGCGCGAGATCGACAGGCCCAGCCCCGTGCCGCCGTACTTGCGGTGGGTGCTGCCGTCGGCCTGGCGGAAGGCGTCGAAGATCAGCGCCTGCTGGTGCGCCGGGATGCCGATGCCGGTGTCCTTGACGGTGAAGGCCAGGCGGCCGTCGGCGGTGGTGCCGACCTCCATGCGCACCGAGCCGCGCTCGGTGAACTTGAGCGCGTTGGACAGCAGGTTCTTGAGCACCTGCCCGAGCCGCGCCTCGTCGGTCTCCATCCATTCCGGCGCGCCCGGCGCGAGCTGCAGGCCGAAGGCCAGGTTGCGCTGCGCCGCGACCGGCGCGAAGACCTGGGTCAGCTGCTGCAGCAGGCGCGGCACCGAGACGCGTTCGACCTGCAGGTCGACCTTGCCGGCCTCGATCTTGGACAGGTCCAGGATGTCGTTGATCAGCATCAGCAGGTCGTTGCCGGCCGAGCTGATGGTCTGCGCGAAGCGGACCTGCTCGTCGCTCAGGTTCCCTTCCTTGTTGTCCGACAGCAGCTTGGCCAGGATCAGCGTCGAATTCAGCGGCGTGCGCAGCTCGTGGCTCATGTTGGCCAGGAACTCGCTCTTGTACTGGTTGGAACGCTCCAGCGCCTCGGCGCGCTCGGTCAGCAGGCCCTGCGCGGCGGTCAGTTCCGAACGCTGCAGCTCCAATTGACGCGCCTGCTCCTCGAGCTGGGTGTTGCTTTCCTCGAGGTCGGTCTGCTGCTTCTCCAGCCGCAGCTGCGAGTCGCGCAGCGCGTTGCCCTGCTCCTCGAGTTCCTCGTTGCTGGCGCGCAGCTCCTCCTGCTGCATCTGCAGCTCCTCGGCCTGGCGGCGGCTCTCCTCGAGCAGCGCTTCCAGCCGGCTGCGGTCCTTGGCCGCGCGCAGCGCCATGGCGATCGGCTCGGCGACGCGCGCCAGGAGTTCGCGCTCGGCCTCGCCGATGGGATGCAGGAAGCCCAGCTCGATCACGCACTGCACCCGCCTGTCCAGCCCCACCGGCGCGATCAGCAGCTCGGTCGAATCGGCCTTGCCCAGCGACGAAGTGATGGGCAGATAGTCCGCCGGCAGCTGCTTCACATGCACCGGCCGGCGGTCGCGCGCGGCCTGCCCCAGCAAGGTGTCGCCGCCGCGCACGATCGGCGGCGCCGCCTCGGTCCCCGTCGCCACCGGCAGCGCATAGCCGCCCACGCGCAGGAAGCTGCCGTCCTCGTGCGCGACGTAGAACGCGCCGACGCGCGCATCGGTCCAGCGGGCGAGGAAGCTGGTGGCGATGTCGGCGAGCCGCTCGACATGCGGATCCCCTTGCAATTCGACGCCCAGCCCCGCCAGGCCGGCCTTCAGCCATTCCTCGGTCTTCGCGGCGCGGTAGGCGCGCGAACTCAGCACCGCCGCGACCGCCGTCAACAGCAGCAGCAGCGCCGAGCCGCCCCACATCACCCCGACCGTCTGCTGCACCGAGCTGTCCCACAGCGCGCGGCGTTCGGCGGCCCGATCGCGTTCTTCGCGTTCCATCTCGCCGAGCAGCGTGCGAATGCGCTCCATCAGGATGCGGCCGCGGTCTCCCTTGACCGTTGCGATCGCGGCGGCGCTCTCGCCGGCGCGACGCGCGGCGATGGTTTCCTCCATCTCCGCGAGCTTGGCCTTGAAAAGCTGCTCCGCGGTCTCCAGGCGCGCGAGCTGCGGCCGGTAGTTCTGGAAGCTCGCGCGCAGCCGTTCGGCCGCCGCCGGGATCGTCACCTGCGCGGTGTTGAAAGGGACGAGGTAGCTGTCGATGCCGGTCAGCAGGTAGCCGCGCTGGCCGGTCTCGGCGTCCTTCATCGCGGAGCCCAGCGTCTGGATCTGCTCCTGCACGGCCAGCGTGCGCGCCATCGCGTCGGCCGAGTCGGACTGCGCCTGCTGCGAACGGTAGGAGAACCCGGCGGTGATCAGGATGGTGATCACGGCCAGCACGAAGCCGAGCAGCGTGGGCAGCGGCAGCCAGTCGTGGCGGCGCACGCCATGGGCAAGGTGGAGGTCGTTGCCCGAATAGGCCTTCGATGCGGCGGTGGACGTCGTGGTGTTCATGGAAACGAAAACGGGGCGGCCGGGGTGGGGCCGCATGCTAGCGCGTCCCCTCCCCGGCCGGCCCCAGCAGTCCTCACTGGGTCTGTCGATCGATGACCGCGCCCGTCTATTCGCGCGGCTCGCCGCGCGCGTTGACGGTCACGGTCGCTCCCGGCTGTCGCCGGGTCTGCATGTAATGGTCCTGTCCCTTGAAGCGGTAGGTCACGTCCCAGTACTGGGGGTTGCTGTTGCCGGGCGCGGCGCCGCAGCGCTGCACGTTGCGCACGTCCTTGTCGCGGTTGACGTTGCTGCCGACCACCGCGCCGCCGACGGCGCCCGCGACCGTGGTCGCGGTCTGGCCGGAGCCGCTGCCGAACTGATGGCCCAGGATGCCGCCCAGCACGCCGCCGACGACCGCGCCGCCGACGTTGGGGCGGTCCCGCACTTCCTTCTGCTCGATCCAGCAGCGCTGCTGCTCGTCGCCCATCACCGCGCGCACGGAGACCACCTGCGCCTGATACAGGCCTTCATCGCCGCGGCGGTAGTAGGTCGGCTGCGGATCGGGACCGTAGCGGTCGCGGCTGACGTCCTCGCCGACGCGGCGCGCGGAGCTGATCCGGTTGTCCAAGCCCATGGACTTCAGCGACGGGTAGCTGCCCGGCTGCAGCACGCGGCAGCGGCCGTTGTAGCCCGGGTCCTCGCAGACCTCCCAGCGCTCGCCGCGGACCTCGATCGAGGACGCGCGATCGTCGAAGCCGATCTCCTTGAGGAAGTTGATCTGCGACTCGGCGCCGGCGTTGCGGCCGCGGAAGTTCTCGTTCTCATAGAACGTGATGTCGGCCATCGCGTGGCCCGCCAGGGCGCAGGCGGCCGCCGCGACGGCGACCTTGAGCGCTCGCTTCATCCCGGATGAAGTGTTCGGTGCGGAGGATCGGTTCATGGCAGTCCCCATCGTGGTTGCTGTGATGCCACCACTGTGGGCCGGCGCGCGCGCCGGGTCTGTCGGGGCGCGCTGGCGCCGCGTGTAGGACAACATCCCTGGGCCTTCAGCGTTCCGACTGCAGCCTCGGCAGCAGCAGCTCGAACATCGTGCCCTGCCGCGCCCGCGAGACGCCGATCAGCGAGCCGCCATGGGCCCGCGCGACGCGCTCGGGTTCCTGCAGGCCGGGCCCGACCTGCGCCGAGGACATGCCCGACACCGGCTCGTTGCCGCCGAACAGGTGGATGGAGGCCTCGGGCTCCAGCACCGTGTCGAAGCTGACGCGCAGCATCAGCGAACGCTGCGCGCTGCCGTCGACCTGGATGCGGATGGGGCTGTCGCCGGCATGCGTGGCCGCCTGCATCAGCAACTGGTCCAGGGCCTGCGCCATGAGTTCGACGTCGAAGTCGCCGCTCGTGTCGCCGATGCGGTCGAAGGCCGGGGGCGCCCACATCACGGTCTGGTTGCTCTCGATGTCCAGCCGCTGCGCGGCCAGCGTGCCCAGATCGCTCCGCTCGGGCTGGACCTGCAGCAGCTCGCAGGGGCGGCGGGCCAGGCTGCCCAGGTGGTCCACCTGGCGGCCCAGCAGCGTGGCCGCGGCCTTGACCCGCTGGCCGGCCTTCTGCAGCGAGGGCGATTCGGTCTGGCGGATCAGCAGCTCGGCGTTGAGCATCATGACCGACAGCGGACTGCGGATGTCGTGGCTCAGCGCGCTCAACATCAGCGCGTTGACGCGCGCCAGGCGTTCCTGCTCGACGATGCGCTCGGCCAGCAGCTGGCGCTGGCGGTGCAGGTCGGCGAAGACGGCGACCTTGCTGCGCAGCACATGGGCGTCCACCGGCTTGTAGATGAAGTCGACCGCGCCGGCCTCGTAGCCCTTGAAGCTGCGCTGCGCCTCCTGCGAGCCGGCGGTCAGGAAGATGATGGGGACGTGCCGGGTACGCTCCGTGCCACGCATCAGCTCGGCGAGGGTGAAGCCGTCCATGCCCGGCATCTGGATGTCGAGCAGCGCCAGCATCACATCGTGCGTGAGCAGCAGTTCCAGCGCGGCGGGACCGGAATCGGCCGTCAATACTTCCAGGCCGGAGTCGGCCAGCAAGGCTTTCATCGCGAGCAGGTTCTGTGGCTTGTCGTCCACCACCAGCACGCTCATCTGATCCGCCACGTCGTTCTCCCAATCATGATCATCTTGGTCTTGAATGTCTGACAGCGCCATTGGGCAACCGGCGTGCCCGCGCCGACCTGGGAGATACCCTCCCCCAATCCTCGCCCAGGGATGTCCTTGGGCGAAGGGCGGCAAGCGTACGATCGCGCCGCCGTGCGGTCCCGTTCGATCGATCAGGCCGCCCCCAGAACCCCGAGAGGACACGATGAAACAGAACAGCACCGCCGTCGAAGAACTCCTGTCCGTC
>NZ_DASVNZ010000045.1:0-8750 GCF_036486225.1 Roseateles sp. | reverse complement strand
CTGGCCTCGCGCCGTCCGACGGCCGCGGGCGCCGGCGGCGCGGGCAGCGTCGACGTGCCGGTGCGCGACTGGGTCTCCACCTCGGCCGGCCAGCCGACGCGCCTGCTCGGCTTCGACCTGACGCTGATCTGGGTCGTGCTGTCGCTGCTGGCGCTGGGCCTGCTGATGGTCTATTCGGCGTCGATCGCGCTGCCCGACAACCCCAAGTTCGCGAAGTACCAGCCGATGCACTTCTTCGTGCGTCAGAGCCTGTTCATCGTGATCGGCCTGCTGTCCGGCTGGATCACCGTGATGGTGCCGGTGAGCTTCTGGGAGCGCCACGCGCCCAAGCTCTTCGTCGTCGCGCTGGCGCTGCTGATGATCGTGCTGATCCCGCACGTGGGCAAAGGCGTCAACGGCGCGCGCCGCTGGCTGCCGCTGGGCGTCATGAACTTCCAGCCGTCGGAGCTGGCCAAGCTGGCCATCGCGATGTACGCGGCCAACTACATGGTCCGCAAGATGGAGGTGAAGGAGAACTTCGTCCGCGCCGTGTGGCCGATGGCCGCCGCGCTGGCCTTCACCGGCATGCTGCTGCTGGCCGAGCCGGACATGGGCGCCTTCATGGTCATCGCGGCCATCGCGATGGGCATCCTGTTCCTGGGCGGCGTCAACGGCCGCATGTTCTTCCTCAGCGTGGCGGTGCTGATCGGCGCCTTCGTGCTGATGATCACCTTCAGCGACTTCCGCCGCGAGCGGATCTTCGCCTACCTGAATCCGTGGGACGAGAAGTACGCGCAGGGCAAGGCCTACCAGCTGACGCACTCGCTGATCGCCTTCGGCCGCGGCGAGTTCTTCGGCCAGGGCCTGGGGGCCAGCCTCGAGAAGCTGCACTACCTGCCCGAGGCCCACACCGACTTCCTGCTCGCCGTCATCGGCGAGGAACTGGGCTTCATCGGCGTGGCCATCGTGATCTTCGCGTTCTTCTGGCTGTCGCGCCGCCTGTTCCACATCGGCCGCCAGGCCGTGGCGCTGGACCGCGTCTTCGCCGGCCTCTACGCGCAGGGCATCGGTATCTGGATGGGCGGCCAGGCCTTCATCAACATGGGCGTCAACCTCGGCGCGCTGCCGACCAAGGGCCTGACGCTGCCGCTGATGAGCTACGGCGGCTCGGCCACCGTTCTGAACTGCATTGCCTTGGCCATCTGCTTGCGAATCGACATCGAGAACAGACAACTGATGCGAGGGGGCCGGGCATGAGCGCAGCGCCGGGCCGCCCCAAGCAAGCTCACGTCCCCTCGGGGGACCGGACGCGGCGTGCCGCGGACGAGGGGTCCACATGAGCACGCGTCACCTCGTCGTCATGGCCGCCGGAACCGGCGGCCACGTGATTCCCGGATTGGCCGTCGCCGCCGAGATGCAGCGCCGCGGCTGGACCGTGTCCTGGCTCGGCACCGAAGCGGGCATGGAGAACAAGCTCGTGCCGCCGTCCGGACTGGCGATGGACCGTCTGTCCTTTGCCGGCCTGCGCGGCAAGGGCCTGAAGCATTCGCTGCTGGGTGTCGTGCGCCTGTTCAAGGCGCTCGGCCAGAGCGCGCACGTCTTCAGCGCGCGCAAGGCCGACGCGGTGCTCGGCATGGGCGGCTACGTCTGCTTCCCCGGCGGCCTGATGGCCTGGGTGATGCGTCGTCCGCTGATGCTGGTGAACGCCGACGCGGCGCTGCTGCTGTCCAACAAGGCGCTCGCGCCGGTCGCGAAGAAGATCGCCTTCGGCTTCGACGGCCTCGCCGCCGCGCAGCAGAAGAAGAGCGTGGTCACCGGCAACCCGGTCCGCGTCGAGATCGAGGACCTGCCCGCGCCCGAGCTGCGCTTCGCCGATCGCACCGGTCCGCTGAAGGTGCTGGTGGTCGGCGGCTCGCTGGGCGCGCGCGCGATCAACGACGTGCTGCCGCAGACGCTTGCGCTGTGGGACGAGCATCAGCGCCCGCTTGTCACGCACCAGACGGGCGAGGCGAACTTCCCGCTCGTGCAGGCGGCCTACGCGAAGCTCGGCGTTCAGGCCGAGGTCGTGCCCTTCATCAACGACATGGCGCAGCGCCTGGCCGAGGCCGACGTGGTGATCTGCCGCGCCGGCGCGGTGACGGTGTCCGAGCTGTGCGCCGCCGGCGTCGCCAGCGTCCTGGTGCCGCTGGTCGTCAGCACGACCTCGCATCAACGCGACAACGCGCAATACATGGCGCAGCACAACGCAGGCACGCACCTGCCGCAGGGCGAGCTCAGCGCGCAGGCGCTGTTCGACCTGCTGCAGCAGCCGCGCGAGCACTGGCTGGCGATGGCGTCCAAGGCGCGCTCGCTGGCGCGTCCGCGCGCGGCGGGGCGCGTGGCCGATGAGCTGGAAGCGCTCGTCAACGAACGCGACGCCAAGTCGGGCAACGGAGCGCGCGCATGAAACACGCCCTCCAACGCATCCACTTCACCGGTATCGGCGGCGCCGGCATGAGCGGTATCGCCGAACTGCTGGTGGCGCAGGGCTATCGCGTGAGCGGCTCCGACCAGGGCGAGAGCGACACCACGCGCCGCCTGCGCACGCTGGGCGTCGACGTGATGATCGGCCACGCCGCCGAACACGTCGGTGCCGCGCAGGTGCTGGTCAAGTCCAGCGCGATCAAGGCTGACAACCCCGAGCTGATGGCCGCCCACCAGCACGGCATCCCCGTACTGCTGCGCGCGCAGATGCTGGCCGAGCTGATGCGCCCGCGCCTGGGCATCGCCGTCGCCGGCACGCATGGCAAGACGACGACGACCTCGCTGCTGACGACGGTGATGCAGCAGGCCGGACTCGATCCGAGCTACGCGATCGGCGGACAGCTGCTGGCCGCGGGCGCGAACGCGGCGCTGGGCGGCGGGCTGCACATGGTCGTCGAGGCGGACGAATCCGACGCCTCCTTCCTGCACCTGCTGCCGCAGTTGGCGATCGTCACCAACATCGACGCCGACCACATGGACACCTACGGGCACGACATGGCCCGTCTGCGTCAGGCCTTCGTCGACTTCCTGCATCGGATGCCCTTCTGGGGCGCGGCGGTGCTCTGCGGCGATGACGAGGGGGTGCGCAGCATCGTGCCGATGCTGTCGCGGCCGGTGATCCTCTATGGGTTCGAAGCCGGCAACGCCGTGCGCGCGACCGACGTCGCCGCCGAGGCCGGCGGCGGCATGCGCTTCGTCGCGCTGCGCCGCGACCGCCAGGGCCGCGAGCTGCCGGTGCTGAACGTGCTGCTGCGCCTGAACGGCCAGCACAACGTGCTGAACGCGCTGTCGGTGATCGCGATGGCGATGGAGCTGGGCATCGACGACGCCGCGCTGCTGCAGGGACTGGCGAACTTCGGCGGCGTGGGTCGCCGGTTCCAGTCCTACGGCGAACTGCCGGTGACGGCTGCGGGCGAGGGCGCCGGTGCGGCGTCGGGCACGGCGCTGCTCATCGACGACTACGGCCATCACCCGGTCGAGATGCAGGCCGTGCTGAAGGCCGCGCGTGGCGCCTATCCGGGTCGTCGTCTCGTGCTGGCCTTCCAGCCGCACCGCTACACGCGCACCCGCGACTGCTTCGAGGAATTCGCCGACGTCCTGGCGCAGGCCGACGGCGTGCTGCTCACCGAGATCTATGCCGCCAGCGAGTCCCCGCTGCCCGGCATCAGCGGCGAGAGCCTGGCGCGCGCGGTCACCGACCGCGGCACCGCAGCCGGCTTCGTCGGCGACTGGCAGGGACTGCCGCAGGCGATCGCCCACCAGGCGCGCGCCGGCGATGTGGTGATCGTGATGGGGGCCGGCTCGATCGCCGCCGTCCCCGCGCGCACCGTTGAACTCATGACGAAGGGAGGCCGCGCATGACCACGGACCTCAACAATGCTTCGGCGCCCTCCGCGCTGTATCAACACCTGGCCATCGACCGCATCGATGCGAAGTCGCTCGGCAAGGTCGCCGTGCTCTTCGGCGGCGACTCGGCCGAACGCGAGGTCTCGCTGATGTCGGGCAGCGGTGTGCTGGCCGCGCTGCAGTCGGAAGGCGTCGACGCGCACGCCTTCGACCCGGGCCAGCGCAACCTGCTCGAACTCAAGTCCGAGGGTTTCCAGCGCGCCTTCATCGCGCTGCACGGCCGCCACGGCGAGGACGGCACGGTGCAGGGGGCGCTCGAACTGATGGGCATCCCGTACACCGGCTCCGGCGTGATGGCCTCGGCCATCGCGATGGACAAGATCACCACCAAGCGCGTCTGGCTGGCCGACCAGCTGTCGACGCCGCGCTGGGTCAGCCTCAAGCGCGGCGAGCTGCAGCGCGAGCGCGTCCGCGCCGTGCCGGACGAGCTCGGCCTGCCGATCTTCGTCAAGCCGCCGCACGAGGGCTCCTCGATCGGAGCAAGCAAGGTGATGGGCTACTCCGACATGCAGGAAGCCGTCGAGCTCGCCGCGAAGTACGACGCCGAAGTGCTGTGCGAGGAATTCGTCGACGGCGCCGAGCTGACCTGCCCGGTGCTGGGCGAGGGCGCGGACGCGATCGCGCTGCCGGTGATCGAGATCCGCGCCGAAGGCGGCAACTACGACTACCAGAACAAGTACTTCACCGACACCACGCAGTACCTGGTCGGCCAACTGCCGGCCGATGAGCAGGCCCGCGTGCAAGACCTGGTCCTCGCCGCCTACCGCTCGCTGGGCGCGCGCGGCTGGGGCCGCGTCGACGTGATGCGCCGCAAGTCCGACGGCCAGCTCTTCCTGCTGGAGATCAACACCTCGCCGGGCATGACCTCCCATTCGCTGGTGCCGAAGGCGGCCGCCGCCGTCGGCATCTCCTACCCGAAGCTGTGCCTGTATCTCCTGTCGCAAGCGCGGCTGGACAGCCAGGCCTGAGTCGGCCCTCAACGAACTCGCAGACGCACGAGCGCAAGAGAACCGAGCCACCGCCATGGGCGCCACCTTCACCCACACCGCGAGCCCGCTGCCGCCCGACATCCGAGTGATGAACGGCGTCGCGGGCCTGCTGCTGGCCATCGTGGCGCTGGCCGCCGGGGCCGTGGGTCTGCATTGGCTGGCGAGACAACCGGCGTTCTCGATCAAGTCCATCACCGTCGAGGGCGACGTGAGCCGCAACAGCAGCGCCTCGCTGCGCGCGAACGCGCTGCCGCGGCTGAGCGGCAACTTCCTGACGATGAACCTGCAGCAGGCGCGCGCCGCCTTCGAGTCGGTGCCCTGGGTGCGCCACGCGGCGGTGCGTCGCGTCTGGCCGCTGCACCTGGTGGTCGCCCTCGAGGAACACCGCCCCGCCGCGTACTGGGAAACCAAGGCCGAAAACGCCGACGCCGACAGCGAGGCGGTCGTCGATACCCGGCTGGTCAACAGTTTCGGCGAGGTCTTCGAAGCGAATCTCGGCGACGTCGAGGATGAGGACCTGCCCACCCTGGCCGGCCCGGCCAAATCCTCCGCCGCGATGCTGGCGATGTGGCGGCAACTCGATCCGCTGACACACGGAAAACTGGATGAAGGTGTCGCCCGGCTGGATTTATCCGGCCGCGGCTCCTGGAAGGCGACGCTCGAAAAGGGCGCGATCGTCGAACTCGGCCGCGGCAGCGAGGCCGAGGTCGTCGCCCGGTATGGCCAATTCATCGCCAGCATTCCCCAGATCACCGCCCGCTACCGCACCTCGCTGGTATCGGCGGACCTCCGCCACGAATCCGGATATGCGGTCCGGCTGGCGGGCGTGACGACGGTTACCACTGCGCCCAAGGGCGCCAAGAAGAATTGAGGACAGGCATGGCCAAGGAATACAAGGATTTGGTCGTCGGGTTGGACATCGGCACCGCCAAGATCATGGCGGTGGTGGCCGAGGTGATGGGGGACGGCCAATTGCGCATCGCCGGTCTGGGCGTCGCGCCGAGTCACGGCCTGAAGCGCGGCGTCGTGGTCAATATCGACGCCACCGTCCAGTCCATCCAGCAGGCCTTGAAAGAGGCCGAAATGATGGCCGACTGCCGGATCTCGAGGGTTTATACCGGGATTACCGGCAGCCATATCCGCGGTCAGAACTCGACCGGGATGGTGATCGTGCGGGACAAGGAAGTCACGCCGGTGGATGTCGCCCGGGTGGTGGAAACCGCCAAGGCCATCAATATCCCGAACGACCAGCGCCTCCTTTTGGTGGAGCCACAGGAATTCGTCATCGACGGCCATGAGGTGAAAGAGCCGATCGGCATGAGCGGCGGCCGGCTGGAGGTCAAGGTCCACATCGTGACCGGGGCCCAGAGCGCGGCCGAGAACATCGTCAAGTGCGTGCGCCGCTGCGGGCTGGAAGTCGAGCAACTCGTTCTGAATCCTAGCGCTTCCAGTTTGGCGGCACTGACTTCGGACGAGCGCGACCTGGGCGTGGCCCTGGTCGACATCGGCGCCGGCACGACCGACGTGGCGATTTTCACCGGCGGCTCCATCCGCCATACCGCGGTGATTCCAATCGCCGGCGACCTGATTACCAGCGATATCGCGATGGCGCTGCGCACCCCGACCAAGGATGCGGAGGAAATCAAGGTGGAGCACGGCGTGGCCAAGCAATTGCTGGCCGATCCGGCGGATCAGGTGGAGGTGCCGGGTTTGGGCGACCGGGCACCCCGCATGCTCTCCAAGCAGGCTTTGGCCGGGGTCATCGAACCTCGGGTCGAGGAAATCTTCTCGCTGGTCCACCAGGTCATCCGGGAATCCGGCTACGAAGAGCTGTTGTCCTCGGGAATTGTCCTGTCGGGCGGTTCCTCGGTGATGCCGGGGATGGTGGAACTGGCCGAGGATATTTTCCTGAAACCGGTACGCCGGGGAAATCCGACCTACAACGGCGCGTTGTTCGACATGGTGGCCAATCCCCGGTCGGCCACCGTGATGGGATTGTTGGAGGAAGCGCGGCTGTCGCGCACCCGGGGATTCAAGGCGGCGCAGCAGGCGGGGTCCGTGAAGACCTTGTTCGGTCGCGCCAAGGATTGGTTCCTGGGGAATTTCTAAGAAGCCGGCACTGACCGGTGGGTTGACGCTTTCTTTACGACGTTTGAGGGTTTTGCCCCCTAAAAAAGGGTGGATCCCACTTCTATTTTGCTGATGGCAACTGCACAATATGGACAGGAGGTTTGATATGGCGATCGAGATGATCGAAGAGTTTGATCAAGGCACCCAGATCAAGGTGATCGGCGTGGGCGGCGGCGGCAACGCGGTCGAGCACATGATCAGCCAAGGTGTCCAGGGCGTGGAATTCATCGTGGCCAACACGGATGCCCAAGCCCTGAATCGCTCCAAGGCCGATCAACTCCTGCAACTGGGCCATACCGGCCTGGGCGCCGGCGCGAAACCCGAGGTCGGCAAGACTGCCGCCGAGGAAGCCGAGGCGCGCATCCGCGAATCCATCACCGGCGCGCACATGCTGTTCATCACCGCCGGCATGGGCGGCGGGACCGGCACCGGCGCGGCGCCCGTGATCGCCCGCGTGGCGAAAGAAATGGGCATCCTGACCGTCGGCGTGGTCACCAAGCCGTTCGAGTTCGAAGGCAACCGCCGCGGCAAGGCCGCGGACCTGGGCCTGCAGGAACTCGAAGCGAACGTGGACTCGCTGATCGTCGTGCTCAACGACAAGCTGCTGGAAGTGCTGGGCGACGACGTCACCCAGGACCAGGCCTTCGCGCACGCCAACGACGTGCTGAAGAACGCGGTCGGCGGCATCTCCGACATCATCCACATGCCGGGCCTGGTCAACGTCGACTTCGAAGACGTGAAGACCGTGATGAGCGAGCCGGGCAAGGCGATGATGGGCACGGCCGTGGCGGCCGGTCCGGACCGCGCGTCCAAGGCTGCGGAAGGCGCCGTCGCCTGCCCGCTGCTGGAAGGCATCGATCTGTCCGGCGCGCGCGGCGTGCTGGTGCTGATCGCGGCGAGCCGCAACAACTTCAAGCTGGCCGAGAGCCGCAACGCGATGACCGCGATCAAGCGCTACGCCGCTGAAGACGCGCACATCATCTACGGCACCGCCTACGACGAATCGCTGGGCGACCAGCTGCGCGTCACCGTGATCGCGACCGGCCTGAGCCAGCGCGCCGCGGCGCGCCAGCAGCCGCAGCTGGTCGTGCAGCAGCCGCAGCTGCGCACCGGCACCGACAACATGCCGGTGCTGACGCAGCCGGTGGTGATGCCGGGTTCGGCCGCCGCGCAGGGTGCGCCGGCCGCGGCGACCATGTCGACCACCGACTTCGGCGGCATGAGCGTGCCCAGCGTCTGGCGCCACGGCCGCACGGCCGCGGCCAAGGTCGAGGCGCTGTCGTCCAACGGCATGGACGAGATCGAGATCCCGGCCTTCCTGCGCAAGCAGGCGGACTGAGACCGAGACCGACCTCTCTCGAACGCCATCAGCTTCAAGGCCACGTCCTCCGGGACGTGGCCTTTTTTACTTCCGGCATCCGCCGCAGCGACCAGTTGGGCGCCCCGCGTCGTTGCAAATCCTCGCCATAGCTGGGCGATGGCTGCGGTTTGCGCCTAGCGGTGCATCCCAACTGGCCGCTGCGGCAGCCGCTGGGCGCCCGCATTCAAGGGGCCTTTGTTGCAATTGAGCGCTCGTGCCGTTCTGTGAACTTCGGCACACTGGCGCGCGATCACAAGACAGAGCGGATGCATGGTCCAGGCTGAGGTGGGGAAGACGACGTCGGAGCGACCGGCCGCGCCTGCGCGACGGCCCTGGAACGCACGTCCGTCCACGCCGCTGCT
>NZ_DASVNZ010000044.1:0-9945 GCF_036486225.1 Roseateles sp. | reverse complement strand
CGGCCTTGCGGGCCGCGGGCGTCCTGCCCGCGATCGTCGCGACGCGGGTCACGTTGCGGGCCCCGACGCTGCTGGTTTTCCTCGGCCAGGCGCTGCTGGAACGCGGCTTCGCGTTCGGCGCGGTCGGCCTGGGCCTGGGCCAGCGTCGGACGCGGCTTGTTGACGCCCTTGCCGCGCAGCGGCGCGCGGCGCGCACCCTTGTCGGCCTGGTTGTCCGCCGACGTGGCATCGGCCGGTTTGTTCTTGTTGAGTTTGAGCGTGGCCATGTCGGTACTGCTTCGGGTGGATTGCGAGGGTCGCGGGGCGGAAGGGGACAGGAAAACGGGAGAACGATGCGGAGACGGGGGCGGAGAACTGGGAGCAGGGAGCGGACGTCGGTCGCGTGCGGTGAGTCGCCGGAACTCAGCGCCCGCGCAGGAACAGCGCGTCCAGGTCGCGCAGGGTGAGTTGGCGCCAGGTCGGGCGTCCGTGGTTGCACTGGTCGGCGCGTTCGGTCCGTTCCATGTCGCGCAGCAGTGCGTTCATCTCGTCGATCGTCAACTGGCGGTTGGCCCGCACCGCGCCGTGGCAGGCCATCGTCGCGAGGATCTCATGCTGCGCGCGCTCGATCGCATGGCTGGCGTCGAACTGCGCCAGCTCGGCGAGCACGCCGCGCGCCAGTTCGACGACGTCGCCGCCGGCCAGCAGCGCCGGACGTTCGCGCACGGCCAGCACCTTGGCCGACAGCGGGGCGATGTCGAGGCCCAGGCGCTGCAGCGTCTCGGCCTGCGCTTCGGCGGTGGCGATCTCGGCCGGCGTCGCGGCGAAGGTCACCGGGATCAGCAGCGGCTGCGAGTCGATGCGGGTCTCGCCGAGCGCGGTCTTCAGGCGCTCGTACACGACGCGTTCGTGGGCCGCGTGCATGTCGATGATGATCAGGCCCTGCGCGTTCTCGGCCAGCACGTAGACGCCCTGGATCTGCGCGATCGCGCGGCCCAGCGGCCATTCGCCGGCCTGGCTGGACGGTAGCGGGGCGACGGGTGCGGCGCCCAGCGCCGACAGGGCGGAAGGCGCTGCGGGGGAGGTCGGCAGGCCGCCTCTGGGGGCGGAGGCGTACAGCGCCTCGGCCTGCTCCAACGCGAGCGCCGTCTGCGCGCGGGTCGGGATGGGTGCTCGCCAGCCCTCGGGGCCGGCGAATCGCGCGGAAGGCGCGGCGTAGGCGGCCGGCGGCTCGTAGGCGGCAGTCTGGCCGTCCGCGCCTGAAGGGCCTGAAGCGCCCGAAGCGTTGCCCATGCCGCCCTGTTCCCAGGCCGGCGTGCCGGTCCACCGTTGACGGCCGGCCGGGGTGGCGGGTTCGGCCGAGGCCGATCCTTCGGCGGCGTGCTGGCCGTCCTCGCTGCTGCGGGACAGGGCCAGCGCGGCCACCACGGCGCGGCGCACCTGCTGGTGGATCTCGCGGCCGTCGCGGAAGCGGACCTCGATCTTGGTCGGATGGACGTTGACGTCGACCAGCTCGGGCTGGACGTCGATGAACAGCACGTAGCTCGGCTGGCGGTGGCCGTGCAGGACGTCGTCGAAGGCCGAGCGGATCGCGTGCGAGATCAGCTTGTCGCGCACGTAGCGGCCGTTGACGTAGACGTACTGCATGTCGGCGCGGGCGCGGGCGGCCTCCGGCAGGCCGACGCGGCCGTGGATGCGCATCGGGCCGACTTCGGCGAAGACCTCGCGGCTCTGGGCGATGAAGTCTTCGTTCAGCACTTCCGCGATCCGTTGCGGCAGCGGGGCGGCGCGCCATTGGTCGACCAGCTTGCCCTCGTGCCAGACGGCGAAGCCGACGTCGGGTCGGGCGAGTGCATGACGGCGCAGCGCTTCGAGGCAGTGGGCGAGTTCGGTGCTCTCGCTCTTCAGGAACTTGCGGCGGGCGGGCGTGTTGAAGAACAGCTCGCGGACTTCGACGGAGGTGCCTCTGGCGCGGGCGGCGGGGCTGAGTTCGCCGGTGCGGGCTTCCAGGCGCCAGGCGTGGGCGGCGCCGGTGTAGCGGGACACCAGGGCCAGTTCGGCGATGGAAGACACGGCGGCGAGCGCCTCGCCGCGGAAGCCCATCGTGGCGACGGCCTCGAGGTCGTCCAGGGTGCCGATCTTGCTGGTGGCGTGGCGCTTGATGGCCAGGGGCAGTTCGCCGTCGGGGATGCCGTGGCCGTCGTCCTCGACGATGAGGCTGCGGATGCCGCCGGCGATCAGCTTGAGCTGGATCTGGCCGGCGCCGGCGTCCAAGGCGTTGTCCACCAGTTCGCGGACGACGGAGGCCGGGCGTTCGACGACCTCGCCGGCGGCGATCTGGGAGATCAGTTCATCGGGGAGTTCGCGGATCGCGCGCCGGCCCGCGGGCGCGCCGGTGTCGAATGCGGCCGCGGCGTTCGCCGTCGGGGCGAGGGTGTCGTCCATGGGGCCCGATTGTAGAAGGTACGGCGGATTCACCCCTGGGCGAACGCGGCGTCAGTTCCGGGCGTCATGGGAGAAGCCCCGCAGCGCGTTTTCCAGGCAAGTCATACCGGCTCGTACTGTTGGATCGCCTCGCATAGGACCAGTAGACGAGGAGTGCGATTGACCAGAGGCCCGTGGCGGCGATCGTCCAGTCGTAGCGCATGGCCTCGACTGGGCGGTGCGTCAACCAGTACGAGGCCGGGCCCGTCTGCGCGATGCAGATGTCCACGATGGCGTGCAAGGCAACGGTGCACGATATGGACCTCGTGGCGACGTACAGAGTCCCGAGCGTCAATCCACCCACCAGGTACCACGCCACCGTATGAGGAGCGATGAACGCATGTTTCCCATGAGCCGCCAGGAACAAGCCAGCCTGGATGACTAACGAGATGAGCACCGGCACCCCGAGATGTAGCAGTCGGCCCATCAGGACATAGCGGTACACGAACTCTTCAGTCAACGCGATGCATAGCACATTGAAGAGCGACGCGATCGATGCCGAGATCGTGATCAGCTGGAGTGCCCCCGGTTCCTGAAAACGATGGACGCCCATGACGAGGACAACCGGCGCCGTGCTCAATAGGACTGCGGCAAACCACCACGTGACGCGCTGGGGCCGGTCGGACGGATGGGCGAGCCGAGAGGACAGTGCATACCGCTTTCTCGTGAGCCGGAACAGGGCCAAGAGGCAGAGAACGGCCAATGCGGACGGCGCGGCACGGGCCCAGGCGGCGGCGTCGACCCACTCCCGCCAAGACTGATTGAAAAGGGCGCCCATCAGGCAAAGCAGGGCAACGTAGACGAGCGTGGTTTCGCCCAGCGCGTACAGAGCTCGGGCGGCAGCTTTCAACATTTTCATGAGTGGTTCCGTCGATGCCCGTTGAGAAACCCCCGGAGGCGGAGCCGATTCTTCGAACCTCGACCCAAGGCGTCGATAGTCAGTTCTTCCATCACATCGAAGAGTCAGAGCGTCTGGCATCTCTGACTTTGTTCGGTGGGCCACACAGCAAATTCGAGCTGGTCGAGCTGCCGTTTCTTCACGAGCGCATAAGGAACCGCCCGCCATAATCCGCGCCCATGGATCTGATGCACTTCCTCGTCGACTTCATCCTGCATGTCGACAAGCACCTCGCCGAGTTCGTGGCCGCCTACGGGATGTGGGTCTACGCGCTGCTGTTCCTGATCGTGTTCGTGGAGACCGGCCTCGTCGTGATGCCCTTCCTGCCGGGGGACTCGCTGCTGTTCGTCGTCGGCGCCTTGTGCGGGACGGGGATGATGAGCCTGCCGCTGGCGATCACGGTGCTGCTCGTCGCCGCCATCCTGGGCGACCAGTGCAACTACACGATCGGGCGCTACTTCGGGCCCAAGGTGTTCCAGTGGGAGCAGTCGCGCTTCTTCAACAAGCGCGCCTTCGACGCCGCGCACGAGTTCTACGAGAAGCACGGCGGCGTCACCATCATCCTGGCGCGCTTCATGCCCTTCATCCGCACCTTCGCGCCCTTCGTGGCCGGCGTCGCGGCGATGACCCGCAGCCGCTTCACGGCGTACAACGTCGCCGGCGGCGTGATCTGGGTCGTGGGCCTCACGATGGCGGGCTACCTCTTCGGCAACATCCCCTTCGTGCAGACGCACCTCAGCAAGATCATCTGGGCCATGATCATCATCCCGGGCCTGATCGCGCTTTACGGCGGATGGCGCGCCTCGCGCGCGAAGCCAGCGGTCTGAGCGCGGGAAAACACCGACGCGCCTAGCGCGCAAACACCGGGGGTGAGCTTCGTCATGGTGAGATCGCAGGGCTATCCTCGCCCGCTGTTTTCACCGCCGATCACGCTCATGCAACACAGCATCCTCAGCAAGGCCGTCACCCTGGCCCTGAGTCTGACCGCCGCGATCGCGGCAGCGCCTACGCAGGCCCAACAGGCCGCGACCACGACCGCTTCCGCCACTTCCGCAGCCGCGCCGGCCCCCGCCGTGACCATGCTGCTGCGCGATCCCGCCGTGTCCGCGCGCCACCTGGCCTTCGTCTATGGCGGCGACCTGTGGATCGCCAACCGCGACGGCAGCCAGCCGCGCCGGCTCGCCGGTCATGCCGCCGGCGAGTTCGCGCCGCGCTTCTCGCCCGACGGCCAATGGATCGCCTTCTCCGCGGCCTACGACGGCAACACCGATGTCTATGTGATCGCCGCGAACGGCGGTCAACCGCGCCGCCTGACCTGGCACCCGGCCGCCGACCAGGTGACCGGCTGGAGCCCCGACGGCAAGCGCGTGCTGTTCGCCTCCAACCGCGAGGTGCTGAACACCCGCAGCAAGCAGCTGTTCGAGGTGCCGGTGGACGGCGGCTTCGAGCACAAGGTGATGGAGGCCGTCGCCTACGAGGGCGTGTGGTCGCCCGACGGCACGCGCCTGGCCTACCGCCCGAACGGCGCGGCCTACTCCGGCCCGAGCGGCTGGCGCCAGAGCCGCGGCGGCACCACGCCGCCGATCTGGATCCTCGATCCCAAGGGCAAGACCTGGGAACAGATCCCGCACGTCAACGCGACCGACAGCAACCCGATCTGGATGGGCGACGAGGTCGTCTTCATCTCCGACCGCAACGACGGCGCGGCCAACCTCTTCGCGTTCAATACCCGGACCAAGGCGCTGCGCCAGCTGACCAAGGAAACCGTCTGGGATATCCGCAGCGCCGACGGCCGTGACGGCCGCATCGTCTACGAGGCGGGCGGACAGCTGAAGGAAGTCGGCCTCGAGGGCGGCACCTCGCGTGTCCTCAGCGTCGCGCTGAACGAGCAGAGCAACGAGGCGCGCGTGCAGTGGAAGGACGCCGCCAAGACCATCACCGGCGCGTCGCTGTCGGCCACCGGCAAGCGCGTCGTGGTCAGCGCGCGCGGCGAGGTCTTCTCCGTGCCGGTGAAGGACGGCGTGGTGCGCAACCTGACGCAGACCTCCGGCGTGCGTGAGAAGGACGCCCTGTGGAGCCCCGACGGCCAGCAGGTCGCCTACGTCTCCGACGAGCCCGGCATGCGCCACCAGGTCGTGATCCGCGACCAGCTCGGCGACCAGGCCGCCAACAAGCCCACGCGCAAGCTGCTGCTGCCGGAGACCGGCTACTACACGCTGCTCGCGTGGTCGCCGGACGGCGCGCGGCTGGTGCTGCAGGACAACCACCTGAACCTGTACCAGCTGCCGCTGGGCGGCGCGCAGTCGGGCAAGCTGGCCAAGATCGACAGCAGCGAACGCCGCGCCGGCTTCGACGTCGGCTTCTCGCCGGACGGCCGTTACCTGGCCTACACGGTGGTCGGCAAGAACTTCTTCAGCCAGATCCGCATCGCCGACTTCCAGACCGGCCAGCAGCACACGGTCACCGACGGCCTGAGCCACGCCGGCCTGCCGGCGTTCTCGACCAAGGGCGACGTGCTGTTCTTCGCCGCGTCGATCAACTCCGGCCCGGCACAGGTGGGCCTGGACATGTCGACGCAGGAACGTGCGGTGCGCATGGGCCTGTACGCGGCGGTGCTGCGAGCGGACGGCAAGTCGCCGCTCGAGCCCAAGGCCGGCGACGAGGATGGCAAGGACGCCAAGGACAAGAAGGCCGACGAGGACAAGAAGGACGACAAGGCTGAGAAGGCAGACAAGTCGGACAAGGACGCGAAGGACGCGAAGGACGACAAGAAGGCGGACAAGAAGGATGACGGCAAGGACGTCAAGCCCAAGGTCAAGCCGGTGCGCATCGACTTCGCCGGCCTGAAGGACCGCATCGTGGGTCTGCCGGTGGCGACGGCACGTTATGACGACCTCGCGGTGGCGGACGACGGCGCGCTGTTCTACGTCGAGCGCAAGCAGCCGGGCGTGTCCATCGATGCCGAAGGCGGCAACGGCGGCAAGGGCGACCTGTATCGCTTCGACTTCGAAGAGAAGAAGGCGAAGATGGTCAAGCCGCAGATCGAGGGCTACAGCCTGAGCCCGGACGGCAAGAAGATCCTGCTGAGCCCGGGCGGCGGCCGCCTGGAGATCGCTGACGCCAAGGAGAAGATCGACACCAAGAGCATCGACCTGTCGGGCCTGAAGACCCGCGTGGATCCGCGCGCCGAATGGCGTCAGATCTTCGACGAGACCTGGTGGATGGAGAAGGAGTTCTTCTACGACCCGAAGCTGCACGGTCTCGACTGGCAGGGCGTCTACCAGCGCTACGCGCCGCTGGTCGCGGGCGTGCAGCGTCGCGAAGACCTGAACGACCTGCTGGTCGAGATGATCGGCGAGCTGCAGGTCGGTCACAACCGCGTGGGCGGCGGCGACGTGCATCAGGAGCCGCGCGTCGCGGTGGGCCTGCTGGGCGCGGACTTCAGCGTCGAGAATGGCAAGTACCGCATCAAGACGATCTTCAAGGGCGACCGCTGGGATCCGTACCTGAAGGCGCCGCTGGCGGCGCCGGGTCTGGGCGTCAAGGAAGGCGACTACCTGCTGGCGGTCAACGGCCAGCCGGTGGACGGTGCGCACAACCTCTACCAGCAGCTGGAGAACACGGTCGGCAAGCAGGTGCAGCTGACGGTGTCGGCGAATGCGAACGGGCAGGGCGCGCGTCGCGTGACCGTCGAGCCGATCTCGACCGAAGGCCGGCTGCGCCAGTGGGCCTGGATCGACCACAACCGCGAGGAGGTGGATCGCCTGAGCGGCGGCAAGATCGCCTACGTCTACATGCCGGACACGGCGGGACCGGGCTTCCAGCATTTCAACCGGATGTTCTTCGGCCAGGTGGACAAGCCGGGGCTGATCGTCGACGACCGCCGCAATGGCGGCGGCCAGGCGGCGAACTACGTGACCGAGCTGCTGAACCGCGCCTACCTGGGCAGCTGGAAGGACCGTGACGGCTTGATCTACGACACGCCCGCCGGCGCCATCTACGGCCCGAAGGCGATGCTGATCGACCAGGACGCGGGCTCGGGCGGCGACTTCATGCCCTACGCGTTCAAGCGCACGGGCCTGGGCCCGCTGATCGGCAAGCGCACCTGGGGCGGGTTGATCGGCATCTCGGCGAACCCGAACTTGATCGACGGCGGTTTCCTGGTGGTGCCGTTCTTCCGCTTCTTCACGCCGGAAGGCGAGTGGCGCATCGAGAACGAAGGCGTCGCGCCGGACATCGACGTCGATCTGGATCCGGTGGCGGTCAACGCGGGCCGCGATGTGCAGCTCGAAGCGGGCGTGGCGAACGTCCTCGAACGCCTCAAGACCTGGAAGCCGATCCAGCGCACGACGGCACCGGCAATGCCGACGCAGGTCGGCAAGTAAGGCATCTCGCCGACGCGGAACGGAACGGGGCTTCGGCCCCGTTTTTCATGGGCGCTGAATGCTTGCTGAATCCTGACCGGTTTCCCACTGAAGAGGGTGTGGGATCTGCGTTGGGGGAGAGGGCCGCCCAGGCGCCAATCTCATGTCTACCATCACCTTGACGTGATATCACGCAAAGGTTATGGTGAGCACTTCAACAGATCAGTCGTACGACGAATGGGATGTCAACTTCCATGATGACTTCATCCCTGAATTCAATGGAATGGACATTGATGTCCGGCGTGGCTTGTGGGCAGCGACCCTTGCATTGGAGCGGTCTGGCCCGAAGGCGGGACGTCCCCATGTGGACACGCTGCACGGGTCCCGACACGCCAACATGAAGGAGCTTCGATTCAAGGCCAAGTCCGGCAACGAAGTCTGGCGAGCCGCCTTTGCCTTTGATCCGCTGCGATGCGCCTGTTTGTTGGTGGCGGGGGCCAAGCAGGGCAAAAGCGAATCGGAGTTCTACAGGCAGTTGATCCGGGTGGCGGACGAACGCTTCGACGACCACTTGGCCAAATTGATGAATGAGATGACAACGACTTCGACCAGGAGCTGACCATGGCACGATCCCTGAAGAGCATGCTCGCGGAGCTTCCTCCCGAAGAACTCGCGTGGATCGAGTCGAAAGGCCAGGAAATGGCCGACGACATGATTCGCTACGCCGACACGCTTGCCGATGCGCGGCGCGCGTTGGAAAAGACTCAAACCGAGGTGGCCGACGTTCTGCAGATCAAACAGAACGCTGTCACTCAGTTGGAAAAGCGCAGCGACATGTTGCTCTCGACATTGCGCAAGTACGTCGCCGCGATGGGCGCGGAATTGCAACTCAGCATTCGCACTGCGGCGGGAGTTGTCATCGTGCTGGACGGATTCGGAACCTTGTTGCCTGAGGCGCGCATGCCGCCTGCCAAGCGGCAAGCGAAACCGCCCAGTCGATCGGTCAAGAGCAAGGGCTGATGAAGCCTACGCGCTGATAGATGCCACTGCGGCGGCAACCGAGAGCAACAGTGCCGTCACGGCGATCTTCACCAGGATCGCGATGCCCACTGCTCTCCACGCAGACCTGAACGTCCCACCGGCCGCCTTGTGGGCGCGATGCAACCCCCGCAGCATGAGCCACGCGGGTAAGCTCAGAACAAGCCAGACCGGAACCTGGGTCAGGAGTTGGGAGATGGCATGCGGCGGCACATGCATCAGGCACTGCCACCAGACGGCGGTCGCCGTCACGAAGAATCCGAGCGTCAGTCGGTGCGCGCGCCGGAGCAGTCCGCAGGTTGAGAAACGCCAGCACGCCCGCCGCGGGCGGTCCGCCGATGAACCCCGCCGGCAGGATCGAGCCGAAGCCGAACAGCGGCAGAGGCGCCGCGGGCTGGTCGTTCAGCACCGTCACAGCGCGCGATGTCTCGCCGCCAGCGGCGGATTCTTCGCGAAGTACCGTGCGATGCCGGTCGCCAGCGCCTTGACCAGGTCGTCCTGGTAGTCCGGATCGCGCAGTCTGGCTTCTTCCTCGGGATTGGAGATGAAGGCCGTCTCCACCAGGATGGACGGCACGTCCGGCGCCTTCAGCACCGCGAAGCCGGCCTGCTCGACGCTGCCCTTGTGCAGCTTGGCCAGCTTGCCGATCTGGCCCAGCACTTCGCCACCCAGCTTCAGGCTGTCCTTGATCTGCGCCGAGGTGCTCATGTCCAGCATCGCGCGCAGCACGCCCGCATCCTTCACGACCTTGGTGTTGACGCCGCCGATCACGTCGGCCGCGTTCTCCTTGTCGGCCATCCAGCGCGCGTTCGTCGAGCTTGCACCGCTGGTCGACAGTGCAAAGACCGACGCGCCGCGGGCCTTCGGCGTGATGAAGGCGTCCGCGTGGATGGACACGAACAGGTCGGCCTGCACCCGCCGCGCCTTGCGCACCCGCTCGTTGAGCGGAACGAAGAAGTCCGCATCCCGCGTCATCATCACGCGGATGCGCGGGTTGGTGTTCAGCCGGTCGCGCAGCTTCTTGCCGATCGCCAGCACCACGTCCTTCTCTCTCAGCCCCGTGGGGCCGATCGCGCCCGGATCCTCGCCGCCGTGGCCGGGGTCGATCGCGATCACGATCAGCCGGTCCAGCTTGGTCTGGCTCATCTCCGGCGCGACTTCCTTGAGCGGTGGTGCGGGCGG